>NZ_LMGC01000011.1:0-102400 GCF_001427045.1 Ensifer sp. Root558 | reverse complement strand
GGGCCGCGCGTCAACGGAGCTTGGGATGATTTGCCACGTTCCCTCCTCATATCTGTGTCGATGCCGAGTTGGTTTCCGGTCATGGGACCGCAAAACCCCGTTTAGAACTGAGGAGATGCCCATGTTCCGGCGGACCGCCGGGACAGACGACACTGGCCGGGTGAACTCTTTACCAAGCTACACATCGACACCCGAGAAACGTTCATCAGGGACAGCAGGCAGACCGGGATTTCTCAGCGGTCCGGTCGCAGCGCTGTTAAATGATTGACAAAACCCGGTTGGGATTAAGTTCACGATGCCAGGGGCCTTAGAGGATGTGCCAGACAGGGCACCCGACGTTCCTATGTCCGTCGTCGGTCGAAACAGCGTGCAGGTCGACCGCGCAATGATCTTCGCCCACCGCTTCGGCTCCGATCAGAATATGTGGCGGTGGTCACTCCAGCGGCGCCTGCGAGCGCCATTCCAGTCATAGCCCATCACGTTCTCCCTGCGGTGAACTGCGCGCGTGGATCCTTCGACGGCATTGTTGTCCTAGGACAGCATCTCGAGACCGTGTTTCCGGACGATCTAAAGCAGCTTCAATGCGGGGCCGCTCGGCCCCTTCGCGCCGGTTTCCCACTTTTGCACTGTCGATTCCCTGGTGTTCAGGTATCGCGCGCCGCTCAGGTCATAGTTGCGCTGCCGCTAGCCGTGATCCTTCTTCCCCGCGAGAGGTCGCTTCCGGCACACTCGATGAGCGCGCCGGAACGAGGCCCGCTCTTCACTCGGATGCGGCCGCAGCAACAACCGCCTCATTGTGTTTCGCCAGAGCTTGCTGGGCTGCCGCAGCGACGTCCGAACTCCTATCTCCCGCGACTTGAACTGTCGGGAACGCCGGTTTGATGTCGTTGTCGTGAAACGCCTTGTTGATCATCATCAGCGCGCGGCGCTTGAGCATGAACTGTTCTCCGGGCACGGTGGTGAACTTCATTCGCAGGATCAATCCTGAATCCCCGAGGCTATCAATACCCTGCATCTTCAGGGGTTGAATGGTAATCGCCGCAAACTCAGGATCGACCAGCAATTCCTGCCCAATCTTTTTGATGATCTTGCGTGCTTTGTCCACGTCGGTGTCGTAGCCGACGGTAACCGTGAGCTTCTCGACGACCCAGTCCCGGCTCATATTCTGGACCGCGCCAAGCTCGCTGAAGGGAACGATATAGATCGCGCCCCGGTGGTGACGCAGCTTCACCGATCTGAGGCTGAACGACTCGACGGTGCCCTTGTAGCTGCCGCTTTGGATGTACTCCCCGACCCGGAACGCGTCGTCGAGCAGATAGAACATGCCGCTGATTACGTCCTTGACCACCGTCTGTGCACCGAAGCCGATCGCTACACCGACGACACCGGCGCCTGCGATCAATGGAGCAATCTCAACGCCGAGCGACGACAGGGCCATCATAATGGCGACCGCCACGAACAGGATCATTAGGACGTTCTTGAGGATTGGTAGAAGCGTCCTGATCCGGGCACGCTTGCGTTCGCGTTCACTCCCGGTTTCGTGGGCCGTTTCCGTCTCGCCAAGCTTCCGATCGATCAGCACCTTAACGATGTTCCAGACAAGGTCGATTGCAAGCAGGATGATCCCGGCACTCAACGCTCCGCGCATCAGCCTCAATGCAGCCGAATCCTGAGCGGCAATCCCTGTCAACTCGATATCAAGCACCTCCGCCAAAACGACAATTGCACCGACGAGAAGCGCTGCGCGAATCCCACGCTCGACCATCACCGAGATTACCCCCGGTCTGGTTGGACTTTCGGCATCGGCCAGACTGCTCGTCAGAAGATTGTCGACGGAAGCGCGCGTGAGGGCGATCGCGCCGGGAAGTGCGGCGGCAACGACTGCGATCCAGAATGGCTTCATGGCACCTGCCACCCAGAGAAGCCAAAGCGCAACAAAATAGCCAGTCCAGACCCAGTTTCGGGCGCGGACACCTATCCTGCTGAAGCGGCTTGCGTGCTCAGTCGGGCGATGGACCATTGGACGGTTCCACACGGCTTCGATGCCAAGAAGGAGAAGGACGATCCCCAGCGTATAGGCCACCACCTGTCGCGACGGGTCGGCAAAGCCAAGCGTGGTGAGAAGATGAACGGTGACGGAGCCGAAAGCATACCAACCCACCAAGTAGCCCAGCCGCTTCGTCCAATGCGCAGCCGCCTGATCGGAGACCGGTATGACCCGAAACCGTTCGGCATTTGCGAAGCCATCGGATCCAGACGGTGCAAGGAGGAAATCGAAAGCGACGAGTGCGAGCCGGAAGATCACCACCGCGAACAGGTAACCGACAACGATTTCGCGGACGAGCGGCGACCAGTCGAAGGCAAGGAAGAAACCAAGGCTCCCCAGCGCAAATGCGAGCACGTAACTCGTGCCCCATAGCAGTCTCGCCGAAATCGCCACCAGCTTGTCGCGTACGGTCAGAAATCGCAGCGAAGCGATCCAAGCACGCCAGCCTCGGCTGAGCCACCAGAAGCACCATTGTGCGGCCAACCCTGCTGCGATGAAAGCGAGCACAAAGACGATGGGGCGTGCACTGCGGCTGGTATCGAGCTCGCTCTGCAGGACGGACGCCGCGCGGGCGGTTTCGGCCGGGAACGCGCGCAAGCCTCCGAGAAGCTGGGCTGCTCGCGCACGAAAGATCGAAGCAAAGCCGGCATAAGAAACAGTTGCAACGGCGGCCGGCGCCGCTGCACCAGTGGCGGGTTTCGCGCTCAGTAGCCAAGATCGCACCTGTGGGTCATCCACAAGTTCGAGGAAACGCTGAACTTTCTCTGCCTGGACCGGATCTGGAGCCTTTTCCTGTGCGGAGCCCGGCGAAGATAAGACGGCCAGTGCGGCCACAAACGCGAGCCCGGCAAGCGCCAAGCGGATGAATGTACACATTCGATTCATAGACAACGTTTGCATCTTGGGTTCTCGCTTCCCGGGTGTTCCGGTTAATTTCTGCAGTCTGTGGCAGAAGGCTGACACGCTGGCTTAGTCTGTGATCTTCCAGCCATCTTGGACGGTCCCCATCCGGCGGCGTTTCCTGCGGCTGCGACCGTGTGGCTGCGAGGATCTTATCTCCAAGACCGACGCGGCTATCCGTTAGTGTATGCCCGTCGGAGATGCGCGCCGCCATCAGCCGGACGATATCAGGCGATGGGGCGAACTGCCGTGATTGAGACAATCACATTCCAATGAACAACAAGTGTCGCACCAAGAACCGCGAGCCGGATTTAGACGAGCTGTGGGCCAAGGTTCCTTCACCCATGTCCGATCCTCTCATGGCAATGGTGGTGACGTTCCGTGGCAGGAGAATCGAGCTGCCGTTGATGCGCATTGCAGGCCCCAGACCGAGCTTGACGCGATTCCAAGCCTGCCGACGGGCTAGTGGCCACAACCTCAAACAAATCCTCGGAGGGCAGGAATTTCCCGGATTATAGCACGGTGTGGATGGGAAACGACGACTTGGCACCGCGCGGCCAGTCTGGGGATGTTTGAAGCCGCCTGGAGGGTCACACATTGAACGACTTCGACGATAGGAAGCGGGGTTCATCTGTACCCTCTTCGGCGGTTGCCAACGTGCGACCTTGACCGCTTTGCGTTATTCGACTGGCTCAAGCGCCCGCTCCTGCCAATCCGTTAGTTCGTTAGCAGCTTACTTACGCTGCCAGAACAGCAAGGAGCCCCCTGTTAAGCAGCCTTTGTCTCATGTCTGCACCCTTTCACGGACCACGTTTCACTATGCCTCAATGCCCCCCAAGCACCAGCGTCTGCACCGGCAGCACCAGTGCCTGCAAGCGCAGGATCATCGCGTGCACGAGGCCGAGGGTATCGACCACGTGCAGGTAGATCCAGCGGCCAGTGCTGATGTCGGATGACTCCAGTTCCTCATGGCTGTTGGTATAGGCATTGGCGATGCAGGTGCTGCCCGGAGGCACGTCATCGAGCCCGCCGGGATAGAGTGGCTCCATGAAAACAGTGAGCGTGCCAGGCTGCGAAATATTCGCAACATCGATCAGCTGATCGCTGGCGCGAACCTGGCCAGAGGCAATCACCTCCTGCACCTCGGTGACGACGAGCGGGATGATGGTGAAAGGCTTGCCGACGCAGGTCGCCTCGCCGATCATGCCGACCTTGATCACTTGCGTCTCGATCTGGCCGAAGCCGGCAACCAGCCACGGCTTGCCACCGTTACCTTCAGGCACCAGAACGCCCGCCGGCCGCAACATTGGATTGACCACTTCGCCCACCCGGAGGGTGAACTGCTGCAGCGTGCCAGACACGCCGGCGCGCACGGTGGTCTTGGCGATGTCGACTTCCGCCTGCTTCAAGGCCGCTTCGGCGCTGGCCTTCTGCGAGGGCAGTAGCGACTGGAGCTTGGTCTCCAGCGTCTGCCTGTTGGATTGGGCGGCGGTAAGCGCACCCTTGCTACCTTCCAGTGCGACTTGTCGACGCTCGATCTCGCGCCGTGCGACGACATTTGGGTTCAGCTTGTTCAGTTCGACCTGGGTGTCGTACTCGTCTTGGGCCTGCTGCACCGCCGCCTGTGCCTGCACAATCGCGCCATCGGCAGCGACCAGCTCGGTGCGCGAGACGGTCATCTCGGCATCGACTTCGGCGATCTGGCGGCGCGCTACCTCGGCGGCGGCTTCCTCTTCCGAACTGTCAAGCTTGAAAAGCGGCTGGCCGGCCTCCACCTTTTGAAAGGCGGTAACATAGATCTCGGAGACCCGTCCGCTAGTCTCGGGCAGCACCGCGACAGTGCGGAACGCCGCGTTCACATGGGACGTCGACGGATGGAAGTAGAAGATCAGTGTGATCAGCGAAATCGTCAAGACGATGCAGGCGGTGATCCCCCAGCGCAGTTCGAACCAGACCGAATAGAGCGTAATCTCCCGCCCGAACCTTTTGCCCTGGACATAGCGGCGGAAGAGGTAATCGGGAAAGATCGTCAAAAGCGAACAGAGAAGAAACTCGAACATGGCTCAGATCCTCACTTCCGCCCTCGGCTGACTGGATGCGGCGGCAGAACCACTCGCTAAGGCTTCGGGCTCAGGTGCCGATGGCTTCTCCGCCTTGCCGGCAATCCTCTCCAGCGAGCGGGCGATCGAACCAAGCGGCGAGGAGAAGTCAGGCAGGTCGATCAGCGCCAGGATGAGGGCGGCGATCCAGAAGATGTTGTTGTGGGTGAGCAGCGAGATCAGCCCCAGCACGGCCACTAGCTCGTACTGGACCTTGTGGGTCTTGTGGGCGAGCGTCTCTGGCAGTGAGTGCAGCCGGAGATAGAAAGTGCCGATCGCGAAGATCGCCAGGATCATGAAAGCGACGACGACGTTGAACAGGACGTCGGTCTGTCCTGGCGCCGTGATGAATGCGGGCAGATGATGGATCGCAGTCGAATGCACTAATTCTGCCAACTGCGTTTTCCTCGAACCTGGTCAGATTAGGCCCTATTTCAGAGGCTTAGCATACAATTGATATTTGTACAGCGGAAGTTTCTTTAGGCCTCCCATCGGGCTGAAATTGCGATGTGTTGCAGCTGGGGAGCTTGTAGCGGACTTCGACGACATCAGCTTCGACTTGCATTTTGACGGGCAGTCGGCCCCGAATACATAAACGTGAAATCCGACAGCGCGCGGTCATGTTTAACGGCAATGTGCTTGCCTGTCGCACACCCTTTTAGTCAATCATCGGGCGCCGGCCCGGAGTTCGGCATTGAGCTCGGCCTGGGGCTTGCGCCGGTAGAGTTCGGCAATGACAATCGACAAGTCAACGGGGAGCAAAGTACTATTTGTCGCGATTGCTGAGAAGCCCCGCCAGCAACTCGATATGTTGTTGTTGCTTGTCAATCAGCGATTTCAGCTCGACGTCGCGCATTTGATCCAGCTTGTCCATGCAGCGCCATGATCTCAATTTCCGCCTTCAGGTTAACCTCATAATCGTGTGTCGCATCAGGCCCTCTTTTTGGATGCCTGTTGTTTGACACGGCTCCGTAGAGGTTTGCCTTCGATATGCTGGATATCGAAGGCGTTTGTCCTGCACAAGATCGCTGAGCTTGCGAAAGCCGTAGGTAGGCGGATCGAAGTTTTCGCTTTCCACGGCGGCTCGAATGTGTTCCCCACCTGCGATATTCCGGGGGCATAGCGAACAAAAGGTTGGGCCACTCGCTGTGATCGCATGACCCGCCCAATTCCATTGCCTACATCGGCTCCTAGCAATTCGGCTCCTCTAAGGAGAGGTATCAACGTCATACAATTCACCTCGTTACGCCGGGGCGTTTGCTGCTTACCCGTCGGAGGTGGCCTTTCGCCGGGAATCCGGAACATAGAGACCCAGCAAGCGTTTAGATTCATCCACTGGGAGGTAATGATGACGAAGCGCTCCCTTCCCATGTCGCCTGAGGTGCGCGCGGCAATTGCCGCGTTTCTGAGCGCGTGCCAGAAAGAAGCCCGGCCCTTTGCCACGTCTGAGGCCCTAGGGGCAGTCCGGCGTATATTCCCTGATCTGGATATTTCCGACACGGATCTCATGGATGCAATCACCAGCGAAGCATTCGTGGCTGGTTTTGACGTGGATACTCCGAATACTGCTTCCGGGGAATGGGATAGTGAAGGCGGCGCACCGCGGACCGAAAATCAACGGCATTAGGTAGCAAAGACCGTGGTTTTTGCTACCTAATGCCGAAAATCAAGGCATGGGCAGTAATGACAGGGATGATAGAAGGTGGCAGGCAAGAGCAACCAAGGAAGGTAATGAGTTGCTCTAGGACGGTCCTGGGGACCGGCCCAGTGGGGCCCACGCAAAAGCGCGATCCGATAGGGTCCGCTTCACGTGGATGGCGGCCTCGGCTGCGCCGAGTAGTGGCACTTGCTTCAGATTAAATCCAGATAGTGGAGCAACGCGATAACGCCGACGACGACAACAACGATGTGTGCCATCTGCTTCATTGCCGCGTCGATTGGAAGTTTTTGAACGAACCACAGCATCAGGGTAATGACAAGGCCCGTGACTAGGATGCTGATTGCGATGAACAACTTCAAGGAGCGGCTTTTTCGACTGTATGTCAGAGTCAGATATCGCCTGTGGAAACTTGCTAGTTGTTGCGGCAAGTCAACGCGAGGGACGAAACGCGAACAGGCCGCTGTCGGGATCTTTATGTCCAGGGATCCCTGTAGATCCAATATCTGCGGCGATCTGATTGGATGTAATTCCGTTGCTACCATATGCATGGCGGCATGCGCCAATGCGACGTGGTACCCGCGCTTATCGTCCGCTTTCATGTTATCATGAAAACCAGATTGCAAGCATCCACACAAGCGTCGAGTTCGTCTAGCGACACTGAGAATTACAGGGAGCAACGCCAGTGAGATTGCGCGAGATGCTACCCAGCGAATGCAGCATGCTCATCGCCGAGCAGCGCGTCGCCCGGCTTGGGTGTTGTCGCGACAATCAGCCTTATGTTGTGCCAATTTATTATGTCCGCGCAGAGGGCCAAGTTTTCGGGTTTTCGATGCCGGGACGGAAGATTGAATTCATGCGCAGCAATCCGCTCGTTTGCGTTGAGATTGAGCATTGCACTGATCAGCACTGCTGGAAGTGCGTCATCATTGAGGGCAGGTACCACGAATTCCACAAAGAGACGGACAAGAAACACGCTTGGAACATACTGAAGGTTTACAATGATTGGTGGGATCCAGGTGCCCTCAACTTGGGCTCGGATGCCAAGCCACCGGGGTACCTTCCTGTTTTTTTCGCAATCAGTATGGACAGTGTGACGGGCCGTGAAGCGACTCTAGTTTAGGTTGACGCAGGCTATCAGTCAGCGACTGCTGGCCCAGCTTTCGCCTGAGCTGAGTTGAGTTGACAGCGCCGACACGTGCTCCAAACTCTGCTTTCATGGGTTATGGAGACTTGTAGCCGCCATGCGAAGTCACGCTTGGCAGTTTGTCAAACGGTTGCTCGGCCGCGAGGCAGGCGAACGCTGGCGCGAGGCTTGGGGACTAACATTTGCCATTCTTGTGCTGACGCCATTGACCGCGCGGGCCAGCGTCTGGTTTGCGGTCACCTCGGGCGAGTTGATAAATCGGATCGCCTACTTCCACCATCCAGCCACACCCACCACGCCCATGGCATTGTTGACTACAGCGGCAACGCTTGCCGCATTCGCGATCATGAGGGACGTGTTTTTCACAGCTGTCCGCCACTTCTTCTCGACTACGCTTCACGGCAAATGGCGCGCGTGGCTCGATCGACGCTTCAACGAAGCATTGCTCGACAGCAACCATACGCATTTCCCGCTCAGATGCGTCCGGGTCCGCTAAAAAACTCGTACCTCCTCTACGTCCGCGTGTTTTTCCATTGGATCGGGCGTTACCGACATTCCGCCGGCATTCCCGAAACGGGAGACTGTCATGAGAACGTTGTTAATCGCGATCGGGCTGGTGTCTGTTATGGGTGGGACTGGGTTCGCAGCCGAACCGGCCAAGATCGTCGACACCAAGATGGGCAAGGCGTTGGCTGATGACGGGGATGACCCTCTACACTTTCGACAAGGATGCCAAAGAAAAATCCAACTGCGACAAGGATTGTCTAAAGAAATGGCCGGCATTCCACGCCGCCGCGAACGCTAAGGCGGAAGGAAAGTGGTCTCTGGTCAAGGCGGCAGACGGCGGGGAAATGTGGGCGTATGAAGACAAGCCGCTGTACACATATGCCGAGGACAAAAAGGCCGGTGACACTAACGGCGATGGCGTTGGAGGTGTTTGGCACCTGGCCAGATAGCGAAATGAACGGGCGGGCTTCCGATCGCCCGCTTAAGGCACATGCCCCTGGTGTGATAGCAACAAAGCAAAGCAGATATGTTCCGCTCTTGGCGTTGAACATCTGACCCTTTTGAAGCGGAACCTGCGCCCCCGACACAGCGTTCCAACGGGAGATCTGTGCCTACGCGGCCGCTGGGGGGTTCTTTTCGCGAGCGACGTCTCCCCGATGCCTGATGGTCACGGCAGTGCCGGGATTTGCAACGCTCAACTGGATTTCGCTCTCCAGGGTCCTGGCAAGCGCGTCGACGATGCCGGTACCCAGCCCGGGGACAAGTTTGCCGCTCGGCATGCCGATGCCGTCGTCGGTGACACGAAGCGTCCACTCGTTGCCGGTCGAACTATAGTCGATGGCAATTGTGCCGCATTCCTGCCCCGGGAAGGCGTGCTTGAGCGCGTTGATCACCAATTCGGTCACAATAAGCCCGAGCCTGACAGAAACATCGGCTTCAACAGCGCTCTCATCAACTGTCACCGATATCGAAACCCGGTCGTCGGCGAGCATCGACGCGCCAAGGCTTTCGCAAAGCTGGGTGAAGTAGGTGCGCAGTTCGACGCTGCCGGCGCCGGACGTACAAAGCTGCCGTTGCACGGCCGCAATCGACATGACCCGGTGATGGGCGTTGTGAAGGTGGCCGCGCGCTTCGTCCGACTGAACCCGGCGTGCGCTCTGCATGAGAACGCTGGCAATGATCTGAAGGCTATTTGCGACCCGGTGCTGGACCTCCTGCACCAGGATGGCCTTCTCGCGGATAAGGTCATCTTTCAGTTTCGCTTCAGCGCGCGCATCCGTCACATCAGTGATGGCCAGCAGCAGCCGGATATGCGCCTTGTCGCCATCGTCGAGGATCTGCGCATTGACGATCAACTGTCGTGTGCTCCGGTTGGGGCGCTGGAAGTCGATTTCGTAGGCCTCGATCCGGGCGCTTCCGGAAGCGGTAGCGTTTAGGAGCGAGGCGAGCTTGGGCATTGCCCATTCGCCATTTCCAAGCGAACCGAGCGGTCGGCCGGGAACGGTCGCCGGATCGATTTCGAAAGTGCGGCAGAACGATGTGCTCGCTGCAATAACCTTCTGGTCTCTAGACAGGAAAAGCAGCGGCTCGTTCGATGAAACCACCACGGCAAGGGTACTCGCCGCTTCGAAATGGACTATCGGTTCGTTCGACATGAAATGGCCCCTCAGGGGCCGAAAACTCGCGGGGCACGAGCCATCACTCGGCAGGAACGCCGCGACACGGGACTTCGTGCTGACGTTCGAGTATAAGGTATCATGTCGGATGCGCGGAGACATCACACTTAATTGGCATCGTCGCTGATATCTCGAGCGGAGTGGCGGGCCGCCAGTCCGTTTCCGCTCAAAAGTGAGGGATAGGAGAAGAAAAGCACAATGAGCGATCCAAGGCACGGCAAGTGTGCGCCAGGAGCGGCTATTACTAAAATCGAATTGTCCAACGACGGGTTCGGGGCCGGTAGGGGAAGCCTGCTACAGGGCAAATTCGTCGGAAAGCCGCCGTTCGGCAACCCACCCAAAGTCTGTTCTAGCTGCCGGCTTCTTCATCCCTCGACACCGATTGCCTCGACGACTTCACCAGCGGGATGTCAATTTCCGGGTGCCGGGCGGGTTATTCTGGAACGAGTCAGGGCCCGCGGTCCGGGTTACTTTGGCGGGCGGAAAGCCGTCGGCATCGGCGCGTATTGGCCGTAGCGCTGGGAACAGCAGCTCCCTCAACACGGCGCGCAAGGTCCTGCCACTAAAGGCCGCATGGCCGACTTCATGGAAACCTTTCCAATGACGGGACGGCGCTTTACGGCTGTGCAGAGTGGCTGAGGCTGACGTCGGGCCCGCACGTTAACGATTGACACTAGCTGTGATGGCAAACACAAACCATATTTCGCTGGTTCGATCTCCGCCGGCCTTGGCATCGACTTTGCGCCGGAATGTTGATCGGTTGCTGGGGGCGGACCGATGAATTGAGCCTGAGGCGCGCCAGGGCCTGTCTGTACTAGTACGGGAATGGCAATGCATAGCGCTCGCGAATGGTTTGTTCCTCGTAACGGTTACGATAAACACCGCGGTCCTGGAGGATCGGGACGACCTTCTTCACGAATTCTTCGATGTCATCAGGTGCCCGGGGCGGCTGAAGCGTGTAGCCGTCGACGGTGCCGTCCGCCCAAAGGTCGATAAGCGCATCGGCGACCTGTTCCGGCGTCCCGAGCAGCAGGCGGTGGTGCCCTTCCGAGCGGCGCACAGCCTGCCTGGCCGTCAACTTCTCATGTGTCAGCAGATCGGAGAGACCAAGGCCCATTCCGACCGCCTGAAGACGGTTGGGATCCGGAACGAAACGCTCGGCATCCAGAATGGCATCCGGATCGAAACCGTTGGGATCAATACCGTTCTCCCTGACGAAGCGTGCGATCAGGCCGTCCTCCGAGCCCGCGCCGCTGAAGAGTTCGTGTTTTCGCAACGCCTCCTCTTTCGTCTCGCCAAGGATCACCACCACCCCGGGCACGATCTTAATGCCCTTCGGGTCGCGACCGATGGCTGCAGCGCGATCCCTGACCTTCTTGCCGAAGGCCTGGCCAGCAGGGCGGGAGAGGATGTTGCAATAAATGATCTCGCCATGGCGGGCGGCGAGCTCGATACCGCCTTCGGATGCGCCTGCCTGCGCGATCACCGGATGGCCTTGAGGGCCACGCGGCACGTTCAGCGGTCCCTTCACTGCGAAATGATCGCCTTCGTGGTCGATCGCATGCGCACTCGCCGCATCCCAGAACCGTTCGTCGGGCACATGGCCGTCGCGGGCGGGATCCCAGCTTGCCCAGAGTTTCTTGGCAACATCGAGAAATTCGGAAGCTTTAGCGTAGCGCTCGGCTCGTGGGGGCAGCGGCGCCGAGCCGAAGTTGGCAGCCACATTCGGATTGAAGGACGAGACGATGTTGATGATCAGCCGGCCACCGGCCACGATATCCGTCGACTGGGTGCGGCGGGCGAGATTATAGGGCGAATTGTATGTGGACGACATGGTTGCGACGAAGCCGATGTCGGGCACCTGTGCCGCAAGCGCCGTACAGAGGATGAGCGGGTCGATGGTATGGAATGGTCGGCTGTTCGGGTCGGTCATCAAGGCTGGATGATCGGACAAGAACACGGCGTCGAACAGACCTTTGTGGGCGAGTTCCGTCAGGCGTCTGTAGTATTGAGGGTCATAGATGTCGTGGCGGCTCCCGCTGCGATATTTCCAGGCGGCCGGCAGATAGCCTGTCGTGTTGATGCCGACATTGAGATTGAGCGTGCGGGGCATGCGAATTGAGGTCCTTCAATAGGCCGCGGTGAAGCGGCGGCGGATGAACTGTCCCTTGTCGAGTTCATCGAGAATGGCGACGGCGAAATCGGCTTCGGAAATCCGGCTTTCGCCCGTATCGTCTCGCAGAAGCGCATCCTCGCCGAGCCTGAAACGGCCGGTTCTTTCGCCGGCCTTGATCGAAAGAGGCGGGGATACATAGGTCCAGTCGAGATCGTGCTCGCCGCGTTTCAGACTGCGCAGGATCTCTCGGTTTCGCAGCGTGTGAGCCTTGTGGTCCGCCGGGTAGAAATCACTGTCGACCACGTCGACGCCGGGGCTTGCCTGGAGGCTTCCGACGCCGCCGACGATGATGATGCGGCGGACGCCGGCGCGCTTGACGCCTTCAAACAGGGAAGCATGTGCATTCTCGATGAGAACCGCGGCATCTTCCGCCGAATGGCGGCGCAGACCGGGACTATAGGCACTGATGACCGCATCGTGGCCGGCGGAGATCTTTGCCACTTCCTCCGGATCGGCAATGTCCGCCTTCAGTGCCGTGAGACGCTCGGCAGGTTCCAGGTTTGAAGAGCGCGTCACGGCTGTCACGCGGTGATTTCGCGAAAGAGCTTCCTTGCGGATGTTGCTGCCGATGTTTCCTGAGGCGCCGAAGACGACAATGGACATGATCGATTTTCCTTAAGGGCTAAAGGGCAGGTATCGCCTTGAGCGGTTGATTGGCGCCGACATTGCGCTGCATGGCGGAAAGCGACGACCGCACGGCCTCGTAGCCGTGTTCGCGCATGGCGTTTTCGTAGTCGTTTAAGGCCGCAAGCAGGGGCTTGCCGTGGCGCCTTGCGGCGACGAGTTCGCGAACGAGCAATCCGGAATCGTAGAGGGCGGTGTTGCCGCCAAGCGCGCGGAAATAGGTCATCGCGTGGATCGCGTCGCCGAGTAACGTCACCGGACCGCTTTGCCATATCGCGCCGGGTGTGGAGCTCTTGACCTTGAGGAAGGCGACCGTCGACG
Source organism: Ensifer sp. Root558 (assembly GCF_001427045.1). Lineage (NCBI taxonomy): Bacteria > Pseudomonadati > Pseudomonadota > Alphaproteobacteria > Hyphomicrobiales > Rhizobiaceae > Ensifer > Ensifer sp. Root558. The sequence goes on along the minus strand of NZ_LMGC01000011.1, from coordinate 89,246 downwards.
GGTCGCTGTGGCGAATGAGGTTCAGGATGCGCTCGTCCCAGTGACGGATACGGTGAAGCAGCGTTTCGATGAGGGCCGCGCCGTTGAGCCGTTCGAGCAGTTCGTCCGGCCCGAGTTCATCCGTGTCATAGGCCGTGTTCCACCAGGTGTAGCTGGTGGAGTTGTTGAAGTGGAAGCCAGGGATATCGGCATGGCCGGGATCTTCCCTGCCTATGAAATCGTGACGCGCATAGGCAGACGGATCCACCCGATGGCTGGTGATCATCAGACCACGACCGTCGCGCGGGCGGATGTTGGTATTGAACTCGGTCAGCAGCGGTGAAATGCCCTGTCGTTCCGCTTCATCGATCGTGATCTTGCCGGCCAACCGGCGCACCCCAGTGTCGATGCTCTTGAGGTCAGGCAGGAGTTGGCGACGCACCGCCGATCCCGCCCCGTCGGCCCCGACCAGAAGATTGGCGTGTACGGCCGAGCCGTCGGAAAAATGCGCAAGCACGGTTCCGTCGGCAAGCTGCTCATAGCGCTCGAACCGTTTGTCTGTGTGAAAAAGGCCGTCGAGCCCGGACAGGAGGATCTGGCGCAGCGTGATGCGGCTGACCGATTTCTCGATATGCGTATCTTCGGGTTCGCCTGATCCCTGGCTCGTGTTTTCGAGCCTTTGGAATGTCTCATCGAGAACAAGGTTTTCCGTCGGCGCAAGCCCGAGCGTATCAAGGAAGGCTTGAAAGAGGTGCGCCGGAAGGTTCGCCTGAAGCGCGTCGATGCCCCGTTGCCGGATCCGCATGCGGAAACCCTGCACATAGTCCGACCGGACCTGGTCGCGCTCGAAGACGGCGGTGTCGATGCCGTTCTTCCTGAGGCCTTGCGCGAGGGTGAGCCCACCCGGTCCCCCACCGATGATGGCGACGTCGATGAAGGGTATGGTCATGGCTGGTACTCGGGGACTGCGGTTTCGGCGGTCACTTGTTCGAGGATGAAGTCGGCGACGGTACGGGGCGAACGGCCAAGCAGCGTTGGAACGACGTCGGTCGTCCTTGCTGCGCGGCCGGAAGCGATCAATCTTACGAATTGCGCAACGGCGCGATGTTCGAAGTCACCATCTTTTGGAACCGTCTGGGGCGGCTTCTCGAGGGCAGCAACCGGCCGTTTCAATGCAGCCGTCAGCAGAGCGGCGACCTGCCGGAACGACACCACGTCCGGGCCGGTGAGGTTGAGCGTGCGCCCCCGAATGCGATCGGCCAGAAGTTGGTGCACTGCGACATCGGCAATATCGCGCGCGTCGATGTAACCGATGCCGGCGTCGAGGTTGGCTGCGACGACCTGACTGTTCGTGATCGCGTTCCGGATGGTGTTGGCGAGCGAGACCTGCATCCAGGCATTGGGACGAAGCGAAACAGCCTCGGTCGGAAGGCCATTCAAGTGCCGTTCCACGGCAGCGTGCGCTTCACCGGAGATAGAATTCCTTGGCGGCTCGATCGTCCAGTCGGAGCCCGAGATCTTGACGATGCGGGCAACATTTGCGGCGACGGCAGCATCGGCGACGGCGACCTGGTCCGTGACGAGCCTCGTGCTGATGGGCGATAACAGAAGAAGGCGTCCGACGCCTCGAGCGGCGGTGTCGAGCGCGGCGCGGTCGCCAAAATCACCTGCGGCAATCTGCAGAGTTTCACCGAACAGGGCACGTGCCGTCTCCGGCCGTCGGGTAAAGACGCGAACCGGTTGTCCGCGTGCGAGAAGTCGTTCGACAACGAGGCGCCCAAGCTTGCCGGTGGCGCCGGTAACGAGGATCGGCCTCTCACTCATGCGGCGGCCCGCTGCAAGGCGGCCTCTAGCGGTCGGCGATCAATCCAACTGAAGACATCGAAATCGGCCGGAATGAACTGCCAATCGAGAAGGAAGCGCTTGAAGTGGTCGAACGCGGCAATCTGGTTTTCGTCCAACGCCAGACCGAGATGACGGTGGACGTCCGCGCCGTTCGCCGCCCAGACGGCGTCCTCGCCGACGCCGATCTCGTTGGCGATGAACCGAACTGCTGTGTCCGGGTTCGAGGCCGCCCAATCACCAACACTGGCGACGGTCGACACAAGATCGACGACGAGGTCGAAATGCTGGTCAAGAAAGCGGGCGTCGACTGTCAGCGGCCTTGGCGTGCCATTGTTGATGCGGATCTTTGGATCCGGATGGAAACCGAATTCCGCCACCACAACTGCACCGATCTGATTGGCGAGCACGATGCCTTCTGCACCTTTGACGAAGAAAGCGTCGATCTTGCCCGAGGCCAGGGCCAAGAGTTCGTCGCCATAGGGATATCGGCGCTTCAGGCCCAGGAAGGCGGCGTTGCCCCGTTCGATGAGGTTGCCCTCGTTGGTGTCGAGATAGACGAGTTCGACATCACCGTGATCAAGGCCGTCGAGCGAAAGCGCCGAGACGATGCCTTTCAAGGCGGTGGCCCGCTGGAAGTCGACGACGTCGGAACTGGGCTTGCGTGGTACACCGATGCGACGGCCTTTCAAGTCCTTCGCGACAGCGATCCCGGAACCTGGAAGCGCGATAATCGCCTGGAACTCGTCTGTCGTGGTGATGCCGACAACGCGTGTCTCGCGCCCACCGGACCGCGCCCAGATCGGCGGAATGTTACCGCCCTGTCGGAACGAGTAATCGAGCGCATGGGTAAAATGGCTCTGGCGGACCGACGGATCCTTGCTGTCGCGGATCGAGCGGACGGCAACGCCGGCGTTCTCAAACTGTCTGTCGATCCAGCCGAGCTGATGGGCGATCGACAATGGTGTCGGGGCGGGGCAGCGCGTGTACCATACGGAAGAGAGGGAAGACATCAGGGAACTCCTAGCGGCCGCCGACGACGGCAAGACGGGGTTGCTGGGGAGGTCGAACGGGGACCGGCTCGAGCGCAACGGCAGGTGTTGCGGCATGCCGGCTGAACGCCGCCTTGGCAAGCATCGTCCGGATCAAGTTGTTTTGTGGCGCATGCGCCTTGCCGGAAAGCGCATCGCGATGATGGCGTTCCAGCGGATTGTCGCGACTGATGCCGGGGTTACCGCCCAGTTCGAGGGCAAGGGTCGTCACGGTGATCGCGTTGGCGATGACCGTGTGCTTGACCGCGGCGGCATCGGCGCCGAAGGGGCGCCCCGCATCGAAATCCTCGGCGATCGACCGCAGGAGCCGGCGGTTGACGGTCAGCAAGACCTCGATCTCGCCAAGGCCATCCTGGATGCGGGGAACCGTGGAGAGCGGTGCGCCGAGGCTTGCCGGCGCGCGCGAGGTCGTAAACTCGATCAGCCAGTCGCGTGCCCCGCGGGCTGCACCGTCGTAAATCGCCGGCACGAGGCTGAAGTACCAGGCGCCCATGCGCTCGTCACGTTTCAGGCCTTCGCTCGCCGGCGCGATGTCGAGAACATCGGCGAGCGGGATCGCGACGTCGTCGAGGATCAGGTCGTCGCTGTTGGTTGCCCGCATGCCCGTTGCGTTCCAGGTTTTTTCGACGCGGATGCCATCGGCCGATGTCGGAACGAGGAATGAGCCCAGCCTCGGCTCAGGCTCGTCAGTAACCGCAAGCACAGCCACCCAGCGCAAGAGCGGGATGCCGGTGGCGTAGGTCTTGTGGCCCGTAATGCGCCACTGATCGCCAACGCGGCGGGCAATCGTCTCGGGCAAGGAACCATGCGATGGCGAACCGACGCGCGGTTCCACCTGCGCGGCATTGATCAGCGCGACACCTTCGCGATTGCCTCTGGTGACGCGCTCGACCAGGTGTGGCGGCCATTTGCCTGATGTGCGCACCGAATAGTGCTGATTGTAGTGCATCGAAAGAACGAGAGCGGTCGAGGGTTCGCCGCGGGCAATGGCCGAGACGACGGCGAGCGCCTCCGACAATCCGCCGCCGAGGCCCCCGTGTTCGAGCGCTGTGACCAGGCCAAGCAGCCCCGCCTCGTGCAGCGCGTCGAAATTGGCGAAGGGGAATTCGCCGGTTTCATCATAGTGGCGTGCTGTCAGGGCGAAGCGTTTTCCGAGTTCTTCAGCCTTGGCAATCACCGGTTCGAAACGTGTGGGGTCGGTCATCGGTTTTACTCGTTCAGGCGACAGCGCGGGCGTCGAGTTCCGCCCAGGGGCGCTGGTCGACCCATTGGTCGATGTCGAAGTTGCTCGCGAGGAACCCCCATTCATGCAGGAAGTCCTTGTAGTGTCCGATTGCCGCGACGAGTTCCGGTTCGAGGCCGATGCCGAGATGCTTGTGGAGATCCGGGCCGTTAGCCGCAGCCACGACCTCTTCTGAGGCGCCGACTTCGCGGGCAACAAAGCGACGCACCTCGTCGGGGTGCTCTTCGGCCCACGAGCCGGCCTGCTTCAAGGTCGAGATCAGCTTGGCGACGAGATCGGGCCGATCTTCAGCGAGCCTTTCGTCGACGGTCAGCACCCGAGGGGAGCCGGAATTGATGCGGATCTTCGGGTCCGGGTGGAAACCGAATTCCGCGACCGTGTGAGCCGCAAAGAGATTGGCGACGGCAATACCGGGCGTGCCTTTGACATAAATCGCGTCCACCTCACCGCGCAGCAGTGCGGCCGCTTCCGGCCCGTAGGCCTGCCGGTTTCTGAGGCCGTAGAGCTGCGGGCCCTCCCTGCCATCAAGAACGCTTTCGGAAAGCGGGATATCGACGATCTCGACATCGGAGGGCGTGAGCCCTTCGAGAGACAGAGCGGAAACCAGGCCCTTCAGCGCCGTTGCTGCCATGAAGTCGACGATACCGGGTGGTCGGCGCGCAATGCCGAAGCGCCGGCCGACAAGATCGCGCGTCGTTTTGATCCCGGTCTCGGGCAACGTGATGATGGCCTGGAATTCGTCGGTCCAGGTGATGCCGACGAGCCGCGTCGGGTTGCCTTCTGAGCGGGCGCGGATCGGCGGGACGTTGCCGCCATGGCGAAACGAATAATCGAGATGGTGATCGAAGTGGCTGGATCGGACGGAGCGGTCCTTGCTGTCGATGATCGAGTTGAGCGCAATGCCCTCCGCGGCAAACGCCTTGTCGAGCAGGCCGAGCTGGGTGGCGAGCCCCACGGGTGTCGGGACAGGGCAGCGCGTGTACCAGATTTGCGAGATGGCATTTTTTGTCACGAGGTTCTCCGCTGTCTTCGATGGGGTGTGCCGGGAAGCGTTTTTCGTTGGAGTGGCTCTTCCTAGTCGGCCATTGCTATTAGCTGTACTGATTTCGGATTAGAGTTCCCAAATTGGCGCCGTTCACGACATATTGTAGGAATGGCGTTCCTGCTAATGGTCATTCTCAGGGTGAAATTACTAAAACAGATTTGACAAAGCCTATGTAATTAGTCAACTATAAAAATCATCCGCGGCGACAAGGTCAGGCCGAGGTGAAGGTTCGCTGTTGGCGGACAGCCAAACGGAGAGGCGACATCGATGCCGGTGCTGATCAGAATTGCGCGAACGCTTCGACGAACGCTTCTGCAGGCAGTTCCAACGATCCTTGGAATTGTGATCCTGAACTTTTTCCTTTTGCAGCTGGCTCCCGGCGACGCGGCCGATGTGCTTGCCGGCGAGGCGGGTTCGGCGACCGAAGAAAGCGTTGCGGCACTGAGAGCCCGCTTCGGCCTGGATAGTCCGGTGCTCGAGCAATTGGCCACCTATCTCGGCAACCTCGCGCAATTCAGCCTTGGATTTTCCCCGCGCTACGGCATGCCGGTCGCCGACCTGATTGCGCAGCGCCTGCCCGGAACATTGACGCTGATGGCGGTGGCACTCGTCATCGCGATCGTCCTCGGTGTCATCCTCGGATCGCTGATGGCGACGTTTGCGGGGCGGATCCCCGATCGGCTTTTGTCGATCTTCTCGCTGCTCTTCTATTCGATCCCGAGTTTCTGGATCGGCCTGATGCTGATCGTGCTCTTCTCGGTCAAGCTCGGCTGGTTGCCGACCGGCGGTGCAGGCACGATCGGGTCCCAGCTGAAAGGGTTCCCGGCGCTCTTCGACAAGGCCCGCTACATGGTGCTCCCGGCAACGTCGCTCGCGCTTTTCTACGTCGCGATCTATGCGCGGCTGACGCGCGCCGCCATGCTCGAAGTCAAAAACCAGGACTTTGTCCGCACCGCCTATGCCAAGGGGCTGACGCCTTATGGCGTCACCGCGAGGCATATCTTGCGAAACGCGCTGATCCCGATCACGACCATGGCCGGCATGCACATCGGCGGCATGCTCGGCGGCGCCGTGGTGGTGGAAACCGTCTACAGCTGGCCGGGCCTTGGCAGGCTCGCTTTCGAGGCGGTCATGGGCCGGGATTTCACCGTGCTCCTCGGCATCCTGCTTCTGTCCTCACTTCTCGTCATCATTGCCAATGCCACGGTGGACCTTGTCCACGCCTGGCTCGACCCTCGAATTGGAGCGCGCTGATGTCCGCCACCGACTTCGGAGCTTTCCCAGCGGTTACGGGCGGCGCCTATGCCGCTCCTGCCACGAGCGAGCAGGCTACCGCGCCGGAGCGCCCGTCCTGGTCCAACGTAAAGGCGCCCGATGCGCGCTCCCAGCAGAGCACTGCGGTCGCCATTACCAATGGGCGAAGGGCCCTCAAGGTCTTTCTGGCCAACCCCAATGCCCTGTTCGGAACGGCCTTCCTTGCGCTTGTGATCGCCGTCGCGCTGCTGGCTCCAGTGCTTTATCCCGACGACCCGCTGTCGATGGTCGGAAAACCGTTCCTGTGGCCGGGCCAGGATCCGGCTTTCCCGCTCGGCACGGACGCGCTCGGCCGCGACGTGCTCGCTGGCATCCTGCATGGCTCGCGCATTTCCCTGTTCGTGGGGCTGATGGCAACAGCGCTCGGTCTCACCTTCGGCGTGATCGTCGGCGCGATCGCCGGTTACTTCGGTGGCTGGATCGACGATCTCCTGGTGCGGCTGATCGAGATCTTCCAGACCTTGCCGAGCTTCGTGCTGCTCGTCGTTCTGGTCGCGATCGTCCAACCCTCGGCATCAACGGTGACGCTTGCGATCGCGGTCATTTCCTGGCCGACGGTGGCAAGGCTGACCAGGGCCGAGTTTCGTGCGATCCGAGAGAAGGATTTCGTCATGGCCGCCCGCAGTCTCGGCTTTGGCCATGGACGGATCATCTTCCGCGAGATCCTGCCCAACGCGCTGCCGCCGATTATCGTGACGTCATCGGTCATGGTCGCCACCGCAATCCTGATGGAATCCGCACTTTCCTTCATGGGTCTCGGCGACCCCAATGTCGTGAGCTGGGGCTCGATGATCGGTACCGGTCGCGAACTGGTCCGGACCGCCTGGTACCTGACGGCCCTTCCGGGCCTCGCCATCGTCTTTACGGTGCTTGCGCTCAATCTCATCGGCGACGGGCTGAACGATGCCCTTAACCCCCGCTTCACTGGGGATCGCTGACGATGGCGCCGCTGCTCCAGGTCGAAGACCTCACCATCGGCTTTCCGCGTGCCGAGCCAGTCAGAAATCTCTCGTTCGAGGTGGGGGCGGGGGAGACGCTGGCGATCGTCGGCGAGTCCGGTTCGGGCAAATCGTTGACCGCGCTCGCGCTGATGCAGTTGCTGCCGCGCGCAGCACGGGTGACCAGCGGCCGCATCGTCTTTGACGACCGCGATCTTCTGGGGCTCGATGCGCGCGAGATGCGGCAGCTGCGCGGGCGCGACATCGCCATGATCTTTCAGGAGCCGATGACGAGCCTCAATCCGGTCATGTCGATCGGCCGGCAGATCGGCGAAGTGCTGAAGGTGCACGAGAAGCTTTCAGGTCGAGCGGCGCGGGAACGCGCGATCGAACTTTTGAAGCTCGTGCGTATTCCTGCCGCCGAAAAGCGGGTCGACGATTATCCGCATCAGCTGTCGGGCGGTATGCGCCAGCGGGTGATGATTGCCATGGCGGTTGCGTGCCGGCCAAAGTTGCTGATCGCCGACGAACCGACGACGGCGCTCGACGTGACGATCCAGGCGCAGGTGCTCGACCTGCTCGACACGCTCAGGCGCCAGCTTCAGATGGCTGTGGTGTTGATCACCCACGACCTCGGCGTCGTCGCGCAATGGGCCGACAAGGTCGTCGTCATGTATGCCGGCCGCAAGGTCGAGCAGGCCTTGCCCGGAGATCTCTTCAACGATCCGCTGCATCCCTATACGCGCGGGCTGCTTTCGGCCTCGCCACGGCTAAAGAACGACCTTCACTATCTGAGCGGCCGCTTGACCGAGATCCCCGGGTCGATCGTCTCGGCGGCCGGCGAGGCCGGCTGTCCCTTCAGGCCGCGCTGTCGCCAGGCGCGTGCGAGCTGCGGCCATCAGGTGCCGCCGCTGATTGCTCAGACGCCGGAGAGGCTCGTTGCCTGCCCGTTCACTTCGTCCCTCAAGGCCGTGCCCGATGCCGCTCATCTCAGCCTCTGATCTGAAGACACACTACAAGACGCGCGACGGTCTCTTGCGCTCCGTCGATGGCGTCGATCTCGTGGTCGGGCGCGGTGAAACCGTCGGGCTTGTCGGCGAAAGCGGCTGTGGCAAGTCGACGCTTGGCAAGACGCTTTTGCGCCTGGTCGATCCGACCGAGGGGCGGATCGAATTCAAGGGCGAAGACATCACGAGACTTGACCAGGGTCGGCTCAGGAACGTGCGCAAGTCGATCCAGATGATCTTTCAGGATCCCTTCGCGTCGCTCAATCCGCGCCACACGATCGGTGAAATCCTGGAGGCGCCTCTGATCGTGCACAGGGCCGGCAGCCGAGCGCAGCGGCGTGACACCGTTGCCGGCATCATCTCCAAGGTCGGGCTGCCCGCCGATGCCATCAATCGCTATCCGCACGAATTCTCGGGCGGCCAGCGGCAAAGGATCGGCATTGCCCGCGCGCTGCTGCTCAACCCGGACCTGATCGTTTGCGACGAGCCCGTATCGGCGCTCGACCTGTCGATCCAGGCGCAGATCCTGAACCTTTTGGTGGAGATGAAGAAGGAGTTCGGTCTTTCCTACCTTTTCATCAGCCATGACCTGTCTGTGGTGCGTTATTTCTGCGACCGGGTTCTGGTCATGTATCTCGGCCGGATCGTGGAAAGCGCCGACAATGAGACGCTCTGGTCGGACCCGCGCCATCCCTACACGCGCGCTTTGATGGCTGCGGCTCCCGATCCCTCGCGGCCGCGGCAGGCGGCTCCCCTTGGCGGCGATCTGCCGAGCCCGAGCGACATTCCGTCGGGCTGTCGGTTCCACACCCGCTGCCCGCTGGCGACGGACCTCTGCCGCGTCACCGAACCCGAATTCCGCGCCATCAAACCGGGCCATCAGGTGGCCTGTCATGTCGCGGACCAGATCAACTGAAATGGAGAACTTGAATGGTTGAGTATCGCTATCTTGGGCGCAGCGCCCTCAAAGTGTCGCCGCTGACGCTCGGATCCATGATGTTCGGCAACCAGACGCCTGACGACGTTGCCTTCCGCATCATCGACAAGGCACGCGAGCAGGGCATCAACTTCATCGACACGGCCGACGTCTACCACGACGGCAAGTCGGAAGAGGTGGTCGGGCGCGGCATCAAGGCCAACCGCGACCATTGGGTGGTGGCAACGAAGTTCGTCAATTCGCGTGCGAAGGGGCCGAACCTCGGGGGCTATTCGCGCAAATGGGTCTATCAGACTGTCGAAAACTCGCTGCGCAATCTCGGCACCGACTACATCGACATCCTCTACTTTCATCGCGCCGTCTTCGATGCGCCGCTCGAAGAGCCGGTGCGGGCGATCGCCGACCTGATCAAGGCCGGCAAGCTGCGCTATTTCGGGGTCTCAAACTTCCGGGGATGGCGCATTGCGGAAGTCGCCCATCTCGCCGACCAGCTCGGCATCGATCGGCCGATCGCAAGCCAGCCACTCTATAACATCGTCAACCGCACCGCCGAGGCCGAGCAGCTGCCGGCGGCTGCAGCCTATGGACTGGGTGCTGTGTCCTACAGCCCGCTCGCCCGCGGCGTTCTGACGGGCAAGTACAATCCCGGCGAAGCGCCAGCTGCCGATACCCGCGCCGGACGCGGCGACAAGCGCATGCATGACGTGGAGTTTCGCGAAGAGTCGGTGGCGATCGCCAAGGAGATTGCCGCACACGCGAAGGCCAAGGGAATTGCTGCCGCCGATTTCGCGCTCGCCTGGGTGCTGAACAACCGGCTGATCACCTCGACCATCGCAGGGCCCCGCACGGAAGAGCATTGGGATGGCTATATCCGCGCGCTGGACGTCAAGCTCGATGCGGAAGACGAGGCGCTGGTTGATCGCCTGGTCGCGCCCGGTCATCCGTCGACACCGGGCTTCACGGATCCGGGCCACCCGCTCGAAGGCCGTGAGCCGCGGTCCGGCGCGGGCGAAGCCGAGATCATCCCGCTCGCCCGCTCGCAGCGCGTCGCTTGAGAGGGTCCTGGCTGGGTACCTCCCGACCAGTGCCATCCTGTTGCAAAGAGCCCCGGATCATCGATCCGGGGCTTCGTTTTGCGCGTGACTATTCCGCAGCTACGGCCTACTGGTGCCTGAAGCCGAGAAGGCGCCGGGCGTTGCCGCCAGCAACGAGACGTGCCTCCTGATCGCTTAGCCCCGCATGCTCCAAGTTCTGCCGCAACGCGTGCGCATCGAGCGCAGGAAGAATTGGCCAGTCCGTGCCGGCAAGCACGCGGTCCGCGCCGAAAAAGCCTGTCAGCGTGCGTACGATGTCCGGATCATGCCCCATCGTGTCGAAGTAGATATTGGGCCGTCGCCCCGCTTCCCTGGCAGAGCGAGCATAGATGCCGCCGCGTGCCGCCTGGACAATTGCGCCCAGACCGAGCGTTGCAAAGACCAGATGCAGGTCTGGCAGTTCCTCGAGTAGTGGAGACTGGATGACCGACAGGAAGGCGACGCCGTTCATCAATCCACGCCCGAGCGAGTTACCGAGATTGCCGGCGCCGTCGATCAGAACGCCGGCGTCCGGGTGGGCAACGGGATGCACGAAAACCGGAACCCTGTGGCGCGCCGCAACTTCGAGCGTGGGGCGGACGGCGGGATCGGCGATGAACTTGCTGGCGCGTGAACTGTCAATCACCAGTCCTGAAAGACCGAGCTCGACGATTGCCCGCTCGGCTTCGCGGGCCGCTTCGTCGCCGGCAAAGGCATCGACGACGGCAAATCCGGTGAGGGTAGAATGCTCGCGCGAAAGCGTCGCAAGCCAGTCGTTGGCCTCCCGGACGGCTTCAAGCGGTATGCTTGCCTCCAATCCGAAGAGGCTTTCGATCGTCGCCGTGACCACAGCGAGCGACACGCCGCCTTGTTCAAGTTCGTCGACCAGCGCCTGAGGCGTCGTGATCTTTCGATGTATCTCCGGCGAAAATGCGCCAGCGGGCTTTTCGTATTTGCCTCCGGGACGCCAGGCTGGCGGCCAGAGATGGGCATGGATGTCGACGATATCGAGCGGAGCGGTCATTCGGCGGCAACCTTTCTCGCTTGGCGTTCAGCAATGCCAGCTTTGACCAGCGGCACGACATCACGCCCATAGGTGACGGTATCTTCTGTCGGGTAGAAGCCACGAACGAGGAAGTTGGAAACGCCCGCGTCGTAATAGTCGAGGATGGCGTCGGCGACCTGTTCGGGTGTCCCGACAAGAGCTGTCGAATTTCCGCCGGCGCCACTCGCTTCTGCGACTTCGGTCCAGAGCCGCTTGTCCAGCACCTTGCCGCGGCTGGCCGCCTGCCGCAGGCGAACAGAACCGACGTTAGATGGCAGCTTCTCGCCGTTGCCGCCGGCCGAGCGCGCGACCTGTGACTTGACCTTCTCGAGGATATCGGCCGCCTTTGCCCAGGCGGCGTCTTCGGTCTCAGCCACGACGGTGCGAAAGGCGAGGGTGAAGCGGATATCGTCTGCCGCGCGACCATTGGCAATCGCCGCTGTGCGTACCTTGCCGATGGTTTCCCGTGTGCCGTCGAGCGGTTCGCCCCAGAGCGCATAGATATCGGCGTGCTTACCGGCAACGGCGATCGCCGCATCGGACGAACCGCCGAAGGAAATCGGGATACGGGGCTTCTGGAACGGCTTTACCTGGCTATAGGCGCCCTTGAACCTGTAGAAGCGCCCCTCGTGATCGAAGGGCTGATCGCTCTCCCAGACTTTCCTCAGCACCTGCAGATACTCGTCGGTGCGGGCATAGCGGGTGTCGTGATCCTCGAAGTCGCCGTCGCGAGCCTGGTCCGTGTCGGATCCGCCGGTGATGATATGCACCCACAAGCGGCCCTCGGAGAACTGATCGAGGGTGGCAAGCTGGCGCGCGCCGAGTGTCGGGGCCATCAGGCCGGGTCGGTGGGCAAGCAGCGCCCCGATCCGGTCGGTCTGGCTGAAGGCATAGGCGGCGATCTGGTTGTTGTCGGGCCATTGCGCGAACTGGCCGATCAGCAGACGATCGATGCCGGCGGCCTCCGCGGCCTGCACGTGATTGCGAATATAGGTCTTGTCGATGACCGGACCGGAGGCCGGCACGATGTCGGACCCTTCCCTGTTGGACGTATGGCCGATGAATTCGGGACGCATGGAGAACTCCTTCAGAATGCTGGGCGCGCAGATCGCAATAATCTATTTAGCATATGTATTTTGTCGATTGCTTTTTGCCGACCGATCTTGGGATGGATTGTCGTGCGATGGGCCCTTCGGGAACTTTTCATCCACCAAGGCGGCTTTTGCAGACACTCATCCTGTCTGCGTGCACATCGCCGGTCCGGCAAAGGCTTCGGCCTGAGTAGCTTTTTTCAGAAAAGCCCTGGACTTTAGAATTACACTATCTCGATAAATATAGTAGATTTTATAAAGTCTGGCTAACACCCTGACAGGGGTGCTGGAGAAATCGGCGTTGCCTGTGCTTCGCCTGCTAGGGGATACTCAGATGACAGCAAGACACAACGGGACTTTCAAGCCGACGCGGCGCGCGTTCCTCCTTTCCTCCGTTGCGCTGGCGAGCGCGATTGCCGTTCCAATGCTGCCGGTGCCCTCGCTCGCGGCAGACGAGCCGCCGCGCGGCGGCAGCGTATCGATCAACATCGGCACCGAACCGCCAGTTCTCGTCCTTATCGCCCATAGCGCCGGCGCTGCCTACTACATCAGCGGCAAGGCGACCGAGAGCCTGCTCACCTATGACAAGGACTTCAATCCTCAGCCGCTGCTTTCCACCGAGTGGACGGTCAGCGAAGACGGCCTGCGCTACTGGTTCAAGCTGCGCCAGGGTGTCCGTTGGCACGACGGCAAGGATTTCACGGCTGAAGACGTCGCCTTTTCGATCCTGGCGCTTAAGGAAAACCACCCACGTGGCCGGGCGACCTTTGCCCATGTGAAGGAGGCCAATATTCTCAATTCGCATGAGGTCGAATTGATCCTTGCCAAGCCGGCTCCCTACCTTTTGACCGCCTTTGCAAGCTTCGAGGCGCCAATCGTCCCGAAGCACCTCTATGAAGGCACAAAGATTGCGGAAAACCCGCACAACGTCGCGCCTGTCGGCACCGGCCCCTACAAGTTCGTCGAATGGGTGCGCGGAAGCCATGCGCTTTTCGTGCGCAACGAGGACTATTGGGGTTCGCCCAAGCCCTACCTTGATCAGATCATCTTCCGCTTCATCATCGATCCGGCGGCAGCCGTCGCTGCGATCGAGACCGGCGAGGTGCAGGTCTCGACGGCCAACCTGCCGCTCACCGACATCGACCGGCTGAAGGCCAACCCGAACCTCGTCGTCGATACCGATCCGGCGCCCTATTCGCCGAGCATCGCCCGCGCCGAGTTCAATCTCGAAAACAAGTATCTTGCCGACATCAAGGTGCGCCATGCGATCGCGCACGCGGTCGACAAGGACTTCATCGTCAATACCGTCTACCTCGGCTATGCAACGCGGCTCGACGGGCCTGTCAGCCCGGATCTCGCGAAGTTCTACACTCCGGACCTTCCCAAATACGAGTTCGACCCGGCCAAGGCCGAAAAGCTCCTCGACGAGGCAGGTTATGCGCGGGGGGCCGACGGTTTCCGCTTCAAGCTGTTCATCGATCCGACCCAGCCTTCCGGTCCTCCCAAGCAGACCGCGGAATACATCGCCCAGGCCCTTGCCAAAGTGGGCATCAAGGTAGAGCTGCGAACCCAGGACTTTGCGACTTTCGTCAAACGCGTCTTCACCGATCGCGACTTCGATATCGCCATTGAAGGCATGAGTAACCTCTACGACCCGACCGTCGGTGTTCAGCGGCTCTACTGGTCGAAGAACTTCAAGCCGGGCGTGCCCTTCACCAACGGCTCCAAGTATTCGAACCCGGACGTCGATCGACTGCTCGAAAGGGCCGCCGTCGAGATCGATCCGAAGAAGCGCCTGCAGCTCTTCAACGAGTTCCAGAAACTGGTGGTTCAGGATCTGCCGACGCTCGACATCGTCACCCCGGCTGTCATCACCGTCTACGACAAGCGGGTAAAGAACCTGAAGCTCGGCGTCGAGCATCTCTGGAGCAATGGGGCAGGCATCTATCTCGACGGGCAATCGTAAATGATCTCGACGACGTAGTCGTCGAAGGCGCGAGTGCAGCCGGAGCGGACCCTGGCTGCACTCTCTTTTTCTTCAGGGTCGGAGTTGACGTGTGACGATAACCAAGGTGCTGACTGTTTCCCGCCCAACACGCGCGCAGCTTCTCGCGCGCATTCCCGGCTTCGTGGCCGAAGTCGCCAAGGGCGCGTCCGAACGAGACCTGTCGCGTCAACTTCCCTTCGAAGCCTTCAAGCTTTTCCGCGAGCTGGAACTTGGAACCCTGCGCATCCCGGCGGCGCTCGGCGGGCCGGGCGGTTCTGTTGCCGATTACATCGAGATGATCGCGGCGATCGGTGCTGCCGATTCCAACGTCGCCCACGCGCTCCGGTCCCATTTCAACTATGTCGAAAACGTTATCCTCAGCGAGCCTCGTGAGCGGGATGCCGGTGCAGTCGAGCTTATTCTGGGCGGCAAGCTTTTTGGCGGCGCCCATACCGAGCAAGGCACGGCTCGCCCCGGCCAGGTGACGACGACGATCGCCAGAAAGGGCGACACCTACAGGCTCAACGGCCGCAAATGGTATGCCACGGGAACAGCCTTTGCCGACTTCGCTTCGTTCAGCGCGCTGGACGAGGAGGGGCAGGCCGTTGGTGTTCTCCTGCCGGTCGACCGGCAGGGCATTACAATTCTTGACGATTGGGATGGCATGGGGCAGCGCCTGACCGCCAGCGGCGGCGTCATCCTCGACAATGTCAAGGTGTTCCCGCACGAATTGGCCCGGCGCGCCCTCGACAATCTCGTCGGTCGCCACTGCTCGACGCTGCGCCAGTTGCATCTGGCGGCAAGTGCTGCCGGCGCGGTGCGCAACGTCCTTTCGGACGGCCTTGCCTATGTCCGCAGCCAAGCGCGATCTGCCGCCCACAGCAGCGCCGAAACGGCCAATCAGGATCCGTTCGTGCAGCAGGTGATCGGCGAAATCGCCGCCAATTCCTTCGCGATCGACACGGCGGTTGCCGCCGCCGCGGTTGCGCTCGACCGGACGGTTGCCGCCTTGGGCAGCAGCAACGATGCCGAGATCGAGGACGCCTTGATCGAGAGCGCGCTGACGACAGCGCGAGCGCAGCTTGTTCTTGGCCAGCTCGGCTTGCGAAGCGCTGAGCGCATGTTCGAGCTCGGCGGCGGCTCGGCGACTTCGCGCGGCAACAACTTCGATCGGCACTGGCGCAACATCCGCACCGTTCTCAACCACAACCCGCTCCTGCATAAGTCGCGTGTGCTGGGCGACTACCTGCTGAACGGCACGACCACGCATCTGAGGGAAGGAAGGGTGTTTTGACTGCACACAGCTGTCTGGCAGCGCCTGCGGTCTGGTCGGCTTGCTGACGGTCGCTTCGGCGCTCAACTGAGCCGGTGGTTGGAAGCTCTATCGTCGCAAACCACAAAGGGCGTTTGATCGATATTTCCAGCAAGGCAGCAGAGATGCTGGATATGACGCGCCGCGGGACAGCGTCCGTCCGGGTACAATATGTGGGGCGCGCCGCTCTATACGAAGATGATATGGCGTTTCTCATGGCGTCGCAAAGGAAGCGCCAGGGTCCCCTTGGCGTCAATCGGCCAATCGGCGCGCAGGTCGCCGGCAAACCGCTTACCAGCTACGGTGAGCGCAGCACCCTGTTCGTCGGCTCGAAATCTGCCGGTAACTTTCTGGCTGCCTCTGGTTTGCGGGGACGGGCGGCGTCGTATGTACTCTGGGCTTCCCAGGCACACCGCTTGACACCCCTCAAGGCAAGTATTGCAAGGGAAACCGCGATTTCTGCCGAATGCTGCTTGAACAAGGAGCGGATGGGCGAGAAATCTGTGTTGCAGGCGTTTCTCTCGGCAGCTTTCGATCGCAAAAGGCGACGGACTGGAATGACTGGCCGACGATCGCCAGCAAGGCGACGACGGGGAGACCCGGAAACCGGCCATATCCGGTGGTGTGAACGTTGCCAGAGCGCGTGGCGTGCGTGTCGAGGGTGAGCCGGAAGCTTCAGAGAAGTTAGCCGGACCAGAATTATGCGCTCAGTTCCCGTTTTGTGCGTTGGGATCGTCTGGAAAAAGGAGGACCCGACGGCCTCGCGAGACGACATCATAATATTTCCCGGCCGCTGGCGCGGCCGGGAAAGTGCGGGAATGCAATCAAGCGAATTCCCGAAGCTTGGTATCCGAAGTTCAGGCTGACCTGACGTTTTCGGCCTTCGATTTTCCGGTCTTGCGGTCCTGGCCAAGTTCATAGCTGACCTTTTGACCGTCGCGCAGTGACGTTGCGCCCTCAAGCGCCGACACGTGGACAAAAACGTCCGGTCCGCCATTGTCAGGCGTGATGAAGCCAAAACCCTTGTCCTGGTTGAAAAACTTTACGGTACCGGTTGCCATAGTCATCCTCGTCAGCTGAGTGCTCTGCGTTTTGCCGGAGCACCATATCCAGCGCCTGCCTTAGCGGCAATCGCGCATGTTGGCAAAACTTAATTTGCTGAGCCGGACCTTCTTCCTTCATACCAGGGGCCGTTTAGACCGTGGATAAAGGCGGCAATGGCGACGGCGCGACAGTCACGACGTTAAACGCGGCCGCGCGGATGTCCGGCCATCGCGCTCTCGGCTTGAGCCTTCCTCAGATGGTATCACACGAAATGATCGAAGAGGGTCGCAGGATCAGACCCGGTGGCGAGAGATCACTTGGTTCGACGTTCGCCTGCTCCAATTGCGCCAAGAGCAGGTTGACTGCGGCTCCTGCCACCTCACCAAGGTGCAGATCAACTGCGGTCAGCGGAGGGGTGGCGAGTTTGGCGCGCATGCCGTCATAGCGGGTCGCGATCCGAAGGTCGTGCGGGATCTGGCGACCGGTGGCGCGGGCCGCGTTGAGAACGCCTGTCGCAAAGGCGTCGACCGGCACGCAAAGGGCCGAGATGGAGGGATTGGCGCGCAGCAAGCTTTCGGCTGCGATTGCTGCCGCTTCTTCGCCCCCCTGTTCGTCGATGCGGATGGCGCGTGGCGTAAAGCCGCTTCCGGCCATGCGCTGCGCATACACAGCCTCCATCTCGATATAGGAATTGCGCCTTTGTTCACCCGTTATCAAGCCGACCTGACCGTCGCCCGCAAGCAGGTGATCGAGAAGCAGATGCGCCGTTGCGGCGCTCTGCAAATCCACGAACGGAAGATCGTCTCGGCCGGGCGCACGCCCGATGCACACGACCTCGGTCCCGCGGGACGAAAAGAAATCCAGCACCGGGTCGTCTCGTTCCGGCTCCACCACGATGGCGCCGTCCACCTCAAGCGCGTCGAGGCGGTCGCGGGGCCCGAGCGGAGGAACGAGGCAAAGGGAAATACCCCTGGCAAAAGCCGTCACGGCGGCGGCAGCAGCAATTTCCATGAGGAAGCCCAGTCTCGACGGTCCGGCGGCCACCGCAAAGGGCATCGATGAAACCAGTGCGATAGATCCGGCTCTGCCGGTGCGCAAACGCTGCGCACGGTGGTTGGGACGATAGCCCATTTCCTGCGCCAGCGTTTCGATGCGCTTGCGCGTTTCCGGCTCGACGTAACGTCGGCCGCTGAACGCGTGCGAAACAGTCGTGACCGAGACTCCAGCCGCCTTGGCAAGGTCGGCGATAGTAAGTTTTCCCATCAGCCCTCCGATGACCGTCTTCTATCACGCCGATCGCGCCGAAGCAAAACGATTTGCAAAGGCGCAATTGTGTGTTAGTGGATGCGCATGCAAAACGATTTGCATAGCGGCTTGAGGAGGCCGGGAGGAGGAAAACATGCAGAGTGAATTGAATGGAGTGGTCGAACCGGTCGATGAGGGGCTGCCGCTTCGCAGCCTGTTCCTGTTTGGCCTTCAACACGTGCTGGTGATGGCCGCGTCTCCCATCACCGCCGTCTTTCTTGTCAGCAAGGCCCTTGGGTTTTCGGACGCGGTGACAGTCTCGCTCATCAGCGCAACCTTTTTCGTCTGTGGCCTTGGCTCGATGCTCCAGAGTTTCGGGCCAAAGGGGTTTGGTGCACGCCTGCCCTTCGTGATGGTGCCGGGAGGCGCGCCAATTGCCATCTTTCTGGCGATCGCCCAGCAGACGGACATCCAGACAGCCGTCGGTGCCGTCATCGTAACGGCTCTCTTTTACTTTTTGGCGCTGCCGGTCTTCCGCAGACTGCTGCGTTACTTTCCGCCGATCGTCGTTGGAACGATGCTGTTGCTGGTCTCCGTCAATCTTGTGCGCATCTATGGCGTGACCATCACCGGAAAGCCTGGCAGCGAGGGCTTCGCAGCGCCCGTCGAGGTCGGACTGGCACTGATCACCATCATCCTTACAGTCGCTGCCGCGCGGGTCTTTTCCGGAACGCTCCAGCGGCTCGCCGTCATGCTCGGACTGGTCGGCGGTGCGCTCGTCGCGCTCGCCATCGGCCACATGGATCTGTCGGGTGTGTTCACCGGGCCGGTCATCGCCGTTCCGCAATTATTTCCCTTCGGCATGCCGAAGTTCGACCTCGTCGCAGCCATTCCGCTGATCGTGTTCTCGATCATTTCCATGGCGGAGGCGACCGGTCAGACGATCGCGACGGCTGAAATCGTCGGCCGCCGGGGAGATGCCCATGCGATCGTGCCTTCGACCATCCGCGGCGATGCACTGATGTCGCTCGTCGGTGGCCTGTTCGGCACATCGCTGATCATCACCAGCGGCGAGAACGTCGGTATCGTGCGCGCGACCGGCGTCAAGTCTCGCTATGTGACCGCGATGGCGGGCGCCATCCTCGTTCTCATCGCGCTCTTCGCCCCGGTTGGTCGGATGGCCACGGCTTTGCCTGAGGCCGTCGTCGGCGGCACGGCAGTCATCGTCTTTTCGATTATTGGCGTCATCGGGATCGACCTCCTGCGTCGCGTCGATCTGCGCGAACATGGCCCCATGTTCACCCTCGCGGCCGCCCTCTCGATGGGTCTGCTGCCGATCCTGGTGCCCGGTGTCTACAGCCAGTTTCCGCAATGGACGCAGATGATCCTCGGCAACGGACTTGCCGCAGGCACGATCACCGGCGTCGTCGTCAACGCCATCTTTTCACATTGGGGCCAAGCCGGACGATCCGAAATTGCGGCGGCGCCCCTGCAATCCACCACTCAAGGAGCAAGCGAGTGAGCGCAATCCGCCAACAACTATCGACTGCCGGCGACCTCATGCTGCGCCCAGGGCAGGTTCTTCTGCCGGATGGCCCGCGCACCGGAAAAGCCATCGTCGTGCGCGACGGTACGTTCCACCGGATCGACACGGTGGAAGCGATCGCCCGGGACTTCCCCGAGATTGTTCCGATCGACCTGCCCAACCATCTCCTGATGCCCGGTTTCGTCGATACCCATACGCACCTGACCCAGTCGCTTGGAAAGGCCCTCGTCTTTGGAGAACCGTCGGAAATCTTCCGGCGGATCTGGGTGCCGCTGGAAGGCAGTCTCAACGAGCGCATGGTCTATCTCTCGGCAAAGCTTGCCGCATTGGAAGCGCTGCGTGGGGGGTTCACGACCGCCGTCGATGCCGGCACCCGCTCAAAGGGTCATGTCGGCGCTCTGGTGCGGGCCGCAGGGGAGGTGGGGCTTCGCAGCGTCGTCGGCTTTATTTGCAACGATCTTTCGGGAAGTGCGCAAATCGCCGAACCCGGCATCATCCTGCGCCAGGCGGAAGAGCACGTCTCCACCTACAGGCAGGACCTGCTGATCCATCCCTCGCTGGCGATTTCGATCCCGGAGGCCGCAACTGACGAAATGCTCAAAGCGGTTTCCGAATTGGCAGCCGCGTCCGGGGTGGTGTTCCAGACCCATGTCAACGAACACCTTGTTGCCGTCGAACGCTCGTTGGCAGCGAAAGGATTGCGACCGATCGAGCACCTGGCGCATCTGGGCGTTCTTGGCCCTCAGGTGCTTCTCGCGCACTCGACGCTCGTCACGCCGCATGAACTCAATCTTTTGCGCGAGACAGGCACGGCTGTCGCTTACAACCCCGTTGCCACCCTGTGGAAGGGGAATGCCGTCGCACCAGCCCTGCAAATGGCAGCGCTCGGCATGCGGTTCGGGCTCGGAACGGACGGAACCCGCGCCGACGCGTTCCGACTGATGGACGCGGCCGAGGGCCTTCAGCGCGCGGGGTTTGGTCTTGCAACGGGGGATTCTTCCTGCGGCGGTGGCTGGCTGTGGCTCGACCGGGCAACATCCGGCGCCGCAGACGCCGCAGGCCTGTCTCATGTGACCGGCTCGATCACCGAAGGTCTTGCCGCCGATTTCCTGCTCGTCGATCTCGATCGGCCCGAGTTCACCCCCTCGCACGATCTGACATGGGAGCTTGTCCGCTACGGCAATCGCGATCAGATCGACGCGGTCTTTACCAGCGGCAAGCTTCGGCTTTGGCAAGGCTGGCCGATTGATTGGGACGCCCGGGCGCTGCTCGAAGAGGTGAGAGGCGAAACGGCGACCGCCATTGCCGAAGCTCCGATCCAGCGCGTTCATCCGCTCTCCGAAGCACATCGCCGCCTTGGACAATACCGATGAGTTTTGGTCTTCTTGCCGTTCTGGCTGCCGTGACATTCGTTTCGGCCTTCATTCAAGGGGCGCTCGGCATTGGCTTTGCCCTGATCGTCGCGCCGATCGTCGGTATGCTGAAGCCCGATCTTCTGCCGGTGACCCTGCTTTTGCTGATGCTGCCGCTCAATCTGCATGTGGCGGCGCGAGAGCGTGCCCATGTCGACTGGTCGGGCGCGACCTGGATCACGATCGGACGCTTCGCGGGAACGTTTGCTGGCCTTTGGCTGCTGGCAGCGCTTTCGATCGAACAACTGGATCTTGCCGTCGGTGTGTTCACGGTGGTCGCAGCCGTCACCGCGCTCATAGCCCCGCCGTTCACGCCGAACAGGCCGAGTGCGCTCGGGGTCGGATTGTTTACGGGCGTCACCGAAACTGCCACGGGTATCGGCGGCCCGCCGCTTGCGCTGCTCTACCAGCATGCCAAGGCGCCGGTGCTAAGGGCAACGGTGGCCCTTTGCTTCTTCGTCGGCGAGGTCATGTCCCTCGTCGTGCTGGCCATATCCGGGCGCGTTGGGTCAGAGCAACTGCTCGTCGCCCTCTACCTGACGCCGGCGGTTCTGCTCGGAAGCGCGGTCTCAAGGCACGTGCATGGCCGCATCGGCCGCCGTGGCCTTCGGATCGCTGTTCTCGGCTTTGCCATCGTCAGCGGATTGTTCCTTATGGTCCGGTGAACGAGGCTCTCTCGTTAACCGGCCATCGACAGATCACCGGAGCTAGAAACGTCCATAGGCGCCGCCGGCGCCGCTAATGGCCGTAAGGAAACTGGCAAGTCCGGCAGAGCGAGCGGCAGGTATTGGTTTTGCTGCTATGACTGGGAACCACGGATTTCCCGTTGTGGTCTTTGTCGCTGCTTTGTTGATCGAAAGCGCGTGTCTGCGCGGGTAGCAGTGGACGGCCAAAAGCTCCTAGCGCCGTCAACTGGTGCAAGTTGAACCATTTGAGACGGTACGAGAAGGGCGCCTGGACGGCGCCGGGAAGCTGGAAGCCGGCCGTTTTTCTGGGTTTCTCAGACCTGTTTCGCGACGCTGGCGATGAAGGCCGCTTTTAGATGCTCGGCGGCGGGCGACAGGCTGTGGTGGCGCCGTTGAAGCAAAGAGACGTCACGCATGACAATGGGGTCAATGAGATCGACTGTCGTTACCCCGACGGCCGAGGCGAGCTGCCCGGAGTTCTCCGGTAGCACCGAAACGCCCATTCCGGCGGCAATCATGCTGATGGCCGTCGTCGAAAAGCGTACCTCGTACTTTGGCCGGTAGTTCGGCACGACGCGAATGAGGTTGTGCTCGACGATGTTGCGCAAAGGGTTGGAGGCGGCAAGCGTGATTAGCGTTTCGTCCTTGAGCTCGGCCCAGCGCACGGATTTGCGCTTGGCAAACCGGTGATCCTCGCGGCAGACGAGCATCAGTTTGTCGCGCAGCAGCGGGGTGGCGGCGATTTCGGGGTCTTCCTCCGAAAGGGTGCCGACGGCGATATCGACCTCGTGGCGCTTGAGCGCCGGGGTTATCTGCTCTTCCGGCATGTCGCGAATGTTGACGGAGATCTCCGGATACTTGTTCAGGAATCTGGCGATGATCGGCGGTACGACCGTTGCGGCAAGCACGATCGCCGCGGCGATCGTCACTTGCCCACGCTTCAGCGAAGCGTTGTCGCGCACGTCGCCAACGGCAAGCTCGAGGTCCTTCATGATCTTGCGCGCCTGGGGCAGGAATTCCTGGCCGACCAGGGTGAGGGAGACCATGCGCGTGTGCCGGTCGAACAGGCGCACGCCGATCTCCCGTTCCAGATCCCGGATGAGGATGCTGACCGCGGACTGGGTGAGATGGAGGTTGCGTGCGGCGATGTTGAACTGGCCGAGCTCGGCCACAGCAATGAAGGCCCTGAGTTGCCGCAGGGTTATGTTCATATACGCGCGGCCTCCCGTTACATCGCTCCCATCAAAGCCTGCCAGACCTCGGCTTGTCTACCCCGCAAGTGCGGCTTGCTCTTTGTTGCCGGCCATGAGCAGGCCGAGTTCGTCGAGACGGGCGCGGTCGGGCGGCAATTCGCCAAGGATTTCGCCGTGGAACATGACGACGATGCGGTCGCAGATTGCAAACAGCTCCTCGAGTTCCGTGGAGATCAGCAGAATGGCGCGGCCGCTGTCGCGCTGGCGCAGCATCTCCTCCATCACGAACTCCATCGCGCCGATATCGATGCCGCGCGCGAGCTGATTGACGAGGATGAAATCGGGATCGCGCGCCAGCTCCCGCGCGACGACGAGCTTTTGCTGGTTGCCGCCTGAAAGTGCTGCGATCGGCTGGTTCTCGTCCCGGCTCTTCACGCGAAACCGCTTGATCAGGTCGCGCGTGTGCTCGCCGATGACCTTGCGGTTGAGCATGCCACCCGTCGCGAACGGTTTTTGGTCGTAACGCTGCAGAATGGTGTTTTCGCTGAGCGACAGCGGCAAGACGATGCCGTGCTTGTGGCGGTCTTCCGGAATGTGGGAAAAACGCCTGGCATTGATTTCTGCCGGGTCGAGCCCGGTTATATCGTTTCCGTTGAGAACGACGCGCCCGGAATCGATCGACAGCAGGCCGGAGAGCGCGAGCGATAGTTCCGTCTGGCCGTTGCCGGATACGCCTGCAATGCCGACGATTTCGCCGGCGCGTACATCGAGGCTCACGCCGCGCACGGCCGGAAGGCCGGTCTCGGCGCGGCAGGTGAGGTTTTCCACCGAAAGCACGATACGACCTGGCGGTTTGGGGCTGCGCGGGAGCTCCATGCGCACCTCACGACCGACCATCATGCGCGCAAGCTCACGCGCATTTGTCTCCCCGACCCTGACCGTATTGACGACGCGGCCGTCCCGCATGACGCTGATGCGATTGCTGACCCGCATCACTTCGTCCAGCTTGTGCGAAATGAAGACGACGGTCTTCCCATCCTTCACCAGATCACCCATCAGCGAAAGCAGACGGTCGGTCTCTTGCGGGGTGAGAACGGCGGTCGGTTCGTCAAGGATGAGCAGGTCGATACCGTGGAATAGCACCTTCAGGATTTCCACCCGCTGCTGCTCGCCGACCGAGAGGTCTTCGACGATTGCGTCGGGACGCACGTCGAGGGCGTAGCGCTCGGAAAGCGCGCGGATCTTTCGGTGGACCTTGTCGATATCGGATATGACGCTGAGCGCCGAACCCTGGCCGAGGACGTAGTTTTCTGCCACGGTCAGGTTCGGTACCAGCATGAAGTGCTGATGCACCATGCCGATCCGCTGGCGGATCGCGTCGCGTGGGCTTGTAAAGCGCACCGATTGTCCCTTGTAGACGATCTCGCCTTCATCCGGCCGGACCATGCCGCAGATCATGCTCATCAGTACGCTCTTGCCGGCGCCGTTTTCGCCGAGCAGCGAATGGATCTCGCCTTCCTCGATTTCGAGCGAAACGCCGTTGCTGGCGATGATAGGGCCGAAACGTTTGCGGATATTGTCGATGCGCAGGAACGGTTTTGCCGACATGTCGATCACCTCATCTCGTAGGGCTGGCCAAGCTTGCTGGGTGCGGCACCCTTGCCGCGGAAGGCGACGAGCGTGACGATCGTCATGATGTAGGGAAGCGCCTGCAGCACTTGGTAGGGCACGACGATCGATGCCTGCGCCTGGAGCATGAGCTGCAGGGCGTAAAAGAGGCCGAAGAGCAGCGAGACGAAGAAGGCGCCGATCGGCGACCAGCGGGCAAAGACCACGACGGCAAGGGCGATGAAGCCGCGGCCGGAGGTGATGCCTTCGACGAACTGGTTGGAATGGCCAAGCGTGAGGAACGCGCCACCGAGCCCTGCAAGCCCTGTACCGACGAGGACGGCGGCATAGCGGTAGCCAACGACACTGCGACCGGCGACGTCGACGGCCTTCGGGTGCTCGCCGACGGCGCGAAGCGTCAGGCCGAAGGAGGTGCGGTAAAGCACCAGAGTGGCGAGGAGGGCGACCAGCACGGTCGAATAGACGATGAGGTTCTGGCGGAAGAACGCTTCTCCGAGAAAGGGCAGGTCGCTCAGCCAGGGTATGTGGACCGGCTGGGCGATCTCGATGCCCTTACCGGTCGAAACGTAATAGGTGCGGAAGAGGAAGGCCGTCAGACCCATGCCGAGCAGGTTGAGGGCCGCCCCCACCACGATCTGGTCCGCCTTGATGGTGATCGTGAAGACGGCGAAGACGAGCCCGAACAGCATGCCGCCGGCAACGCCGGCCAATAGCCCGAGCGGAATGTTGCCGGTGGCTGCGGCCGCAGCGAAGCCGCAGAAGGCGCCGACGAGCATCGTGCCTTCGAGCCCGATGTTGAGCACGCCGGCGCGCTCGGAAAAGACCTCGCCGATCGAGGCGAAGATCAGGGGGGTGGCAAGCCTCCAGGCGGCGCCGACGAGCGCTGCGAGAAAGGTGAGAGAGATCATGTCGTCCATGGGTTCGACCCTCCAGGAATATCGCCAAAGTTTTGTTTTCCCGCGGGCGGTCTACGGCGACGCGGGAGTTTCCATGCTTTCAAGCCACAGTCCTGAGGATGTCGCGCAGCTTTGCGAAGGCGACGACCGAGAGGATGACGATGCCCTGAATGACCAACACCAGGACCTGCGGGACCTGTGAGGTGATCTGGAGGACTTCCGAGCCGGAGCGAAGCGTCGCAAAAAGCCCACCCGACAGGATTGCCGCCAACGGATTGTTGCCGGCCAAGAGCGCCACCGCGATGCCCTCGAAACCATAACCCGGCGAAATGTTCTGGTAGAGCCGACGTGTGACGCCCGCCACCTCGAAGGCGCCGGCAAGGCCTGCCAGCGCGCCGCTGATGCACATCGCGATCATGACGTTCCTGGCGACGTTCATGCCGGCATAGCGGGCGGCATGCGGGTTGAGACCGACGACGCGCAGCGCAAAGCCGCGGCTGCTTCTTCGCAGGAAGATGTACAGCGCAACCGCCAGAACCACCGCAACGAGGATGCCGATGTGAAGCCTAAGGTCGGTTACCAGGCGTGGCGTCCAGGCTTCGCGCACCAGCCTTGCCGATTGCGGATAGGCGGCACTTGCATCGCGCATCGGACCGGTGACGAGATAGCTCGTGAGGATGAGGGCGATGTAGTTGAGCATGATGGTGGTGACGATCTCGCTTGCCTGAAAGCGCACCTTCAGATAGCCGGCTATGCCAGCCCAGGCGGCGCCCGCAAGCGCCCCCGCCAACATCACAAGCGGCGCATGCACCCAGACGGATAGGCCGTCGATGCTGGTGCCAACAAGGGTTGCGGCGATTGCGCCGACATAGAGCTGGCCTTCGGCGCCGATGTTCCAGATCGAGCAGCGAAACGCGACGCACAGCCCTGCACCGATCAGGATCAGCGGCGTCGCCTTCAGGAGAATTTCTCCGACCGAGCGTATGTCCTGGAACGAACCGAAGACCATGACGGTGACGACGTCGCTGCCGTTGAAGCCGTTGAGCCAGAGCAGCAGGGCGCCGAAGGCGAGTGCGACGAGAACTGCCGCGATGGGTGTCAGGGCGCTGATCGCAGCCTGCGAGAGTGTCCTGTAGAAAGCTTGGGCTGCTTGAGAATTCACGGTCTCACGCACTCCCTGGTTTATCTCAGCCATGGGTGTGTCCATTGGTGTGATGCGGGAAGTGGCTGCGGCTGGATATCCCGCCGCAGCATGGAGGCAGCTATTCTGCGCCGGTCTTGATCTCGCCGGCGGCGATCTTGGCGCTGATTGCCTTGACCTCGGCGCGGATATCCTCCGGCACGGAGACCGGGCCGTCGTCGCGGAAGGTAAACGAGATGACCTTCGGGTCCTTCAGGCCGAAAACCACGTTCTCCGTGGGCGGGTGGCCTTCCTTGATCGCGCGAACCACTTCGACCACGCCTTGAGCATAGTCGGCGACGTAGAGCCCGAGAATGTTGTTAGGCGCAACCTCGGTAAAGTCGCTGAAGATCGAGAAGGAGCGCACGTCCGGGCCGGATTCGGCAATCGCCTGGTAGCCGCCGACGGTGGCGCCGGAAGCGTTCGGTACGACGAAGTCAGCGCCTTGCGAGATCATGCTGAGCGCCGCTTCCTTGGCGGCGGTCGTATCGGTGAAGTTGCCGATATAGGCTTCGCTGATCGGGAAGTCCGGATTGATGCTTTTTGCGCCGTTCTTGAAGCCGGCGAATGCCTGCTGGATCGGCGGGATTTCCATGCCGCCGACAAGGCCGGCCTTACCGCCCATTTTCGCAGCGATCACACCCATCAGGTAAAAGGGCTGGCTGGTATCGGTATTGAGCCCGATAACGTTGCCTTCGTGGATCGCGCTCGACGAGATCAGGAAATAGGTGTCCGGATAATCGAGCGCGACATCGCGCGCGGCGTCCTGGAACTCAAAACCGTGGCCAAGGATGACCTTGTAGCCCTGGCTCGCATAATCTCGAAACGCCTTTTCGAAGGAGGCCGGGTTCTGCTGCAGCTCGACATAGCTGATCTTGGCGCCAAGCTGTTGCTCAACGCCCTTGAGCGCGTTGTAGCCGATCCGGTTCCATCCTTCTTCGGAAACACTGCCGGGCACGAGAAGGCCCATCTTGAAGTCTTCGGCGTGCGCGAGGTCCTGCCAGAGTATTCCGGTCAGGGCCATTCCGAGAGTGGACGCAAGCAGCAAACGACGTGAAATTTCAGTTATCATTTCATTCCTCCCATTAGATTGCAGTCCCAATCCCCCCGGAGCAGCCGTTCCCTTTTATGCGTTCTCCTTCAGGCGGATGTTTTCAGTAGTGCTCTGCGAGACCAGGCGCCCGTTCGAAAAGACGAAAGCCCGATCCGGCCCGCCGGCAATCAGCGTGTCGGTATCGATGCAGTCGGTAATGACGAAGTCGGCGCGCGCGCCGGGTCTGAAACCGTAGTCCTTGCCAAGCCCCATCAGTCGGGCAGGGGCCGTCGTGATCATGCTGTGCGCGGCTGAGAGCTCGTCCCCGCGCAGATGGCCTGCAAGCAGTGTCCAGCGGGCGATTTCCAGCATGTCGCCCGAGCCGGTCGGAACGAACGGATCCTGGATATTGTCCGAGGCGGTGGCGATGGTGATGCCGGCGCGATGGAGTTCGGCGACACGCGTCAACCCGCGCGGCGGCAGCATCTCGTAATCGCGGCCCTGTAGATAGAGATTTGCGGCCGGCAGTGTCACCACGCCGACATTCAGTTTGTCCAGGCGCTCTGCTATCCGCTGGAACTCCCGGCGCGGCAAGGCGCTCAACACCGAGACGTGGCTGAAGACGGTGCGCCCCTGCATGCCGAAGCGCTCGACGCGTTCGAGTGCGGCGTCGATGAGATGCACGCCGGCATTGAGGTGTTCGTCGAGGTGCAGGTCGATAGGCTTGCCGGATTTCACAGCGGCCGAAAACAGGATGTCGAGGTAGCGCGGCGGGTCCTCGGAAACGGCGGGCGTTCCGCCGACGGCATCGGCGAGCGCAACGGCGCCGTCGATGTTGTTGCCGAGCCACTCGAAGTCTTGGCCTGGATGCGGCGTCATGAAGGCGACGAGCTGAAGCGTGATGCGGTGCTTTTCGGCATCGCGAATGGCGGCCAGCGTCTCGATGCCATGGAAACCGGCATCCTTGTCGACGTTGATGTGGCTGCGGATCGCGGTCGTGCCGCGCGAAAGACATCGCCCGATTGTGCGCGTCGCGCGCTTGTGAATGTCGTCGGGGCCGGCGGTGCGGGCGTATTTCGCAAAGGCTTCGCGGGCGCCCTGGAGCGTGCCGGAGGGATTTGGCGTAAACCGCAGCACCCCCGTCTTGTCGAGATGCTGGTGCGCGTCGACGAAGCCCGGCGAAACGAGCATGCCGGAAATGTCTATGCAGGCGCCGCACGAACCGGTGTCGAGAAAGGGCTCGACGACCGTGATGCGCCCGTCGGCGCCGACGATAATGTCACTTGCCGACTGCGAGCCGTCATCGTTTATGACGGTACCGCCCGTGAGGGCAAAGGACTGACCGGGGATCAGTCTTGCGAGCAACGCAGCTGGATTTTCACGTACCATGTCGTCCCCACCTTGTTGTTATGGCGGGAAACTAAGCACGCGCTTTTAATTCAAACAAATTCATTATTTCAATTATTTGATAAATGGATCGTATTAATTGCCGATCGCCAGGCATGGCCAACGTCACGGAAAGAGACGCCTGATCAACTGGTTGACCGGCAATCTGGAACGGGCCGATGCGATTGCTTTTGGCATCGGCCCGGTTCGCATTCAGTGCCTGTATTGCGGTTCCTCGGCGTCGAGTTGCCGGCGGATGGCGGCAAGATGGGCCCGTGCCGACTCCGGGTCACCCTCGCGCATCTGCCGGTAAGCGGCCTCAGCGATCTGTGGGGCGACGGGCAGGACTTCCCGTCCGGTGGACATTGCAAGCACCTGCACTTCGGCCGCCCGTTCCAGATAGTAGAGATCGTCCCAGGCTTCAGCGATTGTCGGCGCCAGGACCAGCACGCCGTGGTGTTTTAGGAAGACGATATCGGCGTCGCCCGCTGCAGCAGCAATGCGAGCGCCTTCCCGATGGTCGAGGGCAAGGCCGTTGTAGTTTTCGTCGACAGCGGTGCGACCGTAGAATTTCAGCGCAGTCTGGCCGGCCCAGATCAAGGGGGCGCCCTCGGTCATGGATAAGGCGGTCGCATAGGGCATGTGCGTGTGGAAGGCGACTTTTGCGCGCGGCAGCCGGCGGTGGATTTCGGCATGGATGTAAAAAGCGGTTGCCTCCGGCTCACCGTCACCGTCGATGACGGTGCCGTTGAAATCGCACACCAGCAGCTTTGATGCCGTCAGCTCGCGAAAGGCATAGCCGTAGGGATTGACGATGAAGAGATCGTCATGGCCGGGTACGACAGCCGAAAAATGGTTGCAGATGCCCTCTTCGAAGCCGTTGCGCGCCGCCATGCGGAAGCAGGCCGCCAGATCTTCCTTTGTGCTGCGGATGGCGTCGGTGGAAAGATTGGGCCGGTTCGACCGTGCCGCTTCGGTGCTGCTTTTCAGGGAATGCGCCATGAGTTGCTCCTGGTTTGGCTTGAGCTGGGAGCGGCGGCCGGCCGAAAGCCCTCCGCGCGCAGCGAAGGCTGCGCCCTGCCTGCCCGCAGTTCCGCGGTCCAGCAGCGCGCCCAGATAACGCCGGAAATTGCGCTTGGTCAAACGCAAGGTCGCGTCTGAATGCAAGACGTCTTTCCATGGAAACGTCTAGTGCACGGATTTCAGCAGGAAGTCGCGAAACCGCCGGGCGGCCGGAGAGAGGGAGCGCGTGCGTTTCTGGATCAGGCTGACTTCGCGCTTGATGTGCGGCTCGGTCGGCGTGCGCACGACGAGGCCCATGGAGGTCGCAAGCCGTGTGACCGCCGATGTCATGATCGCGACGCCGAGCCCGCCTTCGACCATGCCGATAATCGTCAGCGGCAAGGCCACCTCCTGCATTGCCTTGTCGAAGGGCAGCACGATACCGTTGCGTGCCAGCTCGTTTTCGAGGCGGTCCCTGATCGGATTGCCGCGGTGCGGACCGATCAGCTTGCGGTCAACCAAGTCGGTCCAACGAATTTCACGCAGCCTGACCAGCGGGTCGTCCGGGTGAAGGACGATGAGGAATTCGTCGGTCGTCAGCCGGGTACCCATCAATTCGGTATCGTCCTCCGGCACGGTTCCGATCCCGAGGTCGACCGAGCTGTTGGTCACCTGTTCCAGGACGGCGATCTCAGCCACGTCATGAATAGCGACGGTAATATCGGGGTAGAGCCGGGTGAAGGCGTTGACGAGCTGCGGCAGCATCAAAGCCGCCTGCACGGTGCCCGCTGCAATCGAAACCTTGCCACGTCTCAGCGCATTCAACTCGCGCGAGCTCTCCACCATGCCATCGATGTCGGCGACGGCACGTGCGGCAACCGGCAAGATGTCCATGCCGGCCTGCGTAAGCCGCAGAAGACGTGTATGCCTGTCGAAGAGACGCAGCTTCAAATTCTGCTCCAGCTGCCGAACCAGCGTGCTCACCGCCGACTGCGAGGAGCCGAGCCTGTCGGCGGCCAGGGTGAACTGCCCCAGATTGGCTACGGTGACGAAGGCTCGAAGCTGTTTCAGCGTGATGTCCATGCCGGTCCATTCATTCAATTACTATATGAATAAATATGATTGTGCCGATTGTTTGCTGATTTGGCCAGCCGCATGATCCGCTTTGTACGGCGTGCGGTGACCACATCATGAGGCCGAAGTTGCCCTCCCACCGCGCCGGAAGCTGTTCGCTGGGAGGAAAGCGAATGCATAAATCCGATACGACTGATCCTGTCGAAAAAACCTACCCGATCCCAAGTTTGATGGCCCTTGGCCTACAGCATGTTCTCGTCATGTATGCCGGAGCGGTCGCCGTGCCGCTCATTGTCGGCAGCGCACTTCAATTGCCCAAGGAACAGATTGCGATGCTCGTCAGCGCGGATCTCTTCTGTTGTGGCATCGTCACCCTCATCCAGGCGCTCGGCATCTGGAACATCGGCATTCGCCTGCCGATCATGATGGGGATTTCGTTCACCGCCGTACCCTCGATTATCGCGACGGGCACCAATCCCGATCTCGGCATGCCGGGCGTCATCGGCGCGGTCATCGGCTCCGGGGTGTTCACGATCCTGGTCGCGCCGTTCTTCGGCCGCTGGGTACGGTTCTTCCCGCCTGTTGTCACCGGCACGGTGATGCTGGTGATCGGCCTTTCGCTGATGCGCGTCGGGGTAAACTGGGCGGCAGGCGGCCAGCCGATGATCAAGGGTCCGGACGGCATGATCCCGAACCCGGCCTACGGCGCGCCGTTCGCGCTCGCCGTGGCTGCCATCGTGCTCATGTCGATCCTGCTTCTCACCCGCGTTCTCAAGGGCTTCATGGCCAATCTTGCGGTCCTGATCGGGATCGGGATCGGCTTCGTGGTCGCGATCGCTGCCGGCAAGGTGGATTTCCACGGCGTTGCCGAGGCCGACTGGGTGCGCATCATTCACCCGCTCGCCTTCGGATGGCCGATCTTCGAGTTCTGGTCGATCCTGTCGCTCTGTGCGGTCATGACCGTCATGATGATCGAATCGACCGGCCAGTTCCTGGCTGTCGGCGACATGGCCGGACGCAAGATCACCGAGGCAGAACTGACCCGGGGTTTGAGAACCGACGGTGTCGGTAACATCATCGGCGGCCTGCTCAACACCTTCACCTATACGACCTATGCGCAGAACGTCGGACTGCTGCAGATCACCGGCGTGCTCAGCCGCTTCGTGGTGGCAGCGGGCGGCGCCATCCTGATCCTGCTCGGCTCGCTGCCGAAGGTTGCCTTCGTCAGCGCATCGATCCCGAGCTATGTCGTCGGCGGTGCGGCAATCGTGATGTTCGGCATGGTGTCGGCGACGGGGGTGAAGATCCTGTCGAAGGTGGATTTCGTGGCCAATCGCCGCAATCTCTACATCGTCGCCGTCAGCGTCGGCCTCGCCATGGTGCCGGTCGTTGCCGAAAACATCTTCGATCAGCTGCCGGCGGCGATCGAGAAGTTCCTGCACAGCGGCGTGCTCGTCGGCACCTTTGCGGCGGCACTGCTCAACATTCTCTTCAACGGCGTTCCGGCGAAAGAGCCGGAGGAGGCCGAACTCGCGGACGGCGCGCCGGCTGCCGACCCTGCCTAGAGAACAACACCATTAGTCCGGCGGCCGCGCGCCGCCGGAGCCCCCAACCCCAAGAGGATTCCATGAGACGCTTCGACTATCATCGGGCGGAAACGCTGGAGCATGCATCCCGTCTTCTCACCGAGCTCGGCGACGACACATTCCTGTTCAACGGAGGCACGGACCTTTTGGTCGAGATCCGCGAACGGCTGCGCCGCGTGCGCAACGTCGTCGACATCAAGCAGATCCCTGGTTTGTCCGACATCACCTATGACGAGACGCGCGGACTGACCTTCGGTGCGCTGGTGACCGTCGGACGGCTGGAGAACCTGTCGCTGGTGCGCCAGCGATATCCGAACCTGCGTTCAGCACTCGCCTCGCTCGGCTCCATCCAGGTGCGCAACCGCGCGACCGTCGTTGGCAATATCTGTCGCGCCTCGCCGTCGGCCGATACCATTCCGCCCTTGGTCGCAGACGGCGCCTTCGTGCACATCTACAGCCGCACCAACATGCGTGTGGTGCCGATCTGCGAGTTCTTCACCGGCCCCGGCAGGACCGTTCTCGCCAAGGGCGAAATCGTTACCGGCATCACCGTGCCGCCGGCGGGTGACAATACCGGCAAGGCCTATCTCAAGCACGGCCGTCGAAAGGCGATGGAGCTGTCCACCGTCGGCGTCGCCGTCAGCCTGGCGATGGACGATGGCGTCTGCAGCGACATCCGCATCGCGCTCGGTGCGGTCGGCGCCACTGTGCTGCGCGCGCCGCAAGCCGAAGCCATGCTGCGTGGCACGAGGCTCGATGCTGAGGCTGTCAGGAGTGCTGCCGACAAGGCGATGGAGGAATGCACGCCGATCAGCAACGTGCGCGCCAGCGCAGACTACCGTCGCGACATGGTCGGCGTCCTGACCGGTCGCGCCGTCAAACAGGCATTGGAGACTTTCGCATGAAACGGATGGTCGAATTCACCGTGAATGGCGAGGCGCGCGAGATGGCCGTCGATGGCTGCTGCTCCCTGCTCGATGCGCTGCGCGACGAGGTCGGCCTCACCGGCACCAAGAAGGGCTGCGATGTCGGCGACTGCGGCGCCTGCACCGTGCTCGTCGATGGCGAGCCGGTCAACGCCTGCCTGATGCTTGCCGTGGAAGCCGAAGGCCGTGCGGTCGAGACGGTCGAAGGGCTCCAGCCGGGTGTCGATCGACTGCATCCGCTGCAGGATGCCTTCATGCGGCACGGCGCCTCGCAATGCGGCTTCTGCACGCCCGGCATCCTGATGATGGCGAAGAAGCTCATCGACGACAATCCGCACCCGACTGACGAGGACATCCGCTTCGGGCTCTCCGGCAACATCTGCCGTTGCACGGGATACACCAAGATATTCGACGCGATCAAATCGGCCGCGCGCGAGATGGAGGCTGCAAGACCATGAACATGACCACCCCCATTGAACAGCGCGAGTTCAAGATCGTCGGCAAGAGCGTCAAGCGCGACGACGTGCTCGAAAAGGTCACGGGCGAGGCGCAGTATACCGGCGATATCAAGCTGCCCGGAATGCTGCACGGCAAGATCAAGCGCGCGGCGATCGCCCATGCGCGCATCAAGTCGATCGACGTCAGCAAGGCGCTCGCCTATCCGGGCGTCAAGGCTGTGCTGACCCACGAGACCGTGCCACGCGTGCTGCACTATGGGTCGCCGCATCCACGCTCGGCCTCCTGCACCAAGGACCAGTACATTCTCGACGACAAGGTGCGGTTCTGGGGCGAGGGCGTCGCCGCCGTCGCTGCCATCAGCGAAGAGATCGCCGACGAGGCGCTCGACCTGATCGAGGTGGAATACGAACCTTTGCCGGCCGTCTTCGAGCCGGAGGACGCCGCGCAGCCAGGCGCACCACTGATCCACGACGTTGGACCGGGCGGCAATCTTGTGCTCGACCCGGTGCGCGTCAACCGCGGCGACATCGATAAGGGTTTTGCCGAGGCGGACTTCGTTCTCGAGGGCACGTTTGCCGGCGGGCGGCCGCACCCGGCCTATATGGAGCCGAACGTCTGCATCGCCGACTGGGACGGTTCCAACAAGCTGACCTTCTGGACCTCGACCCAGACCTCTTTCATGGTGCGTGGCATCCTTGCAGAAGTGCTCGGCCTGCCGCTCACCAAGGTGCGCGTGCTCGTCGACCATATGGGTGGCGGCTTTGGGGCCAAGCAGGACCTGTTCCAGCACGAGTTTCTCTGTGCGCTTTTGGCGAAGGAAACCCGCCGGCCGGTGAAAATGGAGTTCACCCGCCACGAGACATTCGTGGCCGGTCGTTCCCGTCACCCTTGCCGGATCTGGCTGAAGCAGGGCTTCAAGAACGACGGCACGCTCGTCGCCCGCGACATGAAGCTGGTCTACGATTCCGGCGCCTACGGGTCCCATGGCCCGGGCGTGACCATCGTTGGAACCACCGCCGCTACCTCGCTCTATCGCTGCGAGAACGTGCGGCTGGAGGGGCGGTGCGTCTACACCAACACCCCGATCAACGGCGCCTTCCGCGGCTACGGCGTGGTGCAGAGCTACTATGCGCTCGACATCCAGATGGATGAAGCGGCCGAACGGCTCGGCATGGATCCGGCCGAACTGAAGCTGAAGAACGTGGTGCGCGCCGGCGACATCGCGCCATCCGGCCATCCGATCCTCGGTCACGGGCTTGAAATCTGCCTCAAGCACGGCATCGACGTGCTCGACTGGAAGGCGCTTTGGAACCGCGACCGGGCTCCAGATCCGAAGCGCCCGCACATCCGCAAAGGGTGGGGCATCGGCTGCGAGATGCACGGCTCGTCTGCCTATCCCGGCATCAAGGAACAGGGCAATGCCACGGTGAAGGTCAACGAGGACGGAACGGTGACGCTGCTAACTGGCGCTGCCGGACTTGGCACCGGAGCCCATACGGCGCTGGCGCAGATCGTTGCCGAAGAGCTCGGGGTCCGCTTCGAGGACGTCGGCGTCATCCATGGCGACACGGACGTGGTTCCATGGGACATCGGGGCCTTTGCCAGCCACACGACCTACCTGGTCGGCACGGCCGCCAAGATGGCGGCCGGCAAGGTCCGCGCTGCCGTGCTCGCCAGGGCAGCGATGAAACTTCAGGTCTCGCCCGACGAGATCGACCTTTCCGAAGGCAAGGTCTTCCTCATCGCCGAGCCAGATCGCTCTATGACGGTGTCGGAGGCCATGGGGCCTTCACGTGGCATTCCTGCCGCCAATATCGTTGCCAACGGCACTTACGAGCCGACGAAATCCTACTCCTTCGCCGCACATTTCACCGAGGTGGACGTCGACACGGAAACGGGCATCGTCGAGGTCAAGCGCGTCGTGCCTGTGCACGACGTTGGACGCGTCATCCACCCGATCGCCGCGCAAGGCCAGATCGAGGGCGGCATCCAGCAGGGCATCGGCCACACGCTGACCGAGGACTACGTCATCGACAAGAAGACCGGGCGCTCACTCAATGCGGGCCTGGTCGACTACAAGATGCCGCTGTCGATGGACATGCCCGACATCGAGACGATCATCCTCGAGGCAGCGCCCGACCCGGGTGGTCCCTGGGGCGCCAAGGGTGTGGGCGAAGATCCGATCATCGCCATCGGCCCTTCCATCGCCAATGCCATCCACGACGCCATCGGCGTTCGCTTCCACCACTATCCGATCACACCGGAAGACATCCTGAAAGCCTTGAGGGAGAAGGGCGCATGAACATGCATATCGAA
Organism: Ensifer sp. Root558; assembly: GCF_001427045.1. Lineage (NCBI taxonomy): Bacteria > Pseudomonadati > Pseudomonadota > Alphaproteobacteria > Hyphomicrobiales > Rhizobiaceae > Ensifer > Ensifer sp. Root558. The sequence goes on along the minus strand of NZ_LMGC01000011.1, from coordinate 52,768 downwards.
CCTGCGAGCCAGCAGAAACTCCCGATCACGATCCTCACCGGTTTCCTCGGATCAGGAAAGACGACACTGCTCAACTACATTCTCACCGAGCGTCACGGTCACCGTATCGCGGTGATCGAGAACGAATACGGCGAAGTGGACGTCGACAGCGACCTCGTGCTCGCCTCGGACGAGGAAATCTTCCAGATGCAGAACGGCTGCATCTGCTGCTTCGTCGACGTGCGCAACGACCTGATCGACGTGATGAAGAAGCTCCTGAGCCACAAGGACAAGTTCGATCACATCATCGTCGAGACCTCGGGTCTTGCCGACCCGACGCCGGTCGCCACCGCCTTCTTCGTCGACCGTAGCGTGGCCGACGAGGTGGAGCTCGACGCCGTCGTCACGCTGGTGGACGCAATGCACATCGACCAGCATCTCTACGATCCGGTGCTCGACGGCAGCGACAACCAGGCGGTCAACCAGATCGTCGCGGCCGACCGCATCCTCGTCAACAAGATAGACCTTGCCGGGGAGGATGCCCTCGGTTCGCTGGAAACATCTCTGCGCAGGCTGAACCAGACAGCACCCATCCTGAGGTCCAGCTACGGCAAGGTGGATCTCTCCAACATTCTCGGTGTCAAGGGCTTCCGGCCGTCCTATGTGCGAGAGCGGGCGGAAATTCTCGACATCGACATGGATGACGATCGCGATGCCGAGCACCATCATCACCATGATTGCAAGGAGCCGTGTTGCGACCATGGGCACCACCATCATCATGACCATGGACGCGCGCACGCGACCCCCCTTCGGCCGCACCAGCATGACGCGACTGTGAAATCCCACTCCTTCGTCTATCCCGAAGCCTTCGACGGCGAGAAGCTTGCAGGTTTCCTCAAGGGCTACCTCGGCGAGCACGGCGACGACATTTTCCGCACAAAGGGCATCGTTTCCGTTGCCGGAGACGACCGCTTCTTCGTGCTTCAGGCCGTGCACAAGCTCGTCGATTTCCGCCCGGACCACGCCTGGGGCGAAGACAAACGGAAGTCGAAGTTCGTGTTCATCGGCCGCAATCTCGACCGCGAAAGTATCGACAGAAACTTGCGTGCATGCCTGGTGCCTTAGCAGCGAATCTCCACGCCGGACGGCGCTTGCGTAAGCCTTTCTGTCTGAGCCGCCCGCGCCCCTCCAGCGCGGGCGGTTGCTGCTGCTTTCAATGACAAAAATCGTTTTAAAAACAATTGTTTAGCTCATTTTTTGAGTTGACAAGAATCGCGCGAAGTGGTTCCTTTGAAGGCGAGTAGAAGCACCGACAATTGCTCACCGTCTGTTGGAAGATGAGGCTGCGATGTCGATGCTGATCACCAAAGGAACACCCGGTTGCCCCGCCCTGGGAGCTTATGCGCCGGCCTGTTCCCTCCGTCTTCGGCATTTCCTGAGATCGCGGATCCAGGCCTGGCTTTGGCCGGCATGGCGTTCATCGCGCGGCCCCGCATCGACCGGACCCTCTACGACAGGAGAAACCTATGATTATTGACCTGAGCTGCTATCCCACCGATCTGGTGGACCTGGCTTGGCGACACGACGGACCGCCGTTCACCGGCGACAAGCTGCTGAAGATGATGGATGGCCCCTACTATGTGAACGGCAAGCCGCGCCGGATCGACAAGGCCTTCATTCAGCCGCCGCAAGGCAACACCATCTACACCCACGAGGTGATGGATCTCGAGGGCAAGGCCGCCATCCGCCAGTACATGGCCTACACGGAAAAGATGGTGACCGAGCACCCCGACCGCTTCCTCGGCTGCTTCGTCTACAACCCGCGCTACGGCACGCAGAACGGCGCCGAAGAGATCGAACGCTACGCCAAGGAGTTCGATTTCAAGATGGTGCAGCTGCAGGCGAACATGCACGCCTACCGCCCGGACCGTGCGCTCGACTGGCTGCGACCGGCACTGAAGAAGTGCGCGGATCTCGGCCTGATGGTGAAGGTGCATACCGGTGACGGACCGTACTCGATCCCGACGGAGTTCTATCCGATCATCCGCGAGTTTCCGGAGGTCAACTTCATCCTGGCGCATTTCGGCGTTCAGACCGGCGGCGTCTACGTGTTTGAGCCGATGCAGATGGCACTCGACACACCGAGTGTCTACGTGGAATCCGGCTGGTGCCTGCAGTCGCGCATCGTTGAATTCGCCAAGGTTCTGCCCAAGCACAAGATCCTCTTCGGCTCGGATACGCCGCCGAACGAACCGGGCATGTGGATCAACCTCCTGGAGGTTCTCTGCCACGAGCCGCCGCAGGGCCTGAACCTCGATGAGGATACGCTCGAAGATTACCTTGGCAACAACGTCGCCCGGATGATCGGGCTGGAAGCGACGAAGCCACCGGCCACCGTCGAGGAAGCCGAGGCGTATCTGCGCCAGCACGGCGTCGCCCTTGCCGCGTAAATTTGAACGGAGTGAACAATGATCATTGATACCCATCTTCACCCGACCAACCTCGTCGACGAGGCGTGGCGTCACACGGGCGAGCCCTTCACCGGCGAGCGCATGCTGAAGCTGATGGACGGCCCCTACATGATCAACGGCAAGCCGCGCCGGATCGACATGGGCTTCATCCAGCCGCCGCCGGGCAACACCGGCTACCGCGACGGCAACCGCAAGGGTCGCGACGGCATTCGCGACTACATGGCCTATTGCGCCGAGCTTTGCCAGAAGTACCCGGACCGCTTCATCGGCAACTTCAACTACAACCCGCGCTGGGGACCTGAAAACGGCGCTGCGGAGCTGGAATTCCACGTCAAGGAATACGGTTTCAAGATGTTGAAACTGCACGCCAACATGCACGGTTATCGTCCCGACCGCGCGCTTGATTGGCTGCGTCCGGCGATGAAGAAGTGTGCCGAACTCGGCGTCGTCGTGCTCATCCACACGGGCGACGGCCCGTACACCATCCCGACGATGTTTTATCCGATCATTCGCGAGTTCCCGATGGTGAACTTCATCATCGGTCACTTCGGCATCCAGACCGGCGGCAACTATTCGTTCGAATCTTTCTGGATGGCGATGGATACCCCGAACGTCTATTGCGAGTCCGGCTGGTGCTTCCAGTCGCGCATCGTAGAGTTCGCCCAGCAGTTGCCGAAGAACAAGATCGTCTTCGGCACGGACAGCCCGCCGAACGATCCGGGCATGTGGCTGCGCGAACTGGAAGTGCTCTGCAAGGATCCGCCGCACGGCATCAACCTCTCCGAGGACGATCTCGAAGGCTATCTCGGCAACAACATCGCCAAGCTCGTCGGCATCGATCCGTCGCCGCCGCCGCGCGACCTGAGGGACGCTCAGGCGCGTCTGAAGGATAGCTATGCCGGTGTCGACCGGGCCACGGGCAAGCACAAGGAATTTGCCTGAGTAAAGACGACGGCGCCCATTCCGGGCGCCGTCACCCCCCAGTCGCGTCGAGGCAAAGATATGACCCAGTACCACAAGCAAGATGTCCGCAGCTTCCTCGCCGACTACAGGGCGGAGCACCCCGAAGATATCATCACCATCGACCAGCCGGTCTTAGACGATCAGGATGCGACAGCGCTGATCTGGAACCTGGCTGAGCGGGGGCGACATCCCATGCTGCACCTGAAGGATGTCAGCGGCGCCGGCAGCGAGGTCCTCTGCAACATCTTTGCCTCACGCGATCGTATCGCCCGTCTGCTCGGTTCGACCGCCGACAGGTTGCACGAGGCCTACCAGGCGCGCGCCAACCGGCCGTTCACGCCGGAAGTCCTGAAGGAAGGTCCGATCACGGAGGAGATCGTCTCGGGTGATGCCGTCGATCTCAACGCGTTGCCGATGCTCAAGCACTTCGACACGGACCGGGCGAAATACATCACCAGCGGCATCATCATCGGCGAACATCCCGAAACCGGCGCCGGCAATCTCAGCTACCACCGCGCGATGATCCATTCGAAGAATTCGCTCGCCACCTCGCTGCATTCGCGTGGCCATCTCTGGCGGCTGATGAACATGGCCAAGGAGAAGGGCAGGCCGATGCCGGTCGCGATGGTCATCGGCGGCCATCCGCTCTTCATGATCGCCGCCTCTGCCCGACTTGCCTTCGGTGAAGACGAACGCGATGTTGCCGGCGGCCTGATGGGCGAGCCGCTTCAGGTGGTGCGGACGCCAAAGCACGGCATTCGTGTTCCCGCCCATGCCGAGATCGTGCTCGAAGGTGTGCTGGATCCCGAGGCGCATGTGGAGGAGGGGCCGTTCGGCGAGTTCACAGGCTATTCCTCCGACCGCTCGACCAACAACCTTTTCACCGTCGAAACCGTCATGCGCCGGCGCAATGCCATCCTTGTCAGCGTGGCCGGCGGCAATTCGGCCGAACACCTCAATCTCGGCCGCGTGCCGCGCGAGGCCGAGGTGGTGGAGAAGCTGAAGGCGCGATTTCCTTCGATCACCGCGGTACACTACCCCTCGTCGGGCACGCATTTTCACGCCTACATCGCCATGAACCAGACGCGTGAGGGGGAGGCGCGGCAGGTCATGCTCGGCCTTCTTGGCTGGGACCAGTACCTGAAGACCGTGGTCGTGGTGGACGCGGATGTCGATATTACCCGCGACAGTGAGGTGCTCTGGGCGCTTGCCACTCATTTCCAGCCGCACAAGGACGTCGTCATCATCGAAGGCCTGCCAGGCAATGCGCTCGACCCCTCCGCCAGCGGCATCGGCACGACCTCGCGGATGGGGCTCGATGCGACGCGCGGCCCGAATTTCCATGGCGTGCGCGCCCGCATCAGCGACGAGGCCTGCGCGCGCGCCGCAGCACTCCTGAAAAGCGCGGGATAGGGCGATGACGCATCCAAGACGCATGATCGTTGGCATTTCGGGCGCGTCGGGCGTGGTCTACGGCAAGCGCATCCTCGAACTGCTGCGTGACCTCGAGATCGAGACACATCTGATCATGTCGCGCGCGGCCTGCATCACGCTTGCGGCCGAGGCGACGTTTTCCAGACAGGACCTCGAAGCGTTGGCGACGACCACCCATTCCAACAAGGATATCGGCGCCGTCTGTTCCTCTGGCTCCTACAAGACGCTCGGCATGATCGTCGCCCCCTGTTCGGTCAAGACGCTGGCCGAGATCGCCACGGGCACGACGGACAACCTCATTTCCCGTGCGGCCGACGTGGTGCTGAAAGAACGTCGTCGCCTCGTCCTGATGCTCAGAGAAACGCCGCTTCATCTCGGCCATATCCGTAACATGGCGCATGTGACCGAGATGGGCGGCATCATCTATCCGCCTGTCCCAGCCTTTTACGCGAAACCTCAGAGCATCGAAGACATGGTCGACCACACCGTCGGCCGCGTGCTCGATCTCTTTGATCTCGATCCGGGTATCGTGCGCCGCTGGCGGGGAACGCAGGGAGTGGAGTGAGATGACGATCCGCATCGCCGCCGATCCGGAAACGCTTTCGCCAGAACCGCGCGCTGCCTTCCTGTCGGACGATGCAATCGAAGTACTGTCTTTCGCCGCTCGATCGCTCGAAGAGGGGCAGTCAACGGCCCTCATCACGCTCGTCGAAATTCGTGGCGGCGCTGCGCGCGCCCTCGGCGCGCAAATGGTCGTGCGCAGTGACGGTCTCTATTGCGGTTTCGTCTCCGGTGGTTGCACCGAAGCGGCCGTGGCCGCCGAAACCATCACCGCTCTTGGAAAAGGCCTTGATCGCACGCTTCGACTTGGCGAAGGGTCCCCGTTTTTTGATATTGTCCTGCCCTGTGGCGGCGGCATTACCCTTGCGATCCATGTATTGGCGGACGCGGCCATCTTGCGCCAGGCGCTTTCCACCCTCCAACGTCGCTCGCCGGTGGGTCTACGCTATCATCCTGGCAAGCGCGCCCTTTCGCTGCAGCACGGCAGCGAGGCAAGCGGCTGGTACGGCGAGAGTTTTGTGCGCGCCTACCGGCCGAGGCCGCGGGTCATCCTCGCCGGCACTCCGCTCGAGATCGATGCGGTTGCCCGCGTTGCTGTTGCGGCCGGCTACGAGACAGTCGCGCTCGAGCGCGGGCAAGTGCCTTTGCCTGACGAACTAGACGGCGACACCGCCGTCGCGCTCCTCTTCCACGATGTTGATCGCGAGTTGCCGCTGCTTGATGTGGCGCTGACGTCGAATGCATTTTACATCGGCGCCCTTGGCAGCCGCCGGACCCATGCGAAACGCTGCCAGCTCCTGCGTGATTACAGGGGAGATGAGCGTCTGCTTTCTCGCATCAAGGCGCCGATCGGCCTTTTCGACAAGGCGAGGGATGCACGTTCACTCGCGGTCTCGGTCGTGGCCGATATCGCACACGCGCGCCTGCGGCTCGACTGGATGTAGGTCTCCCATCCGAAGACAAAGGGCGCCGATAAAGTCGCTCAATCCTCGATGGAGGCGGAGGTCGCCTGGCATTACCTCTTGCGACTTGTTGACTCACTCGCGGTTGAACAATACCTTACGAGCTCGGTCGTTAGGCTTGTCCTCAACATGACGGATCAATCTCTTCAGCGTCGCCTTGCCGCCATCGTGGTTGCCGATGTGGTGGGATATTCACGCCTGATGGAGGCTGATGAAGTCGCAACGCTGGCGGACCTTAGGAAACTCCGTTCTGGCGTTATCGAGCCGGCTGCGGTGCGTTACAAGGGTCGCATCTTCAAGGTCATGGGCGACGGATTCTTAATCGAATTCGGTAGCGCAGTGGACGCGGTCGCAGCAGCTTTGGAAATGCAACGGGCCACCACTCTTGTTGAAGCTTCCGCAGACCGGCGCCTGCTTTTGCGTGTAGGGGTCAACCTGGGAGATGTCATCGACGACGGTTCAGACGTCTTGGGCGACGGTGTCAATGTCGCGGCGCGCCTAGAGACGCTGGCCGCACCGGGAGGTATCTGCATTTCAGCCAAAGTTCACGGCGAGATCGTCGGCAAGATCGGCGACCGTTTCTTTGATGCAGGCGAACGCTACCTAAAGAATCTGGCTCGCCCGGTCCACGTGTGGCATTGGCCGGATGCGCTGCAGAGGATATTGCCGCTGCCCGAATGTCCCTCGATCGCTGTATTGCCGTTCACGAATACGAGTGGGGATGAAGCGGACGCGCCTTTCGTCGACGGCTTGACCGAAGACCTGATCACCGACCTTTCCCGTACAGCCGGCCTGTTCGTCATCGCGCGCAATTCCGTCTACGGCTACAAGGGCAAGCCAGTCGACGTACGGCTCGTCGCTCAGGATCTCGGCGTCCGCTACGTCCTCGAGGGGAGCGCCAGACGCGCCATGGGCCGTGTCCGCATCAATGCACAATTGATCGACGCGATCGGCGGCCAGCACTTGTGGGCCGACCGGTTTGACAGGACGGTGGAAGATGTTTTCGAACTACAGGATGAAGTTAACGCCAAGATTGTTGAAGCCCTCATCGGCCGACTGACCATCCCGACGCAGCGCAATCGGCCGAAGAATTTTGAGGCGTACGATCTGTGTGTGCGCGCCCGCCTGCTGACGGAAGAGTCGCCGCAAACTGCGCGTGAGGCTTATGTGTTGCTCCAGCGCGCGGTTGAGCTGGAGCCATCATATGCCGAGGCGCTCGGTCTGCTCGCCTATAATCGTTGGCTGGCCTGGACTCACTTCGGCGAGCCCGAAGATCCTAACCGTCAGATGGCGGTGACGTTCGCGCAGAAGGCCGTCGACCTGGATCCCAACGATGCCGGCTGCCGTTACGTTCTGGGGACTATTTTAGCTTATGAGCGGCGATGGGAGGAATCAGAAGCCGCCTTCGCCAAGGCCCTGGAGCTAGACCCCAACCACGCCGACACCTGGGCCGCCATGTCGGACATGTCCGTGCTGGACGGCAGGGTTACCGACGGACTGGCACAGATCGAAAAAGCTCTGCGGCTCAATCCCTATCCAGCCTGCTGGTATCTTTGTCATCTTGGGCAGGCGCAATACGCCGCGCGTGACTATGAGGCGGCAACGGCTACACTGCGCAGGAAAGACACGTATCGTACCAACTCACGCAAATTCCTGGCTGCGACGCTTGCGCAATTGGGCCACCTTGAGGAGGCGCGGCGAGAAGCAGAATTGTTCCTGATCGCCCACCCTCATTTCACGATCGGCCATTGGCTCGGCTCCCAGCCGCTGCGCGATGCATCTGTCCGGGACCACTTTGCAGACGGCTTCCGAAAGGCTGGTCTACCGGAGATGTGACAGCGGGGAGGATGGGCAATCAGCCTGCGGGCAACCTCATCCTTTTGACTAGCGAAGATATCAATGCGCCTATCGCGCACGGCGGCATGTCCGACCAGGACACGACGGTCACCTTGGCAGCTACTGGCCCTGTGCGGACAGCGGACTCCTTACCGCTACCGGAATTGCATGCGAACGCTATCGGCTGGCGGTGGTGAAGACCATAGCGTGCGCCATACGCGACCGAGATCGTATGCAGGTAGTCCTATACGGCAATCATCATGCCGTTAGGTTGGATTCAATCGGCAGTGTGAAAACAAACGTCGATCCTTGGGGCTCGTTCTTTTGTGCCCACAGGCGTCCGCCGTGGGACTCGACGATCGACCGGCAGATCGCCAATCCCATGCCCATGCCGTCGTTTTTCGTGGTGAAGAAAGGTTCGAATATTCTGTCGAGGTTTTGGACCCCCGTGCCGCAATCGCTCACGGCGATGCGGATTGCGTCTTCGATACGCGTCGCATGCAGGCTGACGATGCGCCGATCCGCCGTGGATGTCATCGCTTCTATGCCGTTTCGGATCAGGTTGACCAGTATCTGCTGAAGTTGCACGCGATCGATAGCGACCGGAGGAAGGTCGCTTTCGACGTCAAGCTGGATGCGAACGCGCCGCCGCATGGCTTCTTCGACCAAAAGGTTGCGCACTTCGGCAATGACGCTGTCCACCGTTGTGCTCATCCCGGGCTCCACGGATCTCGTGAACAACGCGCGGATGCGGCTTACCACGTCTGCGGCAGCATTTGCGTCGCGCGTGATGCGTTCTACCGTCCTTTGCGCTCGCGCAAGGTTTGGCGGCTCAGCAGAAAGCCAGCGTTGGCATGCATGGGAATTTGTCACGATCGCTGCCAACGGCTGGTTCACCTCATGGGCGATCGAGGCGGAAAGCTCGGCGAGGCTGGCGGCCTGAGACGCACGCGCAAGACCATCGCGCGCAGCCCGCAGATCCTCCTGGGCCCGAACTTCGCTGTCGATGTCGATGCAAATGACGTTCCATTGTGCGATCAGTCCATCGGCGTCCCTCATGGGCGCTGCCCGGGTCTCCACCCAGCGATACTCTCCGTCCGACCGGCGAAGTCGATGCTTCTGCGCATACGGCGTACCGGTGGACAAGGCATGGCCGCAGTTCTCATGGACCTGAGGCATATCGTCGGGATGGACGGCAGCACCAAGCGGGCCTGACGGTCGTGCTTCTCCCGATCCATCGGGCGCTTCCAACTTGTATCCCAGATACTCGCGAAGCTGTTCGCTGCGGTAGACAGGATCACCGTTCGGGTCGGTGCATTCGACCATCGCAGGCAAGGTTTCAATGAGTTGACGAAGCGAGCGCTCGCGTTCACGCAAGACCTGTTCGACGCGGAGCTGATCGTCGATGTCGTGACAAATGCCGAACCATTGCAGGATCTGGCCGTTGGCGTCCCGCAAGGGAGCGCCGCGGCCCGACATCCAGCGATAGACGCCGTCGCAACGGCGCAGCCGGTAGGTCAAGGAGAAGTTTTCGCCGGTGGCAAAGGCCTCTCTCAGCGTGGCATCCATCTTCGCTGCGTCGTCCGGGGTGAAGCGCGGCTGTAATCGCAGCGGGGAGAACGCTGCCCGATCCCTGATAGTCCTTCACGTCATGTCCGAGGAACTCGATCAGGCTCTTGCTGAAGAAGACCGGGTCCCCATCCGAGTTTAACCGCCAGAGTGGGCTCGGCACCATGTCGACCAGTTGCGAGAGTTCGCGCTCCCGATCGAAGAGCTGTTGTTGGACACGCACTTCATCGTCGACATCAATGGCAACGGCATACCACTGCACGATCGTCCCGTTTTGATCGCGTAGTGGCTCGCAGCGTCCGTCGACCCATCGGTACGCCCCGTCGGCGCGCAGCATGCGATATCTGTTTGAGAAGGGTTCACCGGTGGAGAAGCCGTGCGTGGCGTTCTCCCGTACGGATGCGATATCGTCCGGATGGACGACAGAACGCATCATCGCGCCCGCGCGGGTCGTTCCCGGCTTGTCCACGTCGATGGCATCGAATCCGAGGAAGTCTACCAACCGCTTGTTCAGAAAGCTGAGTTCACCGCCGGCGGTCTGCCGGGCTATGAAGGCCGGTACCATATCGACGAGCAGGGACAACTCGCGCTCGCGATCGTACAATGCGTTTTGAGCACGCATCTGATCGTCGATATCGAGCGAAACGCCATACCATTCCTCGATCTCTCCTTCCTGATTGCGGCGAGGTTCGACCCGGCATTCCACCCAGCGATATCCGCTTTCAATTTCAAGCCAACGAAATCGCAACGTTGCGCCGCTACCGGTCTTGAAACATCTTTGCAGCATGTCTCCGACCGCTGCGGCGTCGTCGGGATGGATCAGCTTCTGAAGCAGACTTTCGATACTCTGCTCTCCGTGCGCCTCGAAGCTTGCGACAACCGCGCGGAAGCGGTCCCTGAACTGTTTGTTGAAGTAGACCGAGCCGGTCGATGGCGTCGCGCTCCAAATGCGGACCGGCACTGCGTCGATCATCCGTTGAAGCTGACTCTGACTGCGGCGCAATGCGTCCTCGGCGTGCGTCAGATCATCGATGTCATGGCACATGCCGTACCATTGGACGATATTCCCGGAGTGATCCCGCATTGGCTCTGCTCGGCTCGACATCCAGCGAAAGACGCCGTCGGCCCGGCGCAGGCGATATCGCATGGCAAAGGCTTCGCCGGTTTCGAGGCAATGGCGAAGCAGATCGACGAACGCGCCTGCCTCGGCGGGATGTACGGAGGCTTCGACCATGGCTGCGAGCCGGGTTTTCCCCGGCTTGTCCGTGTCACAAATGTCCAGGCCGAGAAAGTCGACCATGCGCTTGTTGAAGAAGGTGGGCTCGCCATCCGGCGTCAAGCGCCAGACGTGGCTTGGAACCATGTTGACAAGCTGCAGCAGCTCCTGCTCCCGTTCGCGCAGTGCAGCCTGAGCGCTCACTGCGTCTTCGATGTCGACGGAAACGCCGTACCACTGCAGAATCGTTCCGGCTTCGTCACGCAAGGGCGCCGCCCGGCTCTCGACCCATCGATGGGGACCGATTGCCCGCCGCTGACGGTACCTTCCTTCAAAGGTCGTGCCCGCTTCGAACGCGCGTTTCAGCGCTTCGTCGGTGGCAATACGGTCATCCGGGTGAATGTCCGTCAAGGACCGCTTGCCATTGGCTGCAATCAGATCCGTCAACGCCAACCCGGTCGTGTCGGTGGCCCACTTGTTGAGGTAGCTCGGCGTTCCGTCAGGCGTGGCGCTCCAGATGAGAGCCGGAACGGCGTCGGTCAAGCGTTGCAGCCGCAGTTCACTTTGACGGGCGGTGAGCAACGCCAGTTGGTGCTGCCTGGAAATGGCTGCGACGACAAGCGCCGAGAATGCGGAAATCACGAGGAAGAGCTGCAGCATGACCTGCTGTTGCCTTTGCGATCCGGCGTCACCGATAAACTGGCTGTCTCCGGATATCGTGAGCGCCATCGTAATCAGTGTCAGGAGCGTCAAGGCGACGGCAGCGCCTCGAAATTCGAAACGTGCGGCCGCCCAAAGCAGAAACGGCAAAATGATGTAGGGCGAGGGAAAGAAGCGAGCGCTTAAGGAAAGCGCAGCAACGCCGAGGAAGATGAAACAGAGAACGGCAGCCTCCGTCCAGTGTGCCACGGACAGGCCGGTTTCTCCGCGCCAGGAGCGCACGAGGACCAGTACCAGGGGCGCCACCAGCAGGATGCCCGTTGCATCTCCGATCCAGAATAGTGGCCACACTGATGCGAATGTCTGGGACTTCACGCCGAACCAGGCAAGGGTTGCACTCCCGACGGTCGCGCTTGCGAGGGGCGCTACTCCCGCACCCAAAACAACGAAAGCGAGGACTTGTTGAAGGGTTTCCAGCCGGATGGGACGGCCAGTGGCGCTGCTGAGCAGCATCGCTCCGGCGGAAGCGCAGAGTGCATTGCCGGCGAAGATCAAGAAACCTGCAGGAAGCGGGCTGTGAAACCACACGAGCTGGGCAAACATCTCGGCAAGGCAGCCGCTGATTATCCACCATGGCCAGCTGTGGGGAGACGTGAGGATGAGTGTCGCCATGAACACGCCGCCGGGAGGCCAGATCGAGACGGTGATGCCCGGGACGATGGCGAGGACATTCGCAAATCCGCAGCCCAGAACGTAAGCGGCGAAGAACGCGACGAGATGCAAAAGCTGCGGTCGGCTTGATCGGAACCGCCGCCAGTGGGAAGCTCGCTCGAGGGACGGTCGTTCGGTGGGCGCGCGCCGCAACGCGCTTCCCGCAGGCCCCAGCGACGTTCGATCGAGCCCTTGCACCGGATGATCGACCGTCTCTGGATGGCTGTCGCCAATTGCTCTAGAAGCTGATTCCATCGGCTGCTCCGATCGGACAGAGAAAGCCTGGGCACCGTGGGGCCCACCAAGGCACTGTAATCGAAGTCTGGCGGGGCGAACCAGCCATTCCTCTAACCCTATCGCAATCACGGCCATGCCACAGCCTATGGAAGTCTATGAGAAGACGTGCTGCCAGGCGAGGCCGGATGCTCCTCTTCGCCTATGCTCAAGTACAGCTTAGAATAGACCGCACAGTTGTCATAGATTTCCATAGGATGCGGGCGGGACGCGGCGAGAATAGGATGGGCGGACAGTTTGCGCAGTCCGAATCTCGAGAACAACTGCTATGCAGAGCGCTGATAGTGGCTTTCCTCGTCCTGCAGGAGAAGGTAATGACGAAGGCGTTCGATTCACCTGACGAAATCGGGCTGGAGACAATGCAGGCGGTGCGGATCATCGAAAGCGTGGTCGGAAACGCCTGGGCGGCGAATTCGGCCGGCCAGATCGTTTGCGTCAGCCCTGCGGTGCTGTCGCGGTTGGCCTTGACGCTCGAGGAGTTCAGCTCCCAGTCGGACGGTGGTCCGCTGGGATGGCGACGAATGATCCATCCGGATGATTACGAGCGGTCAATGGCGCTCTGGCGCTGGTGCCTTGAAACCGGACAGCACTTCAACATCGAACACCGAACTCTGCGCGCAAGCGGCGCTTACGGTTGGAGCCGAACATCTGCTCAGCCCTTGCGTGAGGGTGAGGATGATATCGTTGGCTGGTACGGTGCGATCATCGACATCGAAACGTCCGCCGCCGCGGCTCGCTTTGTCGATACGACGGAGGCGGCCGTACAGGAATTGCCAAGCTCATTGAGCGGAATTCACCCCGACGACCGAACTGCAGCGGCGCATGCAGCTGCGCGTGCATTCTGGACGGGCGTTCCGCAAGTCACGAGGCACAGACGGCGCCAGCCCGACGGCAAGTATCGGTGGACGGAAACCCGCGCCGAGCCCGGATACAGCGTCAGCGTCGATATCGATGAGTTGGTGACGGATCGCGAGCCTCGCATGGTTGCGGCATCCGATAGCGCTGGCGAACCAGAACCACTACGGTCTGCGAGAGCTGTCGAGAGCATATTTGGCAATGGCTGGGCGTTCGATGCGCGCGGACGCTGGATTTACCTGCATCCATTCGCGCAGAACTCGCTCGGCGTCACGCCGGAGCAACTGAACATTTCCGTTGACCAAGGTCACACGGCCTGGAAGCAATTGCTGCATCCGGACGATTACGAGCGGACCGCAGCGGTATGGAATCGTTGCCTGGAAACGGGGGATGACTTCAACGTCGAGTTTCGCTTCCGCCGCGTATCGGGAAGTTATGTCTGGGCCAGAACTGCCGCCCGGGCCGCCCGCGACGCTCGAGGCCGTATCCTGGGTTGGTTCGGCATCGCGCTCGACATCGATGTTTACAAGAAGACCGTCGAGGCGTTGCGTGGCCGAGAGCTGGAACTCTCGCAGCTTGTTGACATGGTCCCGGTTCACATTCGCCGACTAGGCCCCAACGGCGAACCGACCTTTTTCAACAAGCGCCTGCTTGATTTTTATGGGTGGAAAGATCTTGCGCAGTTGGAAACACCGGCTGGCAGCCGGCTGGCGACGGCGATGGAAATGCTCGTGCATCCGGACGATTCCGCGCGCCTCCTGGAAGCGGTCCGCCATTCTGTTGCGACCGGCGAATCCTACGGAATGAAGTACCGTTTGCGCCGCTCGGACGGCGTCTATCGTTGGGTTGACGGACGCGCGGTGCCGCTGATCGACGGGGAAGGGGCGATCGTAAACTGGTATGCGATCTCGATCGACATCGATGACGAGATGCGTGCGCAGAACGCGTTGCGCGACCGCGAAAGGGAACTTCTGCAGCTTGTCGACATCGTTCCCAGTCTGCTTTGGCGCCTGAACCGTCAGGGTGAGCCAACGTTTTTCAACAAGCGGCTGATGTGCTTTCTAGGTCTCGACGCTGCCAATTCCGAACAACGAGACCCGGGCCGCCTGGCGTCCGCCTTCAGAGCCTCCGTGCACCCGGACGATGCTTCAGGCCTCGAGGAGGCATTGAGCCGGTCTGTCGCCACCGGTGAGAACTTCTCAAAGCGGTTTCGCCTGCGCCGGTCGGATGGCGTCTATCGGTGGGTTGAAAGCAATGCAGAACCCTTACGCGACGATAGCGGGCAGATCGTGCAATGGTACGGGCTGTCACATGATATCGACGACCAATTGCGCGTGGAAGATGCGCTGCGTGAACGGGAGCGGTCATTGTGGCAACTGGTTGAGACGTTGCCGGCGATGATCGACTGCTCAGCACCAAACGGCGAGCCCGTCTATCGCAGCCAACAGTTGCGGGAGTTTCTCGGGTATAGTCTTGAAGACCTGGACGGAACGGGGAAGTCCCGGCTGGACGCAACGCTTGATGCCGGGGTACATCCCGACGATGTCGCAGGCGTGAAGAAGAGGTATGCCCATTCCCTGGCCACCGGCGAACCCTACGCGCGCAAGCATCGCCTACGCAGGTTTGACGGCGCTTATCGGTGGGTCGAGACCAGAGCGGCCGCCATGCGCAATCTGGAGGGTGCGATCGTCCAATGGAACGTGATTTGCCTTGATATCGATGGCGAGGTTCAGGCTGAGAACGAATTGCGCCTTGCGCAAGAGAGACTTTCCAGAGCCAGTCAGTCGGCGAGCCTGGCCGAGCTTTCGGCGTCAATCGCCCACGAGGTGAACCAACCATTGGCAGCGATCGTGGCCAATTCCAATGCCTGTCACCGTTGGTTGCTGGCCGACCCACCCAATCTCGAGCGGGCAAAGATAACTGCCGAACGCATTATCCGTGACGCCAACGCCGCCGCGGAAGTCGTAAGCCGCATCCGCGCCCTGTTCAAGCAGCGTGTCGAGCCGCAGAGCGATAGCGATCTCGTGAGCGCAATCGCCGAAGCTGTTCATCTCATCGCGGAGGAGGCTATTCGCCGTCGCGTTCGGGTCGACGTCGATATCGAGAAAACCCTTCCCTATGTTGCGGTGGACCAGGTGCATATTCAACAGGTTCTGGTGAACCTCATTCGCAACGGCATGGATGCGATGGAGGCTGTGGTCCGCGACCGCGTCGTTCGGGTCCAGGTCCGTCGCGTGGGGGATTTCGTCGCGACGGAGGTCAGCGACATTGGCACGGGGGTCGAGTTTCCGGAACGAATATTCGAATCCTTCTTTACGACGAAAGTGAACGGAATGGGGATGGGCCTGGCAATTTGTCGTTCGATCATCGAGTCGCACGGGGGGCGGTTGTGGGTGCAAAACAATGAAACCAATGGCGCAACCTTCACGTTTACCTTGCCGATCGAAGTGGAAGCAGCGGCATGACGAACGAGGAATACACAGTCTTCGTCGTCGATGACGACAATCGGATCCGCGAGGCACTGTGCGAGCTCTTGGCCTCACACGGCATCCAGGCGATCGCCTTCGGTTCGGCCGGAGACTATGTCAATTCGCAAAAGCCGGATGGGCCCGCCTGCCTGCTTCTGGATATCGAGTTGCCGGACATCAACGGGCTGGATCTTCAAAGCGAAATAGCCAAAGGGGAGCATCCGCCGATCGTGTTCATAACCGGTCACGGAGACATTCGTTCGTCGGTGCGGGCCATAAAGGATGGTGCGGTCGATTTCCTGACCAAACCGTTTACCGACGCGGATTTGATGGCCGCCATTCATGCGGCCATTGCCGAGGACGAGAAAAGACGGGCCGAGCGGGCCGAGTTCGGAAAGCTGAAGCGACGCTATCTTGACCTGACACCGCGCGAACGGGAGGTGCTGCCGCTGGTCATAAGCGGCCTGCTCAACAAGCAGGCGGCTGCGGAACTCGGCATCAGCGAGGTGACCCTGCAGATCCACCGGCGAAATGTGATGCAGAAGATGAAGGCAGGCTCGTTTGCCGACCTCGTGCGCATCGCCGAACGTTTGAAGATACCTGTTACCCATGCCCGCAAGACAGGCGTGAAATCGATGGCTTTGCCGCATCGGCAGGTCGTCGCGATCGTTGACGACGATCCGAGATTGCTGGAGTCCCTGGAGGATCTGTTGGAGTCGGCCGGTTACTCGGCTCGCAGCTTCTCGTCTGGCCGATCGCTGCTTTCCGCTGGGCTCCCGGGTCTGGATGCGCTCATTACGGACATAGGGATGCCGGGAATGGACGGGTTCGAACTGAGGGACCTGGTCAAGACGAAAGAGCCGGACCTTCCTGTTTTCCTGATGACCGGCCGGCACGAGATCGCCGATCAGTTGAGTGTGCGCGACCGGACGAGCTGCTTCAGAAAACCCTTCGACGCGCAGGTTCTGCTGGCCACGCTGGCCGCCGCATTGGGTGACCGGGACGTAGAGGGAAACGATGAAACTTGAGATGCCGCTCGAGCCGACGGTCGTTTCGCACGCGCACCGTCAAAGCGAACGCCCGCTCGTCGTGATCGTCAATGATGCATGCGGGACGAAACAGAGGCCAATCTGATGCAACACGCTCAAACCAAGACGGAAGAGCCTGCGGAACCGATCGTCTACGTCGTCGACGACGACGAGGCCATGAGGGAAGCGCTGCTCGATTTGTTCATGGTGACCCAAAAACGAGTGACTGCGTTCTCGAACGGGCCTGAGTTTTTGGAGACGGCAGACATCCGGGCGCCCGGTTGCCTTGTTCTTGATTTCAACATGCCAGGGGGCACGGGTCTGGACCTCCAGGAGCATCTTTCTCTTGCTGGTAGTCGCCTGCCGGTGATCTTTCTGACGGGGCATGCAGATGTCCCGACCAGCGTAAAGGCGATGAAGGCTGGCGCCATGGATTTCATCACCAAGCCGTTCGCCGATCACGATCTGCTTGAGGCGGTGGAGCGTGCCATTAAGCTCGACGCCGAGCGCCGCAAGGTCGAGGCGGAACGCGACCGGGTCCAGGCGCTGGCAGATACTCTTTCTCCTCGCGAGCAGGAAGTGATGTTTGCAGTCGTGAGTGGCCTGATGAACAAGCAGGTCGCCTACCAGTTCGGCATCAGCGAAATGACCGTGAAGCTCCATCGGATGAGCGTCATGCGCAAGATGCAGAGCCGTTCGCTGGCAGATCTCGTGCGAAAGACAGAACAGCTACGACGGAATTGAGCAACTCGCAGCCCTGCTGGAATCCGGAGTTATGGAGCAACTGCCACCAATGGCCGCTTTTAGGCCCGAAGCGGACATCCGGCGATAATCGCTTGAGACTGGAGCTTGCTTTCCACGAACACAGGAGTTCAGCGTGCGGAACCGCGGCCAACAGTGTCGGGGTCCCGTACAGGGATGCGTCGCGCCGACCTAGAGCGTCAGTCCACCGTCGATCGTCAGGCTTGATCAGGTCATGTAGGATGAAGCTTGGCTGGCGAGATATGACACCACGCCTGCTATCTCTTCTGGAGCGGCGACGCGCTTTAACGGGCTCCGGGCCGACAGCATTTCGATAGCGCCGGCATTCATGTCGGTTTCTGTTGGGCCTGGCTGGATGTTGTTAACCGTGATTCGCCGAGGCGCAAGATCGAGCGCAAGGCCTTTGACCATGGCCGCGACGGCGGCCTTGGTGAGCTGGTAGACACTCGCTCCAGGCGAGCCAGTGCTGATGGCCACATTGGAGCCGATCGTGATGACGCGGCCGCCATCCTTAAGATATGGCACGGCGGCCTGTATCGACAGATAGACACCCCGAACGTTGATGTTGAGCATCATGTCCAGTTCTTCCAGGCTTACAGATTCAACGGTGTTGATACGCAATATGCCTGCATTGACCACCACAGCATCAATTGGTCCAAGGAGGTCCACAGTCTTTGCCACGGCCGCGCGAATAGCCTCGGGGTCACCGCTGTCGGCTTGGATGGCGATAGCTCGACCGCCGATGGACCCAATGTTCGCGACCAGTGCATTGGCACTGTCCGGACGCGACACGTAGGTGAAGGCCGTGTCGAAGCCGTCCTTCACCAGTTGTTCGACGGCTGCCCCGCCGATACCACGTGAACCCACCGAAGACGAGTGCGGTTTTACGCTGATTGATCGTCATGCCATTCTCCTTTATTGACTGATTAGTCCATTATTGGGCAAAAGAAAGCCTCTTCGTTTGAAGAGGCAAACTTACGGTTTCAGTCTGTGGATCGCGAAGCGCCCCATCGACTTGAGGTCTGAAGCCGCAGCACCGCTGCGTGCTGCCACTTGAAGTCCCGCCATCACCATCTGAACGAATGCCGACGCCTCTACCGGGTCAAGCCCGGGATCGACCTCTCCCAACCGTTGGCCTTCCTCGATCCGTTCGACGATACGTCGACCAAGCAGGGCGCTCGCCTTCTCTCGGCGCAAATTCAGTTCTTCATCCGTAATGCCGAACTCGCCAACGGAACCGACGCCCATACAACCAAGGGCGCGCTCGCAATCGTCATCAGACACCAGGCCAGTGAGCAGGTCCTCGATGCCTTTCAGTGGCGAGGTCGGCTCGCCGAGCCTCTTGAGGTGGCCCGAGTTGGTTCGCCGCTGATATGTGTCGAGCGCCTCGATATATAGGGTACGCTTGTCGCCGAATGCGCCGTATAGACTTTGCCTGCCGATGCCCATCGCCTCGCGCAAATCGTCGGTTGACGTCGCTGCAAATCCCTTCGCCCAGAACAGCCGTAAGGCCTTGTCTAAAGCCGTGTCGCGGTCAAACTCTCTTGGTCTTGCCATGGGAAAGGGTAGTAGCTGTTATTGACTGATCTGTCAATAACCTTGTCTAAAAGCCGGATGACCGCTCCTGGCGCAAAGCTGACAACGCCTCATCGTTTTCGGTTGGTGGTATTTGCTACATAATTCCGCAGGTGACGACCCTTGCCAGGGAAAGGGAGGCCGCCTGCCCATGGGCAAACGGCCCCTAGGTGTGCCGGCTTTTAGCAGTCGTGCCGCGGGGAGGGGGCTGCGACACTTAGATCATCACCTCCTAAAGAAGGTGCCGGCGAAGGATGATGATGAAAGCTTACGGTCTTTCACGCATCCGCATCACTATACATTCGTTTAGCGGGCCGTTCGCGGCGCGAAGCCGGTTGTCGTTCAGGACAGGCGATGCATCCATCCTAACCAGGGCGGCCGGAAAAGAGGCGTGGTCGATCATTTCCGTCTTTTAGCTCCTGCCAAGACCTCACTGCAGCAGTTCCGACTTCCTTACGAGGTCGCTGAAGGTCCGGGCCTGCATCTTCTTCATAGCGCTTGCGCGATGAAGCTTGACCATGATTTCGCTGATTCCCAGTTCGTATGCCGCCTGTTTGTTCATGAGACCTTCGGTGACGAGCTTCATGACCTGCCTCTCACGTGGGGTGAGACTGGCCGCGCACTGGCGGGCATGCTTTCTCCTTAGAGCCATATCCCGCTGCTTTTTTCCTTCCTCCATGGCTGCGGCGACCGCACAAAGTAGGTCGTCCACCTCGAAGGGTTTCAACAGGAAATCGACGGCTCCCGCCTTCATGGCGGTGACGCTCGTCGGGACGTCTCCATCGCCGGTCATGAAAACGATTGGAAGTTCGAAGCCTGCATCCGACAGTTTCCTTTGATACTCGATACCGCTCATGCCTGGCAGTTTCACATCGAGCAACAGGCACCCTACGGCCTCTGGATCGCCCCTTTCGTCGAAATCCGCAGTGTCGACGAACGCTTCGGCCGGTATTCCGGAAGAACCAAAGAGTTCAAGCAGCGCCGAGCGAATTCTCTCATCGTCGTCGATGATGTGGACCACGTTGACGCCGGTGGCGGTTTCGATGGGGTTTGAACGTTCGGGCATCGCTTAGCTCCCTTGATCGTCAAGAACCAACATCCGCCCATTTTATCCGACGTGGTTTTGCTGGCTATAAAACGAAGGTTTGCCCTCCCGCGGGTTCGAAGACCGTTCCGTATGTTCCGTCAGCACTCGATGGTTTGCAGTCAGACGCTACAAAGCGAAACACACGGTGCGATCGCCCGAAAGGTGACCTCGATCAGCTGTTCGGGAAATGCCAGGCGGGAAACACCAATCAGGTTGCTCGCACACTCCGGAATCTCCGCTCCATACATTTCCTTGCGGACCCTGCCAGCGGCCGCAAACGCGGCGTCCACATCGAGTACGTAGAGTGTCTCTTCGACCACGTCGTCGAGTGAAGCGCCGAATTCGGCAAGGACAGTGACGGCATTGGCGTAGGTCTGCCGCATCTGCTCTTCCATGCTCGAAAAATCGACTGGTCTTCCGGCTGGGTCCAGCCTTGCCGGGGCCACGAGGTTGCCGGCCCTGTCGTGGCTTAGCTGTCCGGAGACATAGATGATGCCTTTAACCTGCACGGCCTGGGAATAGCCGTAGGCTTTTTCCCATGGCACACCGAAGTTTGCGGTCCGTTTGATCGGGGAACACATGAAATCCTCCATTCCTTCCGGGCGGGCGGTGGCCTCAACCGCTCGAAGCTCATTTCCGTTTCAAAGTCCGGTCGGTTAGACCTCTCATGACGTCGCTCTACCCATACGGCCGGGCCGGCCTTGCCGAAAGTAAACTGAAGTTTGGCTATCCAAATGCACTTGGCATCGAGGAGCAGTTCGCCGGAAAAAATGCTCCGGGCGACCGGCGGCGGATTTGCGGGCACTTCTGAGTGTGACGAACCCCCACCGTGGGAAAAGGGCGCCTGAGGCGCCCTCTAACACGCTACTTGGTGATGAAGCTGAGGATGTCCTGGTTGATGACGTCCGCGTGTGTGGTCGCCATGCCGTGAGGGAAACCCTTGTAAACCTTGAGGGTGGAGTTCTTCAGGAGCTGAGCTGAGCGGGGGGCGGAAATCGCGAGCGGAACAACCTGGTCGTCATCGCCATGCAGCACCAGCGCCGGCACATCGATCATCTTCAGGTCTTCGGTAAAGTCGGTCTCCGAGAAGGCCTTGACGCCAAGGTAATGGGCGTTGGCGGCTCCCATCATCCCCTGTCGCCACCAATTGTGGCTGACCGCTGCGGACGGCGTGGCGCCTGGCCGGTTGAAGCCATAGAAGGGGCCGTTTGCGATGTCGTGATAGAGCTGCGCCCTGTTGGCCGCAAGAGCCTCGCGATAGCCGTCGAGCGCCTCGATCGGAAGCCCCTCGGGATTGTTCGGCGTCTTCAGCATAAGCGGTGGCACGGCGCCGATCAGGACCAGCTTGGCCACACGCCCCTTGCCGTGACGGGCGACATACCGGGTCGCTTCGCCTCCGCCCGTCGAATGCCCGATATGGATCGCGTTGCGCAGATCCAATTGCCGCACGAGAGAGGCCACGTCGGCGGCATAGTGATCCATGTCATGGCCACCGCTCACCTGCTCCGATCGCCCGTGGCCACGACGGTCATGGGCAATGACGCGATAGCCTTTTGCGAGGAAGAAGAGCATCTGGTTGTCCCAGTCATCTCCGCTCAATGGCCAGCCGTGATGAAACACGATCGGTTGCGCCTCGCGTGGCCCCCAATCCTTGTAGAAAATCCTGGTCGAGTCTTCTGTCGTTACGTATCCGTGACCGGGTTGTTCGGCTGTCATGGCCATTCCTTTCTGTGCTGGTCGTGCCGCATCAAATGGTGGTTTCGGGCCGCGATCCTCAGCTCTCGAAGCGCGGTCCTGCGGTGGGCGCCGTCGTTAACGGAGGACCGTTTCGACGCCCTGCGGGACCCTGTTTCTCCGGGAGTAACGGCCGGCATGCGACGTGAAGACGCTAGCAGCTGGCGCATGGCGGGAAAGGTATACCTTGGTTTCGGCGACCATTCGCGGCCGTTCAAGGGCTTGAACGTCAACGCGATGTCTCGGGACTTTAAAGTCGCAGGGCATGGACCTCAACGGCAGTTGCTATGCCCTCGAGCACGTGTCGCCCGAGGTGTTCGGTCTGCTCGTGGCAGGCTGCCGCGTCCACGAATTCTCCCGAAAGAAGGACGGGACGGCGCAGGCGTTTGGTCAGCGCCTCGAGCTTGAAGGCCCTGTTGACAGCTGACCCGATCACGGTGAAGTCGAGACGGTGTCTTGAACCGATGTTGCCATAATTGACCTTGCCGAGGTGGACGCCCATGCCGAAGCGTATTCGGTCGTCCTGCGGCCAAAGCCGGGATGCCGCCTGATACCCCTCCTGGACCGCCGCGATGAGGTGCATGCAGGCCTGCGGCCGGTCCATGGGAAAAACGGCAAGCAGACCGTCTCCGATGAACTTCAGGATTTCTCCGCCATGCTGTTCGATCGGCTCTCCGACAGCGTCGAAGAAGCCGTTCAAGATTTCGATCAGCTCGTCACGCGGCAATCGGTCGGAGAGATGGGTGAAGTCCCTCAGATCACAGACGAGAATTGCTGCATTGATCGTGGCGCCCGTCCCTCGTCTGGTTGCGCCACGCAACACTTCTGCAGAGGCATGTGAACCGACATAGGTGTCCAGTAACGTGCGAGCCAGCTGGCTCTTGACGCGGATTTCGGTGACGAGGGACAGCCAGGGCAAAAGCGCGTCGAACAGTTCCAGTTCCTCTGCGCAAAAGCCACCATGCCGGTCCGTCGCAAAGGTGAGGAGGTGGCGGCGGCCCTGCGTATGATCGAGAGGCCACGCGGCGTAGTCCGTGTGGCCGGCGTGCTTCAGTTCTTCGTAGACCGCAAAATGATGTGGACCGACGATCTGCAAATTCTGCCGAACCCGCAGCCCGCTGACGATCGCCAGTTGAAAGGGGCTGCGAAGGAAGGCGACGGTTGCCTCGACGTCATAAGCGATGGTCTGGATGTTGGCGGTCGATTGTCCGCGCACCCAGGTCATGCGCGTACCCAGCCATTGCGGATGGTGCACGCGCAGATGAAGCGTTGCTCTGCTCAGCGCGACGCCGCAGCGCACGAGCCGACCGCAGAGCTCGACAAAAACCTTCTCTGCCAAGGGCTCGTCGCGGATCCCGGTCGCGAGCCAGTGCAAAATCTGATCGCGCGCTTCAGTTTTCAGCTCTAGTCCCATGGCCTTCAACATACGCTCTGATGTGACCGCGAGAGAGGCATACGAGCGTTCCAGGAGGGGCAGGCTCGGTGAGAGTGCGAACCCCGAGATGTTTTGCCCAATACGCCGGTGTTTGCGGTCCGGCCTGATCTGCTTGGCGATCAGCAGATCAGGTCACTGTATTCCGGATGATGAACGGCATAGTTGGCCATGAACACGCATCGGGGCGCGACCTTCTGTTGCCGCTCGCGCAAGATGGCAAAGACGCCGTTCGCCCGCTTCGTGGCAAATCCTGCTCTGGAGAATTCGAACGGCACCTCCGTGTGGATCAGCACCAGCACGTCTGCCTCCATGCGATAGTAGGCGGCTGCAATCGCATCCGCGTCGATGGAGAGTTCGAAGCGGCAATTTTCGGGATTATCGAGTACGCTATGCGGCAAGTTTGATCTCCTTGCTGCTATTGCAGCCATCGACGCGAAGGCCCGTTCAGGGGGGACCGTGGTCTTGTGCCGACCTTGCAATCCAACCAACGGCCGATTGATGCCTCACGGCGCGCCGTGAGCAGCAATCGACCGGTTGTTCGAATTAGAGCAGTCGTCCGGTTCGTTCCCAACGGAAGCCTTCCGTCAGTAGTCCCACCAGGCCGGAACCCAGCGGTAAAGGTCGCCGGCGGTCGCTACACGGCCGACCGATGGGAACGGCATGTGTGTGGAAACCAGCCAGGAACCGGTCTCTGCAAGTTCTTTCATGAGCCGCAGTCGAACGCGGGTCGCTTCGTCGGGATCGTGTTCGAAGCCGTTGTGCCACTCGGGGTGGTCGAAGGAGACGGGGAACAGGGCGTCGCCGCCGAACATCAGCCGCTCGTCGCCGGACGAAATGCGCACCACGCTGTGCCCGGGGGTGTGACCACCGGTACGGGTGACCACCACTCCCGGCGCCACTTGCGCCTGCTGGTCAAAAGTCCGCAGATGGCTGCGATACGCATTCAGAAACTCAAGGGACGCTTTGCGCGCGAGATCCGCGAGCGCCGGTGGCATGGCGGTAAGCGAGAAGTCGGGCGCCTGCCAGAACTTGGTCTCGGCGGCGCACACATGGACGCGAAGATCCGGGCGCATCCGTTCCTTGACGCCTTCGACGAGGAGCCCGCCGACATGATCAAAGTGCATGTGCGTCAGCACCACGTCGGTCACGGCCGCGAGATCAACGCCGGCGGCCTCCAATCGATGGACAAACTGTCCGGCCCGCGGGAAATCGGGATACTCCTCGCCCAGGCCGCTGTCGATGAGGATCGTCTGGTCGCCGCTGCGTACGACAACGGCGTTCAGCGCCCAATCGAAGGCAACCTTTGAAAGAAACCTCTCGTCCAGCCAGGCGCCTCGCACCTCGGGGTCGGCATTGGTGGCCATCGACTCGGCCGGCGGGGTCAAGATGCCATCGCTAATGATCAAGACGTCGATGTCCCCAACCCGTACCGCATAGCGTGAAGGAACCAGCTCATCCGGTGCGGGTCTTTCCTGCAGGATAATCTTTCGGGAACTCGTTTGAGCATTCGACATGATGTGCTCCTGTCGTCGTGGTTGAAATATGTGGGTCAAGGTTACGTCGCGAAGTCTAGGTTCGAGTTTCTGGGCGGTCGAGCTACACCTGAGTATGGGCCGCTGCCCGCACCCGGGCCCGTGAAGCGAGTCCATGCGCCTCAATCAGCGCGCCACGCGCGCGCTTTGCCCCGGTCAGCGGTGGGTGGAGTGGGTCTCCCCAAACCTGCGTATAGTTTCAGCGGTCCAGTCAATTGCCTAGGCTAGGTCCGGTATGCGCAGGCGGCCGTTGCTCGGCCCGAGACATCGCGAACGCGATGATTGGCGCACCCGCAGGCGGATTGCACTCCATGACAGCCAAAGAGGTTAACTTGATCGCCCTGTCCGGTGCGCAGCCACTGCTGGACGTATCGGAATACTGCCGGCGCGCGGGCATCTGCGAAGCCGAAGAGCGGAGACTGCTTTTGCTCCTTGGGCGACAGGCGTCCTGCCACGAACTCCAGATGAATATCGTAGAGCGGCGAATGCGTGCACGCTAGCGACTCGTCACAGTTGCCGTGCCGAACCCACGCCCCAGAGCCTGTGGTGGTCCAGGCGCTGGACAATTGCACGGCGCGCGCTCGTCCATTGCGCGCCGCGAGCGGCCATGGTCACTCCGGCAAGCCTGCAAGCCGCAATCCCTCGGCAAACCGCTTGAAATCGTCTGGTCGATGGATCGGCAGCCAATCGCGGAGATTGGATATGCACAAGGCCGGATCAAGCTGCCGCAGGCGCTCCATGTACCGCCTTGCCTCGTCGGGACGACCGGCAAGCGCATGGCTGGCTGCGGCAAGTGCGACCGCGGCCAGCAGGCTCGGCAGGTTCGCAAGTGCCTTCTCGGCCCAGACCACCGCATCGTCGTAATTTCCGGAAAAGAAATGGGCGATCGCCGTTCCCGTCTGCATTCGGAACATCTCCGGATCGAGTGGGCTCAGGCGAACGGCATGGGTCAGATCCTTGATCGCGCTCTCCGTCTCTCCCCGAAAGACGCGCAGCACACCGCCCAAAAACCACGCGAGTGCGAAATTCGGATTGAGCAGCCGGGCCCTGTCGATCAAAGCGATGCCGGCGTCGAGATCGTCGGCGAGATGGCCGAGCGCATGCCCGCCTCTCGTGAGCGCCACGGCGTCGTCCCGGCCAAGCTCGACCGCGAGCCGCGCCAGTCGTGTGCCTTCCGCGATCTCTGCCGTGCGGTCGACCATCCAGCCGTTGAGCTTGCGCCAGAAGAAGCACCAGGCGGCGCCGCCATAGGCTGCGGCGAATTCATCGTCGAGCGCAATCGACTTGTAAAAGAGAGGTAGTGCCGCCTCGAGCGCCTCTCGGGTGCCGCTGTGCAGTTTTGCCATGCCGCGAAGATAGTAGTCGTAGGCGTCGAGGCTTTCGGTCGGCTTGCGCTTGGCGCGTTCGATCTCGATCCGTTCGAGTTGCGGCGCGATCGCGCCGACGACGCTTTCGGCTATCCCATCCTGCAGCTCGAAGATGTCGTCGAACGTGCCTTCGAAGCGCTCGGCCCAGAGATGCGCTCCGGTCGTCGCGTCGACGAGCTGGCCGGTGATGCGGACCTTGTTTCCCGATTTGCGCACGCTCCCTTCCAGTACGTAACGCACGCCAAGTTCGCGACCGACCTCGGCCGCCTCCACGGTCCGGTCCTTGTAGGTGAAGCTCGAATTGCGTGCGATGACGAACAGCCACCGAATGCGCGAGAGTGCGGTGATGATGTCCTCCACCACCCCGTCCGTAAAATACTCCTGCTCCGGATCGCCGCTGAGGTTCTGAAAAGGCAAGACGGTTATCGAGGGTTTTTCGGGCAAGGGGAGCGCCGGCGCCGGCACGCGTGCCTCTCCATTATTGTGATCGGCGACGCTCAAACCTCGCGCAGGGGCCTCGTTTCCAACGTCGACAAGGTTGACATCGCCGACGAAGCGGAAGCCTTTGCGGGGGATGGTGCGCACCAGATGCTGGTCTTCGCCGTTGTCGCCGATCGCCTTGCGAACTGCGTTTATGTGGCTGGTGATCGTCGATTCCGACACGATCCGACCGCCCCAGACGGCGAGCAGCAGATCATCCTTGCCGACGACCCTTTCTCGATTTTCGATGAGATGCACCAACAGGTCGAAGACCTGCGGACCGACGGCGACAACCTGCCCGTTGAGCGTCAATTCACGGCGTTCCGGATCGAGCAGATAATCTGCGAACTTGAATTGCACCTTGAGGTCTCCTGGACGACTTCCCCGGCTGGCGATTGCCATCCGCGGATAACCAACACGCCATTGCGTCGTTAGAACATCCCGCCACGATCACACAATCGCTTGGACGGACAATCAAGCTATCCACAAGGGTAATTCAAGACAGGCCCAAGGACTTCCCTTGAGCATAGGGGCACTCTCAGCGCAGATCGACAGCAATGGTGCGGTCGAGAAAAGCAGAGTGAACCCATGAAGATCGTCGTCATCGGAGGCACCGGCCTTATCGGATCGAAACTTGTGAAGAGCCTGCGCGAGCGCGGACACGACGTGCTCGCTGCCGCACCAAATACTGGCGTCAACACGATTACGCGCGAAGGTCTGGCTGCAGCGATGGATCGGGCAGATGTCGTCGTCGATGTCGCCAACGCGCCGGTTTGGGACGACGAGGCTGTTCTCGAATTCTTTGAGACGTCGGGGCGCAATCTTTTGGCAGCGGAAGCTGCAGCCGGCGTTCGCCACCACATCGCGCTGTCGATTGTCGGCAGCGAGCGGTTGCCCGACAACGGCTATTTTCGAGCGAAGATCGCGCAGGAAAGCCTCATCAAGGCATCCGGTATTCCCTATACCATCCTGCGGGCCACGCAGTTTTTTGAGTTCGTCGGCGGTATTGCGCAGTCGGCGACCGTCGACGGCGAGGTTCGGCTTTCCCCTGCATTGTTCCAGCCCATCGCTTCCGACGACGTTGCCGCGGCGCTTGCCGATATCGCGCTCGCAGCGCCGGTCAACGGCACGATCGAAGTCGCCGGACCGGAAGCCATTCCGCTCGATGAGGTCGTCAGGCAATTTTTGCGGGCAACAAAGGATGACCGAAAGGTCGTTCCCGACGTTCACGCTCGCTATTTCGGCGCGTTGCTCGATGACCGATCGCTGACCCCCGGCAATAACCCGCGGCTCGGCGCAATCCGCTTCGAGGATTGGGTCGGCACACAGGCCGGGGTCTGAAGTCGCAAGCATCAATATCCGCAA
This sequence comes from Ensifer sp. Root558, assembly GCF_001427045.1. Classification (NCBI taxonomy): domain Bacteria; kingdom Pseudomonadati; phylum Pseudomonadota; class Alphaproteobacteria; order Hyphomicrobiales; family Rhizobiaceae; genus Ensifer; species Ensifer sp. Root558. The sequence continues at coordinate 24,424 of NZ_LMGC01000011.1, read as the reverse complement.
GGTGGCGGAGGCTCTGACATTCTCCCTGCCCTGGCGCCGCAGCCGACGAAAATCAACGGGAACCAAGACAATGGACACGATCGAGGACAGGATTGCCACCGCCACGGGAAGCGCCTCGAGCGGCGCCGCCGAAAAGCGATCCAGCAAACGAAAGAAGATTGGCATGTTGCTGTGCCTGGGCGCTGCGGTAGCCATCGCCGGCGGCTGGGCGTGGGCCCGTCCAGGCGACCAAGTGTCGACGGACAACGCTTATGTTCGTGGGGACGTGACGTCATTGGCGCCGAAGATCGCCGGCTATGTCGTAGCCGTCGAGGTTCAGGACAATCAGAGTGTTCGGGCGGGCGATGTGCTTTTCCGGATCGATGACAGGGACTATCGGGCTCGTTTCGCGCAGGCTGCAGCCAATGTCGAAGCTGCCAAGGCCCGGCTCGTCAATGTCGATGCCGAGACAGAGCTTCAGCACGCCCTTATTCGCCAGGCCGAAGCCCAGAAGCTGTCGGCCGTCGCAGAGATGAATCTCGCCGCCAAGGCATATGAACGCCGGCGCGAACTGATCCGCAGCAATACCATCAGTCAGGCGCATGTCGACGAAAGTGATGCGGCGCGGTCGAAAACGCAGGCAGGCGTATCTGCGGCCTCAGCAACGATCGAAGCGCAGAAGCAACGCATTGCCGTCCTTGCGGCACAGCGTGAGGCCGCCGTCGCAGCCGTGGCCCAGGCCGAAGCTGCGCGCGACCTTTCCCAGATCGACCTCGAAAGCACGGTCGTGCGTGCCCCGGTTGGTGGGGTCATCGGCAACCGTCAGGTTCGTGTCGGCCGTTTCGTCGTCCCCGGCACTTCCCTGCTCGACATCGTTCCGGTCGACGACGTGTGGGTTGTCGCCAATTTCAAGGAAACGCAACTCGAGCACATCCAGCCGGGTCAGCGCGTGCGGATCCGGATCGACGGGTATCCGGGGCAAGTCCTTGAAGGCACGGTTGACAGCTTTGCGCCCGGGAGCGGTTCAGCCTTCAGCCTGCTGCCGTCGGACAATGCAACCGGCAACTTCGTTCGCGTCGTCCAGCGGGTGCCGGTCAAGATCCGATTTGCCCGCAGCCCCTTGACTGGACGTCTCGTACCGGGACTGTCCGCAAGGGTCGACGTGGATCTCGGGAGAGGGTCATGACCACGCACCTGCCCGCCACGGTAAATCGCGAGGCGTCTGCATCAGACATGTTGCTTGTCGCCGGCATCGTGCTCGCGGCGTTGACGGAGGCGATTGCCAGCACCGTTCTTTCGCTCGGCCGCGGCGACATCATCGGCGACATCTATGCCACGCCCGACGAATTCGCCTGGCTCGACGTCGGCTACACCGCCTTCAAGCTCATCGGCTTCATGGTCGCCGCTTCGATGCTGAACCGCATCCGGCCGCTCAGTCTCATCATCGGATCGACGCTCATCATGGGGATCGCATCCGGAATGGCGTGCGCGACGACGTCGCTCAATCTCCTGATTGCGCTGCGGGTCATTCAGGGGCTTGCCGGCGGCGTCCTTCTCGTTGCGGGGCAGACCACCATCTTCTTTGCCTTTCGGAGCGCCCTTCAGCCAATCCTTCAGGCGCTTTTTGCCATGGGCGCGGTGGTCGCACCCGCTACGCTCGCCCCCGCGCTTCAGGGGTGGCTGCTCGACAGCCAGTCCTGGACCTGGATCTTCTACTGCAATGTTGTTCTGTCTCTCGGCGCCGCCGGACTTCTCTTGATGGTCGATGATCCGGCGCCCGCCACGACGAGGCACCGTCCCCTTGACTGGGTTGGGCTGTCACTGGTTTCGGTCGCGCTTTTCTGCTTCAGCTATGTCTTCAGCCAGGGAAGCCGCTGGGACTGGTTCGAAGAGCCGCGCATCCTTTGGCTCTCGGTTGCAGGGATGGCTTCGCTGTTCCTGTTTCTCGGGCAGCAGGTGCTGCGCAAGGGCACCGGTCTCCTCGACTTTACCCTGTTCAGATCCGACGACTTCGCCTTCGCCTTCATCGTCAGTTTCGTCGCCGGCGCGGCACTTTTTGGCAGCGCGTTGCTGATCCCGTCCTTCGCCGTATCCGTTCTGGCCTTCACGCCGACCGATGCCGGCCTGCTGCTCCTGCCAAGCGGCGCTCTCTTCGTCGGGGCCCTCATCCTGGCTGCCTTCCTCATGCAGGTCCGTCGGCTTCCTCCATTCGCAACCGTTCCCTTCGGTATCCTGCTGATCATGCTGGCCATGTGGATGCTGTCCGGTTCGACGAGTGAAAGCGGTGCCGCCGACATGATGGCCGCGATCCTCTTTCGCGGCCTTGGCCTCGGTTTCCTGTTCCTGTCGATCACGCTGATTGCCTTTACCAATCTCGACAAACGAAACCTCGCCTCCGGGATCGGGCTGTTCAACACCGGTCGCCAGCTCGGCGGCCTTGTTGGCGTTGCCGGGCTTCAGACGCTTATCGACCACAACGTCGCTGCAAATGTCGCGGTCCTGGGCGCGAGCGTCAATGCGGGAGGTCAGGCCGTCATCGAACGACTGGCCGCAACGACCGCCATGCTGGCGGCGCGAGGCATGGAAGCCGTTCCCGCCAGCCGGGCCGCGATGGCGCTTCTCGGCCGGACCGTTGCCGGGCAGTCCATCGTGATCGCCTTCGACACGGCGTTCAATGCCGTGGCACTGCTCTTCGTCATCGCTGCGCCCATGCTCGTGGCCATCAAGGTCGGATTGGCCCGGCGCGCCAAAGCACGCCAGACATTCGCCGACCGTTGACCGAACGGGCCGACCTAAACCGAGGTATAGCTCGACCCTCGATATCGCTCGAACCTAGAGTCCAGGCCGTGAACTGTGAAAAAGCATTCTTCGATCAGGCAAACAGGAGGGCGTCATGTCGCCGCTAGAAGCAAGATCTCTTACGAACACGACCTTGGAGCCTGCCCCGCCCGGCAGATCGGCTCCGGAAGAGCTGGTCCCATCGCGCTATGCCGTGCGGGTCGGTGACATTGAGCTGCTGGTGGTCAGTGATGGCGTGCTGCCATTGCCAACCACGATGTTGGGACATAATGCAGACGCCGCCGATCGGGCAGCCTGGCTCGACGGCATGTTCCTGCCAACCGATGCCTTCGACTGGTCGCTGAACGTGGTCGTGGTGCGAAGCGGCGCACAGACCATTCTCATCGACGCCGGGCTTGGCCTGGATCCGGACCTGAACCTGCCGCGAGCAGGCCAATTGATCAGGCGGCTGACGGCTGCAGGCATCGATCTTGGGTCCGTGACCGATGTGGTTCTCACGCACATGCACATGGACCATATCGGCGGATTGCTCGTTGATGGCGTGAAGGAGCAATTGCGTCCGGACTTGCGGATCCATGTCGCCGCCGCCGAGATCAAATTCTGGGAGGCGCCTGATTTCTCCCATGCGGTCATGCCGCAGGGCTTCCCGGATGCGTTGAGGGCAACTGCCAAGCGCTTTGCGAACGAGTACCGCAATCATCTTCGACCGTTTAAGGACGAGTGCGAGGTCGCGCCGGGCGTGGTTGCTGAGCGCACCGGCGGCCATACGCCCGGGCACTGCGTGGTCCGCGTGGCCTCGGGAGGCGACAGGCTGATGTTTGCCGGCGACGCCCTGTTCGCGGTCGCCTTCGACCACCCCGACTGGTACAACGGCTTTGAACACGACCCCGAGGAGGCGGCTCGCGTTCGGGTGCGTCTCATGAAGGAACTGGCCGAGACAGGATCGTCGCTGGTGGCCACGCACCTGCCTTTCCCGTCCGTTGGGCATGTGGCGATCGATGGCGATCGCTTCCGGTGGGTTCCGGTGTTCTGGGACTACTGACGTTTCCAACTAAGCGCCAGCCTCGCAGGAACCATCGGTCCGTCTTGCTCTCCGGCCCAGAGCAGAGAATGGCCGATGGTTTTGCGTTGCATGGCAACAAGGGCGTCAGGCTCGCGCTTGTCCTTGTCAGACGAAGTTGCCGCCCGCCGGCTGTAGCGGAGGGAGAGCTGTCGTCCAGCCGGCATCGTCAGCAGCAATCCTGTCTTTGTCCGTAGAACGGCGGCGTTTTCCTCCATAGGCCTCTTCGCTACTCGGTTGAAGGGCGCGTAGGGCTCACCAGGGGAGTGGAAATGGACCAGAAAATGCAATTTTTCCGCGCCCTCGTTTGTGTTCTGGGCATTGCCGGAATTGTCGTCTGGTATCTGCAGGGCAGGGCGCGCCCCACGGCGCGGCTGATCGTGCAGATCGCCTTCTTCGCGTCGATGACAGCGGCGCTCGCCCACAGCGACCTCAATCCGTTTCGCTACGACCGGACCGATCTCGACGGTGCGCAGACACTGCTCGTGGCGGCAAAGACCCTCTGGTGGGTTCATCTGTCCTGGGCGGTGATCGGGTTCGTCCGGCTTTATCTTGTCCTCGATGGCCGACCGCGAGAAGCACGATTGATCCAGGATCTGGTCGTTGCCGTCGTCTACCTCGGCGTGCTGCTGTCGATCCTGGCATTCGTCTTCGGCGTGCCGATCGGGGGCTTGCTGGCGACTTCGGGCGTCATTGCGATCATTCTCGGTCTCGCATTGCAGAGCACGTTGGGTGATGTGTTCTCGGGCATAGCCCTGACCCTCGGGCGACCTTATGTCCTTGGTGACTGGATCTGCCTCAGTGACGGAACGGAAGGGCGGGTGGTCTCAAGCAACTGGCGTTCGACGCATCTACTGACCGCAGCGCACAATCTCGTGGTCCTGCCGAACAGTGTTCTGGCAAAGGTGGGGCTGACCAACATCAGCCAGCCGGACGAGAACCATCAGATCATTGTCTCGGTTCGCGTGGCTCCGACGCGCATGCCGCACATGATCGTCGACGTCATGCAAGCTGTTCTCGACAGTTGCAATGCGATCGTGAAGCAGCCCGCTCCCATTGTCGGACTGGTGGGGATTGATGCCAGCGCGATCACCGTCGAACTCCAGTTTAGGGTCACCAGTCCGGCGCAGCGCGGCCCGGCGCGCAACGAAGTCATCGACCTCGTCTATCGGCATTGCAGGGCGAACGGCGTGCAACTGGCTCTGCCTGCCGGGAGCCTGCTCATGCAGAACCCTGGCAGGTCCGACCCGCAGCACGCCGTCGCACCGGCGCAGGACCTGATCGACGCGATCCCGATTTTCTCCAATCTCAGCCAGGAAGAACGCGATACGCTTGCGGCCGCGGCGACGCCGCGCAGCTTTGCCGCCGGCGCGGAGATTGTCAGAGAAGGGAGGTCGCTCGAAAGCCTGATGATGATCAAGAACGGCGTAGTGGCGATGAAGAGCGGCGGGGTGGAAATCGCGCGCCTGGCCCCCGGCGATTTTTTCGGCGAAGACGGCCTGCTGGCCGGAATGAAGGAGAAGCACGACCTCCATGCCGTCACCCGCCTTACCGTCTATGAAGTCGATCAGGCAGCGTTCGCGCCGCTTTTGTCGAAGCGTCCGGAAATTGCGGAGGATCTGGCAATTCACCTGGCGCAACGCGAGGCGATCGGAGCAAGTTCGGAATTGCCTGCAAACCAGCGCGAGCGACGCAAGCTGGACCTGCTTCATGCCATCCGATCCATTTTTCGAAGCCAGCGTGAAAGCGCGAAGAGCTGAAGCGGTTGCGCGGTGGTTCGGACGCGGCCACGACATCTGCCGGGAGAAGATCGCCGCTGCGGCAAACCTACGTATATCTGTTTCTCCCCGGAGGCCGGCCATAGGATCCCACCCGTTGCCAACAACGTGAATGGAGGAGAAATCCATGCGAAGATTAGCGATTGGCTTGCTGTTTGCGACGCTGATCACCGGACCGGTGGCGGCCTCCGACGAGCCCTACAATGCCAAGGTCACAGTGGTGTTCGACCACGCGCTTCCGAATGTGCCGGGCAAGAGCATGCGCGGCGTTCTGGTCGAATACGGCCCCGGCGGGCACAACCCGTCACACACCCACCCCAAGAGCGCTTTTATCTATGCGACGGTGATCGAAGGCAGCATCAAGAGCCAGATCAACGACGCTGCAGTGAAAGTCTACAAGACCGGCGAGAACTGGATCGAAGTCCCGGGTGATCACCACCGCGTGAGCGCGAACGCAAGCGACAGGGAGCCGGCAAAGATCTTGGCCGTTTTCGTACTCGATACCACCGAAACTGAGATGGTGTTGCCCGCAAAGTGAAGCCCTTCTTCATAATGGGATGCGGTGATCCATCGACGAGCCTGCAAGGAGCAGAACCATGAAAATCGTTATTATCGGCGGCACGGGCCGCATCGGCTCTAAGGTCGCAGAGCGCCTCAGAAGTAAGGGCCATGACGTTGTGCAATCGGCGCCGTCCACCGGCGTTGATACGCTGACGGGCGAGGGGTTGGCCGATGTGCTGGTCGGTGCCGAGGTGGTGCTCGACGTCAGCAACTCGCCATCCTTCGAACCGAGTGCCGTACTTTCGTTCTTCGAACGATCGACCTCGAACCTGCTCGCGGCGGAGCGTGCAGCCGGTGTCAGCCACCACGTCGCCCTCTCCATCGTCGGCATCGAACGGTCGCCCGATAACGGCTATTTCCGCGCAAAGGTCGCGCAGGAGAGCCTGATCAAAAAAGGCGGCGTCCCATACACCATTGTAAGGTCGACGCAGTTCCTGGAGTTCCTCGGCGGCATAGCCGACGAGGCAACGGTCGACAGGACTGTCCGTGTCTCATCCGGCGCGTTCCAGCCAATCGCTGCAGACGACGTCGCAGCCTTTGTTGCAGAAGCGACGATCGGCAAACCCGAGAACCAGACGATCGAAATCGCTGGCCCTGAAAAGAAGCCCATGAGCGATTTCATTTCCGAGTATCTGGCAGCCGTCGGCGATAGCCGCAAGGTTGTTGCCGACCCGGACGCCAAGTACTTCGGCACGCGCGTTGATGATCAGGCACTGGTTCCTCTTGGATCCGCCAAGCTGGGTAAGCTCGACTTCAGGACTTGGAATGCCAAACATCCTCAGGCCGCCGCTTGAGGTCTTTGCGGAGGGGGCGATGCGGCGACAAAACGCCCACCGTCCCCGACGCGCTTGTCTCTAGTGCGACCACGCACGATCGGATGTTCCGCCCATCGCAGGGCTGACGTCCTGTCGAGGATTTGTGCTTGAAGGGAAGAGATAAGCCAAGTTTACGGTCCACACCTTCATCGATCATGATAGAAATGGCAGCCGGCGACCGTTCCGAAGCTCGCAAATGACGGCTCGTGCAAACTTGATGTGCGACATACGGGACCGGCGTCGGCAAATCGCCGGCGCCCATGTTGTGAAATGCAAAGGTGATTTTCAACAAACAGGAATCGGTCGGGAAACCGGGCCATGGCCAATCCTTCAACAGCCTCTGTCGCGTCTGGCGATCCGCTTTCACTTGTGATCGGCGCAACGGCCTGTCAGGTGATTGGTGGCCTCGTTCCGCAGATGTCGCCCTTCGTGGTCGCGGGATTGATTGATGGTCTTGCACTGTCGGAACGTGACGCCGGTATCGTAGCGTCGGTCGAATTGCTTGCCTTGGCCGTATCGGCGATCCTCATTGCGCCAGTGCTACCGCGGCTATCCTACCGACGTGCCGGGATGTCTGCGCTGGTATTGACCGTGGCGGCTCAAGCCGCCTCTATCGTATCAGATGGATGGACGTCGCTGGTCTTGTTGCGCGGCGCTGCAGGCATCGGCGAGGGACCGCTCTATGCCATGTCGCTCAGCCTTGTCGCGTCTCATTGCTGCAATCCGGTAAAAACTTTTGGTTTGTTCCAGCTCGTCTGGGCAATCGGCAGCGTGGTGCTGTTCGGCATAGGCGGCGAGGTGACCGCAGCCTATGGCCACAGAGGGATTTTTGCGCTGTTGGCGGGTTTGACGCTGGGCCTATCTCCGTTTCTTCTTCTCATACCGGATCTTCGAGCTCTGAAGCAGACCGCCACCCGGACGCCACCTTCTGTGCCTCTGCTTGGAAGCCTGTTGTTTGCTGCCATTGTTCTTTACGTCGCGGTCTCCGCCGGTCTATTTGCCTTCAGCGGACCGATGGGCGAGCGCATCGGTCTGGACACGGCCGCGGTAGGGTACATTCTCACCTTGTCGACGGTCGTCGGGCTTGCCGGCGCCGGCGCGGCCACGGCACTGAATGTTCGCTGGGGCAGGGCGGTCCCGATCTCCGCATTCTGCCTTGGCTACGTCGTGGTGGCACTCGTCCTTTGCCTCTGGACGAACCCGGTGGCCTACAGTGTCGCCGTCATCCTATCCGCCGTCCTTTACTACTTTTCACTTCCGTATCTTTTTGGCCTGGCCGCAGCACTGGACCAGAGCGGGCGCTGGGCGGCAGCAGCGGGGTCGGCTTACCTGCTCGGATTTGCTGCCGGGCCAGTCTTTACCGGCGCAGTGATAGCAGCTTCGGGATACGCAAGCCTGGCAACCGTATGCGTCACCATGACCATCGTCGCCTGGGCCCTTGCCGTTTCCATCGTCGCACGCGCTTTTCACGGAGACCGCTTGGCCGACCGGCTCCGAAACTCGGCGACTTAGGCTGACACCCCTAGTCGGTCGAGGCGACAGGCAAAGTGAATGCCACCGTTGCGCCTAACGCCTCGTTGTTGGCGACCCACAGGCGGCCGCCGTGGGCTTCAACGATCGATCGGCAGATCGGCAAACCCATTCCCATGCCGTTGCTTTTCGTCGTAAAAAACGGTTCGAACACGCGCTCGGGATCCTTGAAACCGCTTCCGGTGTCCTCAACCGAGATCCTGACGGTGTCGGGGTGATCGTGGCTGGACATGATCTTCAGCGAACGCAGTGGGTTCGTCGTGTCCATGGCCTGCATGCCGTTGCGGATCAAGTTTACCAGGACCTGCTGGACCTGGACCCTATCGAGCGAAACTCTGGGAAGATGCTGGTCCAGGGCCAGGTCGATGCGCGTCGTTGTTGCCGCGATTTCATCTGACATCAGATCAAGAACCTCATGGACAAGCCGGTTTACATCCTCGACCGCCCGTTCCTGCGGCTGATGTTTGAAAAGGGCGCGCATGCGACTGATGACCTCGACGGTCGCCGCGACGTCCAGGGTAATTCGCTCTGCCGCACGCTTGCCTCGATTAACGTTCGGAGGATCGGCCGAAAGCCAGCGCAGGCACGCGTCAGCGTCCGCGGCGATCGCCGCCAGCGGCTGGTTGACTTCGTGCGCAATCGAGGCGGAAAGCTGCGAAAGATTGGCCGCCTGGGTCGCGCGCGCAAGCTTTTCAGCCGAACGGCGCAAGGCAGCCGTTGTTTGCACTTGATCCTCTATGTCGTGGCAAAGGCCGAACCACTGGACGATGTTGCCGTCCTGGTCGCGCAGGGGCTCCGCGCGGCCAGACATCCAGCGATAGGCGCCGTCCGCTCGAAGCAATCGATATCGCATCGAAAATCGCTCCCCGGTCGCAAGGCAGCGGGTTAGCTCGGCATAAACGGCGTCGGCGTCGTCCGGATGGAATATCGTGTCCATGACGGATGCAATGTCACTGACGTTTGACAGGTCAAGACCCAGATAGTCGGCCATGCGCCTGTTAACGAGCGTCGTTGTGCCGTCGGGTGTCAGGCGCCATAGATTGCTTGGAACCATATCGACCAGCAGGGATAGTTCGACGGAACGGGCCCGCAGGCTCTCCTCAGCCTTCTTCTGGTGTTCGATGTCGATGGTTTGCCCATGCCAGACGGCGACGCGGCCCTGGGCGTCCCTTGAAGGTCTCCCCGATGCGCGAAACCAGCGAAACTCACCGTCCGCGCCACGCAGACGGTGAGCGCTGTCAAGCGGCTCGCCCGTTTCCACGCTCCGCCGCCAGGTCGTCGCCACAAAACGTTGATCGTCTTTGTGAATGCGTTCAAGCCATGCGCTGTGGTCTTTCAGGCTGCTGCCGAAGTAGGCGTCCATGCTCCGGTTGCGATAGATGAACCGGCCGGTAGTATCCATCGACCACATGTGGCCGGGTGTGTTGTCGAGAAGATCAAGCGCGAGCTCGGCGATATCGCGAGTATGCTCGCGAAAGTGGGCATCTTTCCTCAGTCCATCGTCGTTCGACATCTGTCGCTCCGCAGAAGACGACGGTCAACAAAATGACTGACGCCGAAGCTCGGCGGTGGACCGGCAGCCTTGGTGAAAGAATGGCCGCATTATATCCCGAAGGCCTTCGTTTTCAATCTGACCCACCGTTGGCCGGCGGCCCGTGGTCGAGCGGCGCATAAACGGATGTATAGCTGCCGCACTCGATGCGTTTCCGGCACGATAACAGGCGACCATGTCGGTCAAGAGTGCCAGGCGGAGGATGGAACATCGATGACCCAGCGGTTCAACTACTCCAAGCTTTCCCCCGGCATGGTCAAAGCCATGATGGTGCTCGGCAACGAGATCAAGAATGGCGCGATTGAGGAGAGCATACTGATCCTCGTCGACATGCGGGCGTCCCAGATGAACGGGTGCGCGTTCTGCATCGATATGCACGTCAAGGAAGCGATTATCCACGGCGAGCGGCCGTTGCGCCTCTTCCATATCTCAGCCTGGCGTGAGTCCACCTTGTTCTCGCCACGTGAGCGGGCCGCACTTGCCTGGACGGAAGCGTTGACGAAGCTCGCAGACGGCGGTGTTCCCGATGCAATCTACGACAGCGTGCGGGGTGAACTATCCGAGCAGGAGATTTCCGATCTCACGTTCCGGATCATGGCGATCAATGCCTGGAACCGCATCAGTGTCGCTGCCCGCACCGTTCCTGGTTCCGCCGACAAGGTCTACGGGTTGGACAAGGCCGGTCTCTAGATGGGTTTTTGTCGGGCAATGGCAGGGCTCCTCATGCTTGTCTGCCTTGTCGGCTGTGCCACGCAGCGTGCCGAGCTCTCACCGCAGCCCATCACCACGTCACCGGCGCCACAAAGCTCGCAGGCTGCTCGAACGCCACAAGCTTTAGGGGCTCCCGATCTCCTCTACATCACGAACCGGGAGCCGACAGTCGCGTCCGGCAACAGGCTGTCGTACGGTGCCAAGCGTGCCATATTCTTGAGCTTCGGTTCGGTATCGATCCTCCCAAAAGGCAACTCTTCCGCCGGCAAGAGCGAATTTCGTGTCGACGCCGTTTCCGAGACTGGCCGGTTTCCGGCAACGCCTTACGGCGTCGTAACGACGGCGAGCGGGCTACGCCGCACGCCTGAGGCCGTTGCGGCACATGAACAGGCTGTCGCATCGCTGCAGGCTGAAATTGCCCGGCGTCTCGCGACAGCCGGACGCAAGGAAGTCGTCGTCTTCGTTCACGGGTACAACAACAGCTTCGACGATGCCGCACTCGCCACGGACGAGATTTGCCGATCGCTGCAAAACCAGTTTGTCTGCATTATCCTGACTTGGCCTGCCGGAGGCACTGGCGGCTCGTTCTTTGGCTACAACATTGACCGCGAGTCGAGCGAGTTTGCGGTCGCGGACTTCAAAAAGGCCGTTCGCGCCATTGCCGAAACGAAGGGTGTAGAGAGGCTGCACCTGCTGGCGCATAGCCGTGGAACCGATGTGCTCGCAAGCGTCATGCAGCAGCTTGCCATCGAAGCCTACGTCAGTCGATCCTCGCTTTGGCAGCGTTACAAGATCGCGAACGCTGTGTTTTTCGCTCCCGATATGGATCTCGATGTAGCGTCGTCCAAATTGTTCGCCTGGGTCTCGGACCCGGATCTTGCCTTCGGGAGCAAATCGACACCAAGCACCTTGCCCTCTCAAGGCTCCCTGCACCTTACGGTCTATTCGTCTCCCAGGGACGAGGCGTTGAAAGCGTCAACGATAATCTCTGGCAGCGTCTTGCGGCTTGGACAGCTTGCCGTCGGCAATCTTCCCAGGGGCAGGAATGAGGCGGCGTCCAAATGGGAAGGGTCGCATATGGGCGGGCTGGTCGATTTCGTCGAGTTTTCAGGCGGCGGCGGCTTCATCGGCCACAGCTACTTCTTGTCCGACGCCACCATCAAGACGGACTTGGTTGCGCTCATTCGCGACAGAGCCAAAGCCGGCGATCCAAGACGCCAGCTGGTCGAAATCAAGCGCCCCTTCTGGCGAACGTCGGACGCCTCACAGGCGACGCCATGTTTGTCTCAGGTGTTTGGCGGGTCGGTTTCCGTCAAGCAGCGTTGCATCGCTCCTTTGCCAACCCCGAAGGCACTGGGTACCTTGTGCTACCGCTGATGCATTCATTCAGCGGTCGCCGAAGATTAGCCTGTGGTGCGGGAGTTGGGCCTCGGGTGAGCGGCGCCCGAGCGATCTTGGGGCAAGGGGCTCATGTCCGTCTTCGTCAAAAGATTGAGCCGTGTTCTGAAAACCAGTTGTGCGAAACTGAGCCTTTAGCGCCGCTTACCTGAACGCGCGATTTCTATGGCGCTCTTGCGTTGGGCATGGCGCGACAAAATTGCCCATTGATGTGCTCGCACGAAAGGGCGATGTGAGGGGTATGCATACGGAAACTTTCATCAGGATATCGCGGCTCATCGAGCAAGCACGCTCCCTTACCCGGAGCCGGCTACCCTGATCCTGTAACGCCGCCATAGCCCCCGCCGCTCCGGGAATCCACTGACCAACAGTGCGGTTCATTATTGACGGAGTGTATCCATGCCCGCGTCTCCAGCCCGCCCCGTTTGCATCGCTTGCAACCGGCATCTTCCCCTTTCTGCTCGCCGTTGCCCGTGGTGCAAGACGCACTGCGCTGCCGCCCGCCGCAACTCGTGCGCCGTGCGCGAACGGAGCGCGCATCCGCCAGTTCTCTGCGCGTTTGGCAGTGGGAGCGGAAAATGAAGGACACCAATAAGAACTGTTGCGCCGCTGTGGACGCTGCCCCGGAGGAGATGCAGCAGGTCGGAGCTCTTCCCTGGCGCATCGCCAAGAATGGCGAGGCAAGGATTTGCTCGTTACGTCGCGGGGCAGCGGGCGGTGGATCGTGCCCAAGGGATGGCCAATGAAGGGTTTTTCGCCCCGCCAGACCGCGTCGCGGGAAGCATTGGAGGAGGGCGGTGTCATTGGCGTCCTCTCTAAGGCGCCGGTGACGACCTATCGCTACATGAAACGCCTGGATAACGGTGCAAACGTTGGCTGCCGCGTGGCTGTGTTTGGGCTGAACGTGCGCGGGACACTGGTTGATTGGCGGGAAAAAGCACAAAGGCAGCGGCGTTGGTTTTCGCTCGCCGCGGCGGCGGACAAGCTTGATGACCGCGAACTTTCGGAGTTCGTGCGCACCCTGGATGCCGCGTCTGAATGTTTGGAGCCACCGACCGGCGCCACCGGGAAAAAATCGGCGCTCGACGAGATCCTCATGTTGAGGCGCTAGACAAGTGTCGACGTTCCCGCACCGCGAAAAGTATCGGCGGCCAGTTAAGTCCGTCTGCAGCCATAGGGTCAGTCGCGCACGATGAATGCCTGGCGCCACTACCTGCGACAGCAAGAGCGGCGCCAGGAGCCTCCCGGGGTTGATCCCTCAAATGCCGACCTGTCCGGCCAAATTCGCATACAGAGAGAATAAGCAATGAGCTTCAGATACTGTCATACTTTGCCGATCAGCGGCGCAAACAAGCTGCCCCGATTCAAACAGTGGGCCGCCGAGAACATCCCAGGTATCGCCTTTTCCCTGCCTCCGCAGGTCCCGGTCAAGAGTACCGCCTTGACCGTCCGCCTCAAGTCAGTCGAGGATCGCGCTGCACTGATGGCGAGGCTTGAAGGCGTGGATCTCGATGACAGGAAGACCCGCTAGTATCCCCTGTTGTCCACCGCGCGACCGGTGAGACGGTCGAACCGGCGATTGGGACACTGATCGCCGGTTCTTTTCGTTGCATGAAAGTGGTAGCGGTGGTCGACCGCGAAAGGCTGTGCAAACAAAGCCGAAGGAAAAAGCTTCGGTCCCCGCTCACGTCATCGCCAGGAGACGACGTCATTGATATGGCCGGTCTCTGGCGACGCCCGGCAGCTGAAAGGCGCAGACCAGATGCGCTTGCGCGCAGGTTTGCCACGTTGAGGCGCACTTCTCGTCGATTGACGCGCCTCGGTAACACTTGATCCTGCCGGTGTCCTTGCTTGCGACAAGCCGGAAGCACCATTCAGCTGTTCGCCAGGGCCGTCGGTGGCACGTTAAGCAGCGCGCCGAAGCCCCACGCCCGCCGCCAGTCGCCTGGCTTGCTCCAGGCACGCCAGCTGCTGATCGGCAAAGCGCTCGGCGCTGATTTCCATGATCAGCGTCGTATCGGGAAGGAAGGTCAGCTCTGAGAAGATGTCATCCCAAGCAATGTCGCCCCAGCCGATCGGCAGATGCAGGTCCCCGATGCCGAGCGTGGTTGCTTCCGCCGGATGATAAAAGCGGTTCATGGTATAGGGCAGGCCGAAACTGTCGTGAACATGAAGGTGACCGGTCACCGGGGCCATGGCCCTGAGTTCATCACGGAAATCGAGCCCTCGATGCGTGGCCTCGATATAGGCATGCGAGAAGTCGATGAGTGCGACCACGTTGTCGGAACCGATCGCCCGCACCGTTTCGGCAACCTGGCTCGGGGATTGGCGGTACTGGCCGCTTTCCGTCGTGAAGATGTTCTCAAGTGCGATGCGAACGCCGTAGCCTTTGGCAATCTCGGCCATTTCTGCGAGCGCGTCACGTTCCATCTTGTCGAGGTCAGCGGCGCTCTCGCCGGCGGCAAGCTGTGCTGCACCGGAGTGATGGACGAGGATCCCCGCGCCAAGCCGGTCGCACAACTCGAGCATCGCTCTTACGACCTTCTTCTGCAGATGATGGTGCTGGCGATCCATGAAGTTGGAGACGATCTGGCCGTGCAGCGATAGCTTGTTGAAAGTGTACCTCTTCGTGATCTCGGCGACGCGCTGGACGCGGTCTTCGATGATGCGGCCGCCGCTGACGATCTCTTCGCCATAGATCCCGATCTCGCAGGCGTCAGCGCCCGTCTCTGCAATCTCACGCAGGGAAGCATCAAGGGTCGAAAGGTCACCCTTGCCCGTCCGGTTGCAGAATCCTACGGCGGAAATGATATCGTTCATCACGGTTCTCCTGATTTATGAAAGTGATCAGACTGCTTGGAGTGTCGGTTGGCTCGCGGAATTGCGGATGGCACGCGGCTCCAGATCGACCTCGATCCTTCGGCCGGTCTCCTTGTCGAAGAGATGCAGGTGCGCGAGCGGCAGTTCCAGGGTGATCCTCTCGCCCGGCCGCACGCGCGTGTGCTCGTCGACTGTGGCCGCGAAGGGATAGCCGTTCAGTTCCGAGTGGATGACGCGGCCGGAGCCGAGCTCCTCGATGAAATCCACCTTGATCGAGACGCCTTCAGGCGCAACGACACATTGTTCGGGGCGGATGCCGACCGTGATCTGTCTTGCGCCCAGTCGGGTGGCCAGGCCTCTTTCGATCGGCATCTTCGTACCGCCGAATGTGAGGCAGGCGTTGTCGACGTCGACCACGGCATCGAAAAGGTTCATTGCCGGAGAGCCGATGAAGGATGCGACGAAGATGCTTGCCGGACGGTGATAGATGTCGAGCGGCTGGCCCACCTGTTCGACCACACCCCTGTTCATCACGACCAGCTTGTCGGCCAGCGTCATTGCTTCGACCTGGTCATGCGTGACGAAGATGGACGTTGCCTGGAGGCGCTGATGCAGTTTGCGGATCTCGGCCCGCATGGTGACGCGGAGCTTGGCGTCCAGGTTCGAAAGCGGTTCGTCGAACAGGAACACGTTCGGCTCGCGAATGATCGCGCGTGCCATCGCGACGCGCTGCCGCTGACCGCCGGAAAGCGCCGCCGGTTTGCGATCGAGATAATCGGAAAGCCCCACGATCTTTGCGGTCTCCTCAATCCGGCGCAGGCGCGCCGCCTTTGCGACGCCCGCCACCTTCAAGGCGTAGCCAATGTTTCCCGCAACGGTCATGTGCGGATAGAGAGCGTAGTTCTGGAAGACCATGGCGCAGCCGCGTTCGCGCGGTTCGAGCCGGTTCACGACCTTCCCGTTGATCGCGATCTCGCCTGAGGTGATCTCCTCCAGCCCGGCGATCATCCGCAGAAGCGTCGATTTCCCGCAGCCGGACGGGCCGAGGATCACGACGAATTCTCCCGACGCAAAGGCGAGGTCGATGCCATGCAGGGTGGGGTTCTTGCCGTAGGATTTACGCACGGCGCGGATTGCGATGTCAGCCATGAGCGCGGACCTCTCTGTTTCTTCTGTTTGGGGAAAGCGGGGTCATTTTTCCGTGGCCACGAGACCGCGCACGAACCACCGCTGCAGCACGGCGACGACGATGAGCGGTGGCAGCATGATGATCAGCGATCCGGCAAGCGTCACGTTCCAGTCCGGCGTGCCGTTGTCAGCTGGCAGGAGTGCAACCAGCGACATCATCGTGGTCTTGTATTGCGGGTCCGTCACCATCAGGAGGGGCCAGAGATACTGGTTCCAACCATAGACGAACATGATCGTGGTCAGCGCGAGCATGTTGGTGCGCGACAGCGGCAGCAGCATATCGATGAAGAAGCGGATTGCGCCTGACCCGTCCATGCGCGCAGCCTCCGCCAGTTCGTCCGGCAGGGTCAGATAGAACTGGCGGTAGAGAAAGGTCCCAGTCGCCGTGGCGATCAGCGGCAATGTGAGGCCGGCATAGGAATTGAGAAGGTTCCAGTCGACGGAGACCTCGAAGCCGGTGACGGCGGAAATCAGCAAGCGGATCGGCTGGAACAGGTCGGCGGCGACGGCATAGGTGGGCACCACGCGCACTTCGAGCGGCAGCATCAGGGTGATGAACACCATCCAGAAGAAAAAGCCTTTCAGAGGTGTTCGGAAGAACACGATGGCAAAGGCCGTCAGCGCCGACAGCGCTACCTTGCCGACCGTGACCAGGCTCGCCATGACGAAGCTGTTCAGCATCGCCGTGCCGAGGCTGGCGCGCGACCAGGCAGCACCCATATTCTCGAAGAGGCGATCCTGCGGCACGAAACTGAAGGGTATGGCGTTGACCTGCTGGAAGGTCTGGCTGGCGCCCGACAAAATGACGATGAAGGGGCCGATCAAAAGCAGGAAGCCGAAGATCATCACACCATAGGTCAGCGCGTTGGCAAAGGGTGTCCGCTGGATCATGGAAGCCTCACTTGTAATGGACCTGGCGCTCGATGAAGCGAAACTGGATGAAGGTGAAAATCATGATGAGGCCGATGAGCACGAGGCTCTGGGCCGAGGCACCCGAGTAGTTCAGGCCTCGGAACGCCTCCTCGACGATGCGGTAGACCATCACGTCGGTGCCGTGGTTCGGGCCCCCATCGGTCGTGCGTGCGACGATGCCATAGGTATCGGCGCCGACGAAACCCTCGGTCATCATGATCACCAGCAGGAAGAAGAGCGTTGGCGCCAGCAACGGGATCTGGATATCGACCGCGCGGCGGATCGGGCCGCAGCCGTCCATCGCGGCTGCCTCGATCAGGGAGCGCGGGACCGACTGCAGGCCGGCGAGCAGGAAGATGAAGGTGTAGCCCGCCCACTTCCAGGCAAAGACGACGATGACGAGGATGAGCGCGTGGCTGCCGTATTTGGCCGGGTTCCAGAAGTCCGGAAAGGCCGCGTTGACCGAGGCCATCAGTCCGCGCTCGGGCGACAGGATGAAACGGAAGGCCATACCGGCCGCCGGTCCCGCAATCGCATAGGGCAGAATGTAGAGGAACCGGAACGGCGCGGAGCCCGGCAATTGCCGGTCGACAGCAAGGGCAAGAACAAGACCGATGAAAATGGTGGCAAGCGTTCCACAAAGCGCAAATGCCAGGCTGACGCCAACGGAGTTCCAATAGAGCGGATCGGCAAAGACTTCCTGGAAGTTGGCAAGGCCGACGAACTCGGCAGCACCGCCGAATGGGGGCTCCAACGTGAAGGCCCATCGCAAAACGGCGACAGCGGGCCAATAAAAAAAGAGCAGGATCAAAATGATCTGCGGCAGGGCGAATAGGCTGGGCAGCCACCAGCTGCGAAAGGCCGCGCGCTTGTCCATATGTCGAAATTCCAATGCGCAAGAAGAGCGATCGGAGCCCACCGATATTGTGGCAGGCTCCGGGCGGATCAGATTTTAGTTCAGCGTCTGTCCGGCGTAGGTCTTTTCGAAGCGGCGCAGAACTGCGTTGCCGCGTTCCACCGTCTTGTCGAGTTCGCCCTGTACGTCTGCGTTCTGCATGAAGATTGCTTCAAGGGCGGTTGCGAACTCCTTGCGGATCTGCGTGAAGCCGCCTAGCCGAATACCGCGGGTGTTTTCCGAGGTCGGGGTGAAGGACAGGCTCTGGATGGCGAGTTCGCGGCCCTTATAGGGAGCCTTGTCGTAGAAGCCATTGGCCTTCATGGCGTCGAAGCCGGTCTTGGTCACCGGGATGTAGCCCGTCACCGTCGACCACCACTCGGCCATTTCCGGAGTTGCAAGATAGTTGAGGAAGGCGGCTGCACCCTTGTATTCGGCTTCCGGACGACCGGCGAGCACCCAGAGCGATGCGCCGCCGACCAGCGAGTTCTGACGCTCGGTGCCCTTCCAGACCGGCAACATGGCGACTTCCCATTTCACATTCTCAGGAAGGGTCTTGCCGATCGTGCCGTGGTCGGCGACCGAGGTCTGGATCATCTGGCAGGTCTGGGACGTGAAGGCTGGGACGATGTCCATGCCGAGCTGCTTGGTTTTGACCACGAAGAGCTTCTCGTCAGCCATCTTCTTGAAGAACTTCACGTGGTCGACGAACTTGGTCTTGTTGACGACAAGCTCGGCGTCCAGTCCGTTATAGCCGTTCGCCTTGGTTGCGATCGGCTGGTTGTGGATCGCCGAGAACTGCTCCATCAGCGGCCAAGTGTCGAAGTTGAACGCGAGCGGGCATTCGAAGCCGGCCGTCTTCAGCTTGCGGGCTGCTTCCTCGACCTGCTCCCAGGTGTCCGGCTTGAAGTCGATGCCGGCCTTCTGGAAGGCGTCGACGTTGTAGTAGAACATCGCGGTCGAGGAGTTGAACGGGAAGGAGTTCAGCTCGCCCTTCGCCGTTGCGTAGTAGTTGGCGATGCCGCCGAAATAGTTGTTCCAGTCGATGGTGTAGCCATTGTCGGCCATCAGCTTCTTTGCAGGCACGAAGGCGCCGGACAGCATCATGTCGAGCGTGCCGGCATCATAGATCTGGGTGATCGCCGGCTGCTTCTTGGCGCGGTAGGCGGCAATCGTGTTTTGCAGGGTGGTGTCGTAACCGTTTTGCGAGGTGCAGACGATCTCGAAGTCTGACTGGCTCTCGTTGAACTTCTTGCAGGCATCCTGGACGCGTTCGCCAAGATCTCCCGAAAGGCCGTACCAGAACTCGAATTTCGTCTTTTCGGCGGCTGCGGCTGGTGCGCCAAACGCGACGCTAGCCATCAGGCCGAGGAATACGGAGGTAGTGACGGAGACTCTCATTTGCAAAACGCTCCTTGCAGGATGGCGGACACCAGGATCGGTGGCACGATGAAGCCGGGGCGCTTGCTAACAGTTGCGTGTGACAGTCCGTGACAATCTGCATGATGATAAAATGAAAGTTTCGTAACGCAGGCGCGAGACAGGCAGGCTAACCAATCTCCCCGTTTTGCCCTTGATGGTGCAAAGTTGGGCAACCTCAGGAAGTGTGTGCGCCTCCGACGAGCCCCATTGTGGTCCCCAGGAGCGAAAATGCACCCCCGAATTAAGGGCCATGAAAAGGAATGGCCCCGTCGGGCGGCGACGAGGCCATTGGCTTATCGGGGCTTCACTTCCGGAGGGATGGTGAAGGCGTCACCCTGATCGGGGGCTCAGGGTTCCACAAAACGAAAACGCAGATGCCTGAAACAGGTTCCATCGCCTCTTCCGAAAAGTTGGACCAGACCATTGCTATCCCGGAGGAGGAAAGTCGTCGTCGGGGTCGTATCTGTCCGGATCAAAGATGCTTTCGAGCTCTATTTCCTCGGTCTCGTCGAGATCGTCTTCGTCGTCGGGTTCGTCAAATTCCGGCACTGGCTCGCGCGGTTCGCGCAAATCGCCCTTGCCGAGCGGGCTATCGCCGGGGAAATCGGTCGGTTCGCGTCCGTGTGCTGTCAGCCTATTCGCGAGGCTCTCGTTATTACCGCCTGTGTTAGGCATCACCGTTCTCCTTGCGTATGCTTTCGCCGATCATCGAAAGTCCGTTGCTTCGAGGACAACCGACGCGCACGAGGACCCGGTCAGCCCCGGCAATATCCTCGGCGATACGGCGGACAAAATCGTCACCACTGCTATGGCTGACCTGACCCTCGATGACGACGGATGTTCCGAGCACTCTGAAGCAGAGATTTTGCGTATCGAAGGGTGCTTCGGAGGCCAGAGCGTATTTGATCGAGGCGATCAGCCCTGAGACATCAGCCCCTCCGCCGCCCCGGCAATCGAATTCAGGTCGTATAAAAATCATAAGCAAACTCCTTCTCGGAGTCTCAACTCACCGATGCAGACCTTGTTCCTTGTCGTGTTGCTAATTTATTGATGCCAAAAGAAATCGCCCCGAAAGGCGCCTGAGGGCGATGAGAGTGCGTTGTCTGCGTGGGCCGGCAGGATGGAATACAGCGGCCCCGCCCTAGAAACCGCCCGCGATGAAATCGGCCCCGTTCCCGCTTAATTTTCTCCTCGTCGCCAAGATGGAGGCCGAGTAGCTCAGTGGAGTGGGGAGGTCCTATCCTTGCGAATGATGACGCCGGCCCCCTCCTCGAACATCTTCTCCTTGGCATCCAGCATGAACCACCGGTTGTGCGCCAGTTCAATCAACGCGTCGGCGACCTCGCGCTCGCTCCAGCCGGCCGCCTCGCCATATTCGGCGACCGATTGGAAAACATCTTCCATTGCCATCTGACAGTCCAGATCTCGATCCGGGTACAAGCCCGTCTGTTTCGGCGATACGTATCTTGGATGCTTTGCCATAACGGACCTCCTTGGATCCGCAGTAGAGCGCATCAAGCTATCCTCAAGCTTTCGCTAAAACGCGTGCGACTTTCCTGTTGTTCCCGGCTCCGCGCCATCATCGTTGAAGAGTGCGCGCGAGACGGCTGGGCCATCCGACGCGTTTGAAATCACGGGAGCCTTCAAAGCGCGAAGGGACGCAGTCCCATCTACGACTTTCCTCGGGGCCTCCGGCGGGCAGCGGGAGAGCTTTGCCTGAACTTGGTGAGCGAGCGCCTGAGTTTCGCGATGTTCTTAGTGACGTGCTCGATGATGAGCAAATGCTTCCGTCGGCCCAGCGCGATGGCGCTTCCGCACCTTTCACAGGGGACGTGCTCGTCGTCCCTCACTCGGTCGACCGGTGTCCCGTTTTCGTGGCCGCACTCGGGGCACTCGATTTCGATCTCATCGTCAAACATAACGCTCCCTCGATTGAAAGCGGATACCAACACGTCTGAAATTGGTGATCAATGCTTAGGCGCTTACTCAAATGGGGCTACAATTCCGCCGTGACCCGCGCATCATCACCCCGACCATTGCCACTCGGGTGAGCCGGTTTCGACAAGTCCTGCAACGTTCCAGGCCAGGTTGGCCTTTGGCATCGGGACCTCGCCGTCTGGCTTATTTGTGCGTCCGTTCTAATATTATCAGTTTGGTTGGTGCTGATCGGCAGTGCCTATGGATGGATGACGCCTGCCCGTAGCTTGAGAACCACCGGGCCGGAGGGTTCGCAATTGGAGACCAGAAGGGGTACGCCTGGAAGGCCCCGGGAGGTTCGATGCTGAGATTTTCGCGCAAGAGTGGGAAAGAACCGGTCAATATGGCCGTCGAATTGCATCCGCTGACCTTGTCGCGGGCCGCTGCTGAGACTTCGAAACTGCCAACGCTTGCAGCAATTGCTGCAACGGTGGCGGTGCTCTACATTGCCAGGGATGTCTTCCTTCCTTTGGCGATTGCCATCCTTTTGACTTTTGCTCTTGCACCCGTTGTCTCAAGGCTGCGCCGCGCCGGCTGCCCTCGCTCGGTCGCGGTTATCGGAACCGTGACGATGGCTTTCCTGTTCCTCAGCGCATTTGGCGTCATGGTGGCGCTGCAAATCAGCGAGGTCGCGCGGGATGTGCCGAGATACCAGTCAAATATTGTCGAGAAGGTCCGCTCTCTAAAAGAAGCTGGGTCGGACAGCCAGATACTCGATCGATTGAGCCGGGTGATGGAGCGGATCAGCATCGAGCTCAGCCGACCTGAAAAAGATGTGGCTGTGTCGCCCGCGACCGCGCCTGAACCGAAGCCGCTTCTGGTAGAGATATTTTCGCCGCAGCGCCCGATCGAAATCCTGATGAGCGTCATCAATCCGCTCCTAGGTCCCTTGGCAACCGCTGGCCTCGTCATCGTTGTCGTCATCTTCATGCTGTTCGAGCGAGAGGATCTGCGCGACCGATTCATTCGGCTTGTCGGGTATGGCGATCTTCATCGAACGACCGAGGCACTCCAAGATGCGGGCGCTCGTGTGGGCCAGTATTTGCTCATGCAACTTGTCGTCAACATCACCTATGGGGTGCCGCTCGCGATTGGCCTTTGGTTTTTAGGGATTCCAAACGCACTTTTGTGGGGGATGCTCGCGATCATGCTGCGCTTCGTGCCCTATATCGGCCCGGTGATTGCTGCTGCGTTGCCCCTGTTTCTCGCGTTCGCAGCAGCTCCGGGCTGGAGCTTGGTGGTTCTGACGCTTGGGCTCTTCATTGCTCTTGAACTGTTAAGCAACAACGTTGTCGAGCCCTTGCTATATGGGTCTCGCACAGGACTGTCTCCCCTTGCGATCATTGTTGCTGCCATCTTCTGGGCCTGGCTCTGGGGCCCGGTTGGACTGGTACTGTCGACCCCGCTCACCGTCTGCCTGGTTGTGCTTGGCCGTCACGTCCGGCAGTTCGAATTCCTCGAAATTCTGTTGGGCAATGAGCCCGTCCTCAATCCGAAAGAGCGCCTTTACCAACGGTTGCTGGCGGGAGACCCGGACGAAGCAACGGATAATGCAGAGGAGATGCTTGAGGAAATGTACCTCGTCGAATTTTACGACACGGTTGCCATTCCCGCGCTGCTTCTGGCCGAAAGTGACCGTATGCGTGGTGCCTTGACGGAAGAGCAAGGAGCACGGGTTGCCGAAAGTGCAGGTACACTGGTTGCCAACCTCGAGGAGATCGCGGTTGAAGAGGAAGACGAAGACAAAGACAAAGACAAAGACAAAAGCGAAGATCCCGACCGCGATACCGATGAAAAAGAGAACGATTATGAACTCCCTCCTGGTGAAGGGCGATCCGTGCTTTGCCTAGGAGGGCGAAGTGCGCTCGATGATGTCACGGCGATGATGCTCCTGCAGGTTCTGCGGGTACAAGGCGCGGACGTCAATTACTTCAGCCATGAAGCTCTCAGGCCGCAAAAAATCAAGGAGCTGCCGACAGAAGGTCGGCATGCCATCGTTCTCACTGTTCTCGATCGAGAATCCATGCGCCACGCCAAGTTCCTTGTCCGTCGCCTGAAGCGACTGGCTCCTGGGGCGCGGGTCGGCATCGTCCTATGGCAGGACGTGGACGAACACGAAGCCGGGAAGTTCCTCGTTGAGGAAACGCAGGCGGACTTTGTCGTTTCTGCGATCACGGACGCCATCCGGGAGGCGCTGTCGACGGAACCACCGCAACCCTTCAAGTCGGCACATCCGGGGAGCGCCGGTCGTGCGGCGGTGCGAGGGCCGGCCCATGGCGGATAGGGCAGCTCTGGTGAGCCAATTCGTCGGACGGATCAAAGTCGAGTGCTATTTGTCTGGAAATGCTTCCCCCGAAAGGCGACGAAGCACGTGGAAGTGCTAAACAGATTGTTCAGCCGGCACCTTGAGAGACACTAGGCAGCCAAAGTCGTTCAGCCCCTGGCCACCCGACTGCTGGAATGTCGCATTTTCTACCGAACTCGCCCGCGGGCGCCTTTCGTACGCGCTTCTTCAGCGCGCGGAATTGTAATCCACCGGCCTGTGCACGGTCAGTTTCATCATCAGCGATTGCGACCAACGGGACGGCCAGCGCTGTAAGCAGGAGAAAGATCCTCACCATGTTCGCTCCTTCGAAATTAAGTAGATTCTAAATCGACAGTAGTGGGAGCCACTCGTTCTTTAGTCATTCTGAACTAGTACCGATGGATATTTATGAGCAGTCAGGATTATCCATTTTTCCATGCGGGCAGTTTGGAGTAACCACACGATCAGGAGGCCCCTTTTTAGACCAGCAACCGTCGATTGTTGATCTCATCTGCTTTCCGACGTCGATTGACTACATCTTCCGGCAGGATCATTCTTGATGTTCCCGTCGCGGCCTTTTGGGGCCGCTCCGATGAAGTGACGGCAACGGTTGCGCGCTGTGGTGACCTGCCACTGAACTTTCATCCAGCTGCGACTAAAGTCCCCGCGGTTCTGAATACGCCAAGTGGCGCGGTGGGAGCAACCGGCGGAAACGCGAAGCT
>NZ_LMGC01000010.1:0-111099 GCF_001427045.1 Ensifer sp. Root558 | reverse complement strand
GTGCTGGGCGAACTTCTCGAACAGGATCATCGCCAAGAGATTCGGCCCGGCGAAGCCGCGCGGCGTCACATGGAAGGGCGCGGGCGGCTGGGTGATCTTCTCGCATTCGCGGCAGGAGAACTTCTCGCGCACCGTCTGGATCACCTTCCACTGACGCGGAATCACCTCCAGCGTCTCGGTGATGTCCTCGCCAAGCTTTGCCAGCTTGCCAGAACCGCAGCACGGGCAGCTCGCCGACGCGGCGATGACGACGCGCTCGCGCGGCAGATGCTCGGGAAACGGCTTCCTGGACGGACGCTTGCGCTCGAAGGCCCTGACCGCCGAGGACCGTGCCGCCATCTCGGCCGCCAGTTCGTCTTCGCTGGCGTTGGCCTCCAGCTCCTCGAGCTGCAATTCCATCTGCTCGAGGAGCCGGGCCTTGCGCTCCGAGCGGCTGCCATGGATGTCGCGCTTCAGCTTCTCGATCTCGAGCCGGAGCCGGGCGATCAGCGCATCCGAGTGCGAGTTCACCGCCTGGGCGCGGGCGGCAAGCGCTTCCGCCTCACGGCGAGCCGCACGCTCGGCGAGGATCATCGCGTGCGCACTGGCAAGGTCGTCGGGAAGCTGATCGGCCGCATCGGTCATGGCGGGATGGAATCATATTCGCTCCCGCCAGACCAGCGGTTTTGCTCATCCCGCCGAGCTCGGACGCCAGGTTTTTTGCGGCATTCGCCAGTCGATGCCTTCGAGCAAGTAACCGAGCTGCGCCGGCGTAATCACCACCGTGCCGTCGGCCGCTGACGGCCATATGAACCGCCCGCGCTCGAGCTTCTTCGTAAAGAGGCAGGCACCCTGGCCGTCGTGCCAGATCACCTTGATCAGGCCGCCGCTCCGGCCCCGGAAGACGAAGAGATGGCCGCTCATCGGATCGCGCTTCAACGTTTCCTGCACCATCAGCGACAGGCCGGGAAAGCCTCTGCGCATGTCGGTATAGCCCGTCGCCAGCCAGACCTTTACACCGCTCGGGACCGGGATCATCGCCGCTCCAGCACATCAAGAATCCGGCCGAGCGCATCGGTATCGATGTCGCTCTCGACCCGGAGGCGACGCCCACCGCCAAGCTCGATCGTGACGATGCTTGCCTTCTTGCGCGCCCGGCAGACCGGCGGCGGCTCGGCCGGGATCGCCGGCGCTGGCAGCGCTTCGACGACCTCCACCGGAACGAGGCGCGGGACGGACGGCGCAGAGATTTGGCAGAGCTCCTTGCGCCAGCGGAAGANGATCGCCGGCGCTGGCAGCGCTTCGACGACCTCCACCGGAACGAGGCGCGGGACGGACGGCGCAGAGATTTGGCAGAGCTCCTTGCGCCAGCGGAAGAGCTGGCTCACATGGATGCCAGCCGAGTGAGCGATCTCTGAAACACTTGCGCCTGGCTCAAGCGTCGCCGCGACCAGCCGCTCCTTCTGTTCCCGAGACCAGCGCCGACGCCGCTCGACCGACGTAATAGCTCGATCGCCTTCTCCCAGAGCNACATGGATGCCAGCCGAGTGAGCGATCTCTGAAACACTTGCGCCTGGCTCAAGCGTCGCCGCGACCAGCCGCTCCTTCTGTTCCCGAGACCAGCGCCGACGCCGCTCGACCGACGTAATGACCTCAATCTGATGCTTCGTCATAGGACTACTCCTCTTATGTTCATTTGCAAGTCAGCCGGGCATGGCTTCCCCTTTTCGTCTGGCGACGAAAGGCAAATGCTCGGAGTTATTGAACAAAGCAGGAGACAGGGCGCTTCGACGACGGCTGGCATACTCTCATTCGCGGGCTGGATACCGCATTTCCGTATGTTCGTCTGGGGCTGCCTCTGTCTAGTGTCGGGCCTGGATGTCTCTGCCACATAGGAGTATCGAGGGTTCCCCACCGGGGCCCTGCCTCCAACTTTGTTCAACAAACAGATGGTTTTGGCGCGCCTACTTTGGGCTGACTACCGGTCTAAAACTTCCCGAGCGGCGCAACCTCTTGTCCAATCGCCCATAGGAAAGCCGCCATTTCCCGCGCGATAGCGGTTACCGCGACTGTCTTTGCCTTGCCGGCGCTGATTAGCCGGCGATAACGCGTGCAAAGCCGCACCTGTCCCTTCCACGCTATGTCCCGGACCACCTTCGGCAGGCCTACAAGCCGAGCCTGGATCGTCGGGCTCACACGCGCCGGGTAGCGATATGTCCAAGCCCCTTCTATGAGTGCGCGGCGCGCCCGGATGTTGCCCGCTTTGGTGATCCCGCCACGTTTGATGCGTTCGCCCGTCGAGCTTTCTGACGGCACCAAGCCTAGATATGCCATTAGCTGACGAGGGTTGTCGAAACGACGTACATCGCCGATTTCGACCACGAAGGTGACCGCTGTCATGAACGCCACGCCGCGCATTGCTTGGTAGGCAGCCACCACCGGAGCCATAGACCAGGATGCCGCGGTGTCAGTGACAAGCTTGTTCAACCGATCCAGGCGCACTGTGGCGTCGTCAATAGCCTGGCAATATTCCGCGAGCAGAATGTGATGGGCGTGATGTTCGAAGGCCTGGTCCGCCAGCCAGCGGGCATGCGCCCGTGTCCACGGCTTGCGCCCTGTATAAATGCGGCCGTGACGAAGTAAAAAGGACTGGAGCTGTTGGCGCAATTGCTTCAGCACTTCTTGGGCCGCATCGCGTGCACGCACCAGATCGCGCATAGCCTCGTGGCTTTCGTCAGGAACCCAGACCGGCGTCAATTCGCCCGCACGATGCAGCCGTGCCAAGCTCATTGCATCCCGACGATTTGTCTTCACCCTGTCGCCTGGGCGCTTGGGAATAAGGGACGGAGCCACTACAGCGCATTCATGTCCCAATTCCACGATCTGGCGGTAGAGACCGTAACCTGTAGGACCCGCCTCGTAACAAAAGTGAAGTGTACGTGCGGGCTTGGAGAGCTTGCGGACCAACGCGGCCACTGATGCGGGCTCTGAGGAAATGTCGCCCAGAAAACGGACCTCGCCACTGCGCTCTCCCTCCGCCGCCGCGACGGAAATCTTCAGTTTTGAAACGTCCAGCCCGACGAATATTGCGTTATTTTCCTTCATGTTCGCCCTCGCTAAGCTTGGGGCTCCGCTCTGGCCCATCCAGAGCAATCCCCGCACGCAGCATAATCGGGGCGAGCCGCCTTCACGCGACGAACATACGGTCTAGTGTTTGCACTAGGACTTGCAGCCCTCAGCCTAACTCAGCAAGGCGGCCATCACCGGAGGGGTACCATTCAGAAGATGAATGCCGGCAGCGCCAAGGGCAAAGCCGAACTATTCCTAACCAATGCGCCGACGCGCCATCGCATCCCTCAATCCATTGTTGAGATTGAGACAATCGCAGATCGGCAGTCCAGGCACCCGCGCACACGCACACGCACTTCTAGTGCGGCCCTGCTTTTGGAGTGGTATCAAGCAAATCTATTACCCGAGGACACGACATCAGGAGGTCGCACAATATGACGAACTCATCCGGGTCTTTTGGTGCGGCGGACAAATGAAACCAATCCGGGTTCTCTCCTCTTGGCGACCACACAAGCCGCTCCTCCAGGAGATAGACGCCGTAGACGACTTCAATTTCGCCGCCGGCGGCCAAGTTAAGACGCGAGCGCATGCCATATCCGGTCAGCGCCGCGTTCAGCGCGATCGCAACCTCAATCAGTGTGGTCCGATATCCCGGCCGGCGTACGACCTCTGTCCCATACACCCGCTCCAGCCAGGTTGCGCCAAGCTGGATGACGATCAGTATGCTGTCCAGGATCTGACGCAGATCCTTCTGCGTCATGATCTGCATGTATTTTGCTGGCTCAAGAGCTCAAGATAGACGTCGACGGCCGCCGAAACTGCCCCGCATCCACTGTGGCCGAGGACGACTATCGTGCGCAGGCTATCCTTGAGGTGATCAACCGCATAGCTCAGACTGGCCGTGACGTCGTCACCCAGACCATTGCCGGCCACCCTGACGACAAACAGGTCGTTCGGGCCTTCGGAAAAGATCAGCTCGACCGGAACCCGCGCATCGGCACAGCCGACAACTGCCGCAAACGGCTGTTGTTTGGGTGCCGCGCTACGCCCAGGAAGAAGGCCGACATCATGCGGGTCCACGGCGATGTTCAGCTTTGCGGGTGGCGATGTGGTCATCCGGTCAAGGAGCGCAGCGAAGGCCCGGTTTCCAGACTCAAGTCTCGACCGGGCGGCGTTCGCATCCGGTGGTAAGGGCCTATACACAGCATCGAACGCGAACCGGTATGTCACTTCGGCCAACCAGGTCGGATCCTCCTTCGAGGCGCCTCCGAGCAGCTTCTTTGCCATCTTGCAGTCTCCTTCGACAATGATCGAACCAGGGGCGGCAATGCAAATCGGTGATTTTCGACATTAACACTTTCACGCGTCGGTGCACCTCTAAAGCAAGCCGAGCGTGTCATACGGCCAATACCGGCGCTTGATGAATTATACGGCCCCTCACTGATCAAAACTCATTGGCCCACTCTCTGCGACCGATAGACATGATGCGCCAGGGCTGGCTTTCGAGCATTCGCCAGGCATCGCAGCAATGATCGACGATGTCGTCGTAAGATTTGAAGATGCGGTTTGAGAGCCAGTTGTCGCGCATGAAGTGCCAGAGGTTTTCGACCGGGTTGAGCTCCGGCGACTTCGGCGGCAATGGCAGGATGGTGATGTTTTCGGGCACGACGAGATTGTTGGACATGTGCCAGCCTGCCTGGTCCATGATGAGAATAGCGTGCGCGTCGCGATCGACGTGCCGGGCGATTTCGGCCAGATGCTGGGTCATTGCGTAGGTGTCGCACCATGGCATGACCAGCGCCGCCGCCTTGCCGAGCTTCGGGCAGATTGCGCCGAAGATGTAGGCCGACCTTGTGCGCTGATCGTGCGGTGCTGAAGGCCGTGTTCCGCGCCTGGCCCAACGGCGCGTGATCTTGTTCTTTTGCCCGATACGGGCCTCATCCTCGAACCAAATCTCTATCCGTTTTCCTCGGGCTGCTCCGGCGGCAATCTGTGCCACTGCAGCGGGGAAACTTTTTTAAAATCCTCAATGGCTTGAGGGTCTTGAGCGTGATGTTTGGGCCGGGCAGCCAGCTTGCGATAGCCCATGGCCCGTACTTCGCGGCTCAGCGTTTGCTCGCTTACCGAAACGCGAAACTCTTCCCAAAGCCATTGAGCCAGGTCGCACAGACGCCAGCGAACAACGCCGTCGAGATAGGGTGTCGGCCCACGCTCGATGGTCTGCGCCAGGGCCGCACGCTGCTGATCGTTCAAGCGCGACTGCGGGCCGGGAGCCTTGCCATTGATCAGGCCTTGGGGACCGCGTTCGTTGAACCGCATGACCCAGTCCCGGACAATTTGGAGCGTGACGTTGCCGAGGCGGGCGGCATCGGAACGCGAGCCTCCATCGTAGATCGACGCGAGTGCCAACAGACGTCGTGCCTGGGCTGCGTCCTTCGTCTGCCGCGCCAGTCGCCGCAGACCTTCTCCATCAAAATCGTCACGTAATGAAATCCCTGATCGCATCGCAGACCGCCGGTTTGCACCAGAGATTCAGATTCACCGCGCTTTGGGAAGGCCAAAGAGTCGAGGTCAGCGAGCCGGCGTATTAGATCCACGGGATTCCGTAGTTGGCCAAATCATGATTCTTCCAAGTGCGCCCGACGACAAATCGTCCTCAACATGGGCCCGCGGAGTAACGCTCAAGCCAAAATCCTCAAGCAACGCATTGCGCACCGCAAGGCATCGCCGCGGGCGGTGGGCAGCTGCAAGGCTCGCCCGCTGACACGAGGAAATGCGCTCGGCCCTCATCTTCGGGCCGGCCGCGGCAATCGAAGCGCGGAATTCCGCTGGACGCAAGGCGAAGACGGTGTTCAGATTGTGTGGCCGGGGGATCTCCGGCATGGGGAGCATACGAGCCTGGGCTCGTTGGGCAGGGTTCGGCCGCTCCGACCAGGCACGCATCCGTGAGAGGGCAGCATCATGGTGTCGTTAACGCATGCCGACCAACCCATCCCGTCATCTTCCGGCACACTGCGCCTGGATATGATCGCCGGCCTGACGGCCGCGGCAGTGGTGTTGCCGAAGGCCATGGCCTATGCGACCGTTGCCGGCCTTCCCGTCAGCGTCGGTCTCTACACCGCCTTCGTGCCGATGATCGTTTATGCCCTGCTCGGCACCTCGCGGGTGCTCAGCGTCAGTTCGACGACCACCCTTGCGATCCTGACTGCGAGCGAGCTTGCGCTGGTCGTGCCCGACGGGAACCCGGACCGGCTGCTCGTTGCGGCTGCAACGCTGACAGCGCTGACAGGCCTGCTTTTGATCGCCGCTTCAGCCCTGCGTCTGGGTTTCGTAGCCAATTTCATTTCGTCGCCGGTGCTTACGGGCTTCAAGGCCGGGATCGGTCTGGTCATCGTGCTGGACCAGGTGCCGAAACTGTTCGGGCTGCATTTTACCAAGGAAGGTTTCTTCCGGTGAACCTCGTCCAGCATCTGCCCGAAACGTCGCTCGTCACATTCGCGGTCGGAGTTACGGCGCTGGTGCTCCTGCTCCTCCTTGAAAGCCGTTGGCCGCATTCCCCGGCTCCGCTCGCTATCGTCGCCGCGGGCATAGCCGTTTCGTGGATGGCGGGTCTCGGCCCTGCCGGCGTCGCCACTGTTGGGCACATTCCCCAGGCTCTGCCTTCGCTGGTGTTGCCTGATATCAACATGATCCTGCAGCTCATCCCTGGTGCGTGTGGCATTGCCCTGATGAGCTTCACCGAGACGATTGCTGCTGGTCGGGCTTTCGCGGTTGCGGGTGAACCGCCTATCCGGCCAAACCGCGAGCTTGTGGCGACCGGCGCTGCCAATCTGGCTGGCGGGCTTTTCGGCGCGATGCCGGCCGGCGGCGGGACATCGCAGACGGCGGTGGTGCGCGCAGTCGGCGGGCGCACGCAAAAGGCCTCGCTTGTCACGGCGGCGACCGCGGCGGCGACAATGCTCGTTCTTGCACCGTTGCTCGGTCTTCTGCCGCAGGCCGTGCTCGCGGCCATCGTCATCGTCTATTCCGTTGGCCTGATCAGCCCGACCGAGTTCGCCTCGATCCGCAAGGTGCGCCGGATGGAGTTTCGCTGGGCGCTTGCCGCCTTCCTCGGCGTGCTTTTGTTCGGCACGCTCCAGGGCATTCTCGTGGCGATTACCCTGTCGCTTGTTGGCCTCGCGAGCCAGGCGGCAAACCCGCGCGTCCATGTCGTCGGCCGGAAACGCGGCGAAGACGTCCTGCGGCCGCTTTCGGCAGAGCATCCGGATGACGAAACCTTCGAAGGTCTGTTGATCCTGCGCCCGGAAGGGAGGCTCTTCTTCGTCAACGCCCAGCAGGTCGGCGACCGAATTCGCGCGCTGGCCAATGAACAAAAACCGCGCGTGCTGATGCTGGACCTCAGCCGCGTTTTCGACATCGAATACTCGGCACTTCAGATGATCGTCGAAGGCGAACGAAGCCTGGCGCGGGTGGGCATCAAGCTCTGGCTCGCAGGCCTCAACCCGGATGTGCTCGCCTATATCAGGACATCAGGGTTTGCCAACCAGCTTGGCCCCGACCGCATGTTTTTCAACACGCGCGCCGGGATCCGCCGCTACCAGGATAGCCTCGCGGCCGCGCCGCCACCGCCCGCAGAGGGTGTGGCACCGACCTGACGTTTCGCAGAGTGCCTGACTGCAGGTTTTCGCGCTTTCGGTCTTCTTGTTTTCGGGCAGCAACGCGTGGAACGCAGCTGCAACGAGGGAGTGCATCTTCCGATCCAGCCCGGGGAGACATGGCGCATCGATTGTACTTCAAGTGTGTGAAAACAATACACGAATATTCTGTTTTCTTTCGCGCTCGATGATCCTGGTTTAAACTTCAGATATAATATTATTTTATGCTAAATAACACATTGCAACGAGTGAGGAAGGGTGTATTCTCGCCAAAATAGCGATGAGAATTTGTACCAAGTCTCAATGAAAGGAACCTAGAGGGCAGGATCGATCGGGTTTTCTGGTCAGGAGAGGTCAGCCGCGGGCAATCCTATCGGTTTCTATAATCTATACTTGATAATAGTCAGATCTGGTTCCCGATTTCCGAGTTGATGGGGGAAGAACTATGGTTGACTGGTTCGTAAGCACGCTTCGTACTTATCCCGAAATTGCAATATTTCTCTCACTGGCGCTTGGATATTACTTCGGTTCGTTCACGTACAAAGGCCTCGGCCTTGGTGCGGTGACCGCCACGCTGATTGCGGCCGTCATCATCGGGCAGCTCGGGATCACCATATCGCCACCGCTCAAGGCCACGTTCTTTCTGATGTTCCTGTTTGCGATCGGCTATGGCGTCGGGCCGCAGTTCGTGCGGGGCATCGCCAAGGACGGTCTTCCGCAGGCATTATTCGCAGCGGTTGTCTGCGTCTTTTGCCTCGGTGCCCCCTATATCGCCGCCAAGATCGCCGGATACGATGTCGGTTCTGCGCTTGGCCTCTATGCCGGATCCCAGACCATTTCCGCGTCGATGGGATTGGGAACGGACGCGATCAATCGTCTCGGTCTGGCACCGGAAGAGACCAAGCGGTTGCTGGACGCGATGCCGGTCGCCTATGCGGTCACCTATATTTTCGGCACGATCGGATCGGCCATCGTGCTGGCCCTGATCGGTCCCGCGCTCATGGGTATCGACCTGGAAGCGGAATGCAAACGCTACGAGGCGGAGCAGGGCGGCAAGAAGGAAGTGGGCGGAGCGGGAACCGCTTGGCATCACTACGAGCTGCGCGCCTATCGGGTCCGAGAGGGCGGGCCGGTCGTCGGCAAGACGGCACATGAAGCCGAATCCATGATCCCCGAGCAGCGGGTCTTCATCGAGCGTATTCGTCGCGGGGGAAAGATCGAGGATGCGACGGCAACGACCGTGATCCATGCGTGAAAACAAAGAGATAGTGCGTTTCTGCGATCTCGTTTGAATGGGAAACGCTCTGCCGGCGCGTCTGCTGTCGCGTCTTTTGAAGTCCGGAACGACGATATCTGAAGCCGGCTATCGAACTGTATCAGTCCCTTGTTGCGACCGGAATTGTAGCACTGAGTGAGAACCGCCGACCGGCGGCTGCGGGCAGCCTATTCGAAACTGAGTTGGGAGCGCGTGATGCCAAACAAGACCGCACATGTTGATCAGTTTCTGCTCGTCCATTCGGGTCGTGCGGACGACTGGCGCGAGATCACGACACTGGCAGACGCCTGGGCCGCCAACCGCGGCGAACGGGCAGCGCTGGAGGCGGCGATCGCCGCAGTCGCGCCGGCGGAGGAGTACCACGCCTATCCGGGTGGACGATTGCTTTCCGCGCTCTCGGAGCGCATCGCCACCAACGATGCTGGCGGGGCGGCAAAACTTGCGCGTCGCATCTCCAACGGGTTGCTCACCCACTCCTACCGCTTCGATGCGCCGAACTGGAGCGTACGCGTTTCCTTCGCCAATCTTCCCGACGATGCTTATGACGACATTGGTCGCGGCGTCCGCGCGGTCGGACGCGGTTATGTGGATACATTCAACGCGCTGAAAGGCAAGTAGGCCACTCCTTTCGGCATGAAGCAGATCTGCCAACTGCGGTTCGCAAAGTGATGCGACCCGCTCTCGCTGCGCGAGTCACAGCCTCGGCTCGCGTCGGCGCAAGATGTCCGACGAGGTATCTACAGTCAGACGTAGATGTTGTTCGAAACAACAAGCAGTGCGCGATAGTCAAATTCACACGTTTGGGAGAAGGATTCATTCGATGCTCAGCACATCCACAAAGATGCACGAACACAAGGGAAACAAAGGGATCGGGCACACAGCCGGCGGGGTCACGTCGTGGCACCGCGGGATGGTCAGACCAATGCTCCTGACGATTGCCCTTTTGGCGGCCGCCCCCAGCTTCGCTCAGACCATGCAGGATCCACCCAGGCAATACAGCAGAGAAGCGATGGAACAGGCGCTGCAGACAAGAGAACAGTACGATGTTCACGGTTTGCGCTTCGCCATATCGAATGCGACACTGCGACCTGGAGCGGAAGGGCTTCTTGATGACATCGCGACGGCGCTCAAGAACTTCCCGGAGTGGGGCTTGCGAATTGTCGGCCATACCGATTCCAGCGGGAATGAGGAGACCAACCTGCGCCTGTCCACCGAGCGTGCAGAGGTCATCAAGGCGGCTCTCGTCGAACGCGGCATCGATGCCGCCAGGCTGACGGCGGGAGGCGTTGGGCAGGCCCGGCCGATCGCCAGCAATGAAACCGCCAACGGCCGGGCTCTCAACCGTCGCGTCGAGCTCGTCCGGATCACCGACTCGGCCGAAGCCAAGAAACTGCTCAAGGCCATGACCGACTACCTAGCGTCTCAGAATGCCCTGTCGTTCGCCTATGATTCCAATTTCCAGGTCGTTACCAACAGCGATCAGAAACTCGGACTGGCAAGCTCGGGGACGGTGACCCTCAGTCGGCCCGACAAGGTGCACACGACCCGTTCGGGCGGTTTTGTCGATAGCGAGGCGCTCTTCGATGGAAAGACGCTGACCCTCTTGGGCAAGAACCTCAACAAGTACACGCAGGTCGAAATTCCAGGCACGGTCGATCATCTGATCGACGAGCTGAAGGACAAGTATGATTTGCCCTTGCCGGCCGCCGACCTGTTGTTGACCGGCGCATATGACGCGTTGATGGAAGGGGTGTATGATTCCAAGGACCTGGGAAGCGGTGTCATCAATGGCACGGAGTGCGATTCTCTCGCCTTCCGCAAGGACGATGTCGATTTCCAGATCTGGATCGCTCACGGTGCACAGCCCTATCCCTGCCGGCTGGTCATAACCTCCGGGCAGGTGAAGGGCGGGCCTGAGTACAGCGTCCAGATCAGGGATTGGAAATCCGGGGATGCCGTTGCGCCCGGTGATTTCGGCTTCAAGAATGCGACGAATGCCGAAAAGATCGATGTGAACGACCTCAAACACAGCCTGGGTGAATTGCCAGAGAACTTCATGGTAGGAGACAAGAAATGACCGTCCTTAAGCGCGCAGGAATCATCTGTCTTGTTTGGGCAGCCTTACTTGGTGTCGGCGATCTGGCGAAGGAGGCGCCAATGCTGGCGATCCCAACCTTCACTTCGGATGCCGTTGCCAAAGTCGGCCGGCCGCTCACCCCGGTCAGCGTGGCCGGGGCCGCGCGGCGCACGACCCGACGTTGTGCCACCGGTGTCTATAATTGCTAGAAGGGCGTATGGCCGCTCGGCAGATCTGGCCGATCTGGGGCAGCAGTCCGGACGTCGACAACGGTCGTTCCGGAAAGTCTCAAGGTCGGCCAGCTCGTCTCCGACAGTCTTGCCGTCACGGGCGGCGGGCGCAGCATAGCGCGCATTTTCAGGAGACGTGCGAAGCGGGGTTCCCTCGGGAAATGCTTGGAAACAAAGAGATGGAGCGCGTCTGCGGCCTCATTCAAACCGAGCGAAGCTAGATGTCATGAGCCTGGTCGACTATCGCCTGGTAGAAAATGTTTGCGGCCTGCTGCGGGGTCCTTGCCTCAAACCAGATTGGCTTTGTCGCTGCGTTGGATGATCGGCGTGACAGCGGCCGGCTCAAGCGTTTGGCCTCATAGATTGCGCAAGCGCATTTTGCGTTGGGGTTCAGAGCGATTTCCAGAATCCCTGACGGCGGGGACGATACGTCGTCGAAGATTTGCACCAGGTAGCCCTTGAATGCACCGCTATCATTGCGCCCTTCGATCTCTCGAAGCAGCGAGGGATGCAGCTCAATCTGGTAGATGGGCTGGGGCTGTGTCCAATATGGTCCGGTGCCGGTAATGCCGCCGCTGATGCTGGTCATTTGCGGTCCTCGCGTTCCCGTCGGCCGGTCAGCTTGGCCTTGCAGCTATCGCAAGCTTTGCTCAATCTCTGAAGCCAGGCTTTCAATCATGCCTTCGAACTCGGCTCGACGTTCGTCACGCAGATGGAGAGGTAGTCTGTCAACGCACG
Source organism: Ensifer sp. Root558 (assembly GCF_001427045.1). Taxonomy (NCBI): domain Bacteria; kingdom Pseudomonadati; phylum Pseudomonadota; class Alphaproteobacteria; order Hyphomicrobiales; family Rhizobiaceae; genus Ensifer; species Ensifer sp. Root558. Next base: position 99,075 of record NZ_LMGC01000010.1, on the reverse strand, counting down.
CAAGGGCGTCTTCGACTGCCGCCAGGTCGGCGCAGATCCCGCGAAAGTTCTCGTCCCTGAGCAGCAGCCTCCTGATTTCCAGCGATCGTGACGGAAAGCGGCGTGTCACTGCCGCCAAACCCTGCAAATCTTCTACTGCGCGAGAACTCTTGTCCATCCTGGTCCTCCGATTGAAGCGGTGACCCCGCAACCAAATCAAAAGAAAGCCCGCATGGAGAAATCCGGCGGGCTTTTGGCGTTTAATCCGCACACACAGGGGCGACCTGTTGTCCTGCTGTGACCCCAGCCACTCATCCGTTTGCGGCTGCAATGGGCGGGACGGGCAGCGTATCGTATCCATCCGAGCAGGGCCGCAGGATTTTGGCCGGCGCGCGTGGTAATGTGGGTTCATGGAGATCGACGAGGACAAGATCGACGATGCCGTTTTGGCGCTGTTATGGCTGACGCTGCATAACGAGCGGTGCGCCTGGAAGGGATTCGACTGGGCAGCAACGGATCGGCTTCACAAGAAGGGCATGATCGGCGACCCGGTCAACAAGTCGAAGTCTTTGATCCTCACCGATGAAGGTTTGGAGCATTCAGAAGCGTTGTTCCGGAAGTTGTTTACGCGGCCGCCGCAATAGCCGTCCCTTGCGGTGGCACTGACTGTCTTTATTGACGTCAATAAGACGGTGCGGATGGCCGTGCGGTGATCGAGGCCGAAAAACAGTGTCTCGTTCAGGAGTTCGTCCCTCATCTTTGAATTAAAGGCTTCACAGATGCCGGTTTGCATGGGCTTGCCGGGAGCGATGAAGTGCCAGGCGACGCCTTTCTCTTCGCTCCAGGCCAGCATGGCGTTCGAAGTGAACTCCGTGCCATGATCACTGATCACAGCCGCGCGCGAGGGCATAGCGAAATAACCTACGCGCGCCCGAACCGATGGTCGGTCGTGTCGACGCCGCTGTTTCGTGATCGCTCAACATGGGGATGATACTATTGTATTGCTAATTACAATACAATCCACTATCTTGCCTTCAAAGGAGACGACTCATGGCCACCACAGCGGAACGCAAGGAACACCCCATCTCGATGCGACTGCCGGAAGCGGATGTCGCGATGATCGATCGTGCGGCGTCGCTGCGCGGCCGCTCGCGCACCGACTTCGTGCGCGATGCCGCCGTGCGCGCGGCCGAGGAGGTCGTGATGGAGCAAAGCCTGATCCGTATGAGCCCGGAAGGCTTCGATGCGTTCATGGAGGTTCTCGCCGCCCCGGCAGCGCCTGCTCCCGAAATGGTCGAGTTGGCGAAACGGCCCGCACCATGGGAAGCCGGCTACGAGCCGAAGCGGTAAGTCGTGGCGTTATCCACTCCCGAACCGCTTACCGCCGCGCATGATGTGTCTGAATTCTCTTGCGGCAAGCCGACGCTCGATCACTGGCTGAAGACGCGCGCGCTTTCCAATCAGCAGAAGGGCTTCACCGCCATTTTGGTCGTCCATGAGGCGGGGCGCGTCGTCGGCTATTATGGTCTGGCGCCGACGGCCGTGGTGCCGTCGGTCATGCCGCGCTCGATTCGCACAGGCCAGCCGCCCAATCCGGTTCCGTGCCTTCTTCTTGGCCAGCTTGCCACCGATACCGGATGGGCGGGGCAGGGGATTGGGACGGGTCTCGTCAAACACGCGCTGCAGCGTTGCGTCCAGGCGGCCGGTCTGGTGGGCGGGCGAGCGCTGATGGTCAATGCCGTGGATGATGAAGCTGCCGGTTTCTGGCAACGGCGTGGCTTCTTGCCGTCGAAGGACGATCCACTTGTCCTCTTCCGCTCGATTGCCGATGTCGCGGCGTCGCTGGCCGAGGCGTGAGCCAAGCAGAATAGAATATCGATGAATCAAGAAGAGGAATATCTCACCGCGAAGGATCAATCAGATGACTTCCGCAGCAAACACACGCACCGCTTCATACCGCGGGTCGAGCTTGGGATCACCCAGCCGGTGAACGTCTTCTTATGAAAGGTAAGGATAAGCCGGTTGGTTTCCACGCGGAACTGAGCTTTTTTCCTCTTTTCTGTGCGGCGGCGGCCGACCTAGCCTTGAAGCGGAAGCTGTCGTTTTGCGGCTTCCATGATATGGCGACGGTGGTCAGGCGGTCGAGCAAAGCGGTTATCTTGGCGTCACCGAAGACCGTGGCCCATTCGCTGAAGCTGAGGTTGGTGGACTCCGTTGCCCTCGTGGCTCTCCGCGTTGAGGGAAGGTTCACATGGCTCAATCCTCAATGGAAATTAGGCGCCTAACCGGCTCAGTTCCGCGTGAAAACCAACAGGTATGGCCGTTGCCACTTATTCCCTTCTTCGGCAAGGTTGCCGAACGGAACGGGCGCTTATCTGCCCTTCAAAGCGATTGCACGTCAGCAGAAGTCCACCGGCGCATGAGCGAAATCTACGGCGAGCGCGAAGGCACGTGTCGAATGACCAATTTGGTCATCCAAGCTGGGGGGCCGTGGAGCGGGTTGAAAAGGGCAAACGTGTCCTTCGTCTGGCTCCCGACAGTGTGGACAACGACGAACTTACGGTGTGGCTAATCGAGGCAGCCACGCGGAACGCAGGCCGGCCGTTGGTAATTGCCAGTCTGCAATCGCCACCCGTGCATTTCCCGTTCAAGCTGATGCGCCCGTTGGCCTACCTTGTGTCGAACAACGACCACTTGGCTGTGAGAAGTGAGGGACCCAATAATCAGTTCATGCCATGCGTGATTGGATTTGGCGACGAGGCTCATCATAAATGCCTACACAGCTGCTCGGAATAAGCCTGAAAGAAAACTGCATCCTTCGGGTGCCGCTTCCTGCGCGTGTGGTGCCACGTCGACACGCAAATGTCCGCCACCACTCGATCGCCAGTAACGATGGTTGTGCCCTCCCGCCACCATCTTTGCTGGCGTCGATTGCAAGTTATGATCGACGTCGGCTTCACTTGCTCGGGAGCAAGTGAAGATTAGATCCTGCCCCGCAACCAAATCACAAAAAAGCCCGCCTGGAGAAATCCGGCGGGCTTTTTGGCGTTTAATCCGCCAGGAAAAGATAACGCAGATCAGGCAAGGGCAAAAGAGCCGGTCACGCCCGCAAGGATGGCATTCAGCGCCGACGGCCGCTCCAGTGGAACGTAGTGGCCGCAAGCCGGAATGACGTGCACACGGCCGTCGATGGCGCTTGCCGCCTGAAAGGCGCTCCTCACTCCGGCGGCTGCAGGCGGTCCTTGGGGACGATCAGGCGTATGATCAGGCCTTCCGAGTGCCACTGGCGGAGAATTTCGCCACCGAACTGCCTTTCGATCGTCAGCTTGGCGAGCTTGGTGCCGAAGCCCTCGGTCTCGGTCTGGGTTACCTGAGGCCCGCCCTGTTCGGTCCATTTGAGTTCCAGGGTCTCGCCGCGATCGATGCATTCGATGTCGAGGGAACCGGTGGCGGTCGAGAGGGCGCCGTACTTAGCGGCGTTGGTGGCGAACTCGTGCACGACCAGCGAAAAGCCGGTAATCGCAGCGCGCGAGATGCCAAAATCGCAGCCTCGCGCCGTGACCCGGCGAAGTCCCTGTGGCGTTTCGCCGTCATAGGGCGAAAGCAATGTCGAAAGCAGCGCCTGCAGGTTCGCTCGGCCTTCGCTTGCGCCATCACGATCGGGCGTCGGCAAGGTGAGCACGTGTGCGCGCGCCAGCGACCCTAACCGCGCGACGACGGCAGACGCCAGCTCTTCGGCGGATGCGGCGGCCTTGGCACTCAGCGACACGACGCTACTCGAAACCATGAACAGGTTCTTCACCCGGTGCGCCATCTCCTGGATCAGCAGGTCCTTCTGCTGCTCGGCCTGCCGGCGCTCGCTGATGTCGCGGGCAATCTTCGACGCGCCGATGACCTCGCCGGCATTGTCGCGGATCGGCGAGATCCGCAGCGATATCGGGATGAGCCCGCCATCCTTGCGCTGCCTGAAGGTTTCGAAGTGGTCGACGCGCTGGCCGGCACGAACCTTTGACAGGATCTCCAGTTCTTCGCCGAGGCGTTCCTCCGGGATCAACAGCGTGACCGGGCTGCCGACCGCTTCTTCTACCGTGTAGCCGTAAAGGCGCTCGGCGCCGATGTTCCAACTGGTGATGATGCCGTCCAGATCTATCGACAGGATCGCATCTTCCGAGGATTCGACGATCGCCGCCAGTTGCTGGGCCGCGCGTTCCGTCGCGCGGCGGATCGCCAGCTCATGTTCCGCTGCCTTGAGCAGATGGGCGTTGTCGATGGCGATCGCAGCATGTGCGGCGATCGAGGTAACCGTCGCCTCGGTCTCGGCGGTAAAGACACCAGGGAGATCATGGCCAAAGAAGAGCCCGCCGTGAACATCACCGGACCGTGAAACCACGGGAACCGCGAGGTAGCTTGCCACTGGCAGGTGCCCCTCCGGCATGCCGAAATGCGGTGCGGACTGTCCGTAGCGCGGGTCGGTTCGGATGTCGTCGGAGCGTACGATGCCGAGGCCGCGAAAGGTAGGCTCGAATACCGCGGTGTTGCGGGGCAACTGGAAATTTTCGAAGGCCGCGCGCGGTACGCCTGAGAGGGTATAAAGCGTGTAACGCTCGCCGTCCGGGTCTGCGAAATTGTAGAAGAATGCGCCGAACTTTGCGCCCGTCAGCTCAGTGGCGGCATCAGTCACCGTCTGAACGATATGATCGAGATCGAGGTTGCTGGCGATTGCCTTGGCTATCCGGTCGACCGCCCGCAAGCGACGCTCGGCGGCTTTGCGCTGGGAAATATCGAGGATGCTGACATAGGTGCGTTCGCAGCGTGCGCCTTCAAACGTGACGGTGAAGACCACATCCAGCCGCCGCCCGCGTAGCGTTTGTACGACGGCTTCACTGCCGAAGCGCCTCTGGCCCTGCCAGAGCGCCATCAGTTCTTCCAGGAAGATCGGCGCCGTTTCCGGCAGAAAAACGTTCGAGAGCGAACGCAGCAACTCGTCCTTCTCTTTGGCCTCGAACAGTTCAACGGTGAAAGGATTGACGTCGACGATCCGCACCTGCGCGATCGCTTCATTCAGGCGGTTGGGGTGAGCCTTCAGGTGGGCGCGCAGATCCTCGACGCCCTCCGAGCGAAGCTGATCCAGCAGATCGCAAACTCCGGAGAAGTCTTGCTCCCACACCGCGACGCCGGCATTTTCGAAGATCTCGCGGAACCGCGCCTCGCTCTCGCGATAGGGCTGTTTGGAGGTGTTCGCGCTACAATTGTCGACCAGCATATTGACCGCTCCCACGAACCCGAAGTGGAACCGCATCGGTGATGGCCACACGTTGCGAAACGCCGCTGCTTTGCGCGGCGCTCTGAAAAGCTACCGCAAGCGAGCCAAAATGCAACGGTGTCCGAAGGGAAGAAAACTTGATCAAGCGCGCTCCCTCAGTGCCGGAAACGAAGTGTGGACTTGGGCTCGGTGACGAGCAGGGCCGCGGCCTCGAGCAATTGTCGAGGGTTGAACGGCTTTGCCAGCAGAGCGGTGTCGGCAAAGCCCGGGGGCAGTGCCTCGCGACCGTAGCCGGATACGAAGACGAAGGGGACCTTCTTGTCGGCCAACGCAGCGGCGATCGCGTCAACCGGTTGGCCGCGCAAATTGGCGTCGAGCAGCGCGGCATCCAGCGTCATCTCGTCGATCAGACGTAGCGCATCGCCGGGTGTCGCGGCCGGGCCGGCGACCTCAGCATCCTCTTCCTCGAGAATCGCGGCAATTTCGAAGGCGATCAGCGCTTCATCCTCAACCACCAATATTCGCTTTCCCTTCAGTTTCGTCGACGCGGCCGGGGCGTTGGCCGCCGGCGCTTCTCTCACAGGCTCCTCCAAGTCGGACAGGGTACTCGGCGGAACATGGGCTTCGAGCGGAAGCCGCACTTCCCAGCGCATACAATCGGCCTCGGTCGTCAGGTGGGCGCTTCCGCCGCCTCCCGTCGCGACCCTCTCGATCAGCCCCGTGCCAAAGCCTGGACTGATCGGCGTCTTGAGTGGTGGTCCGCCCCGTTCCGTCCAATTGAGACGAAGCGCATTGCCGGTCACCGTCCAATCGATAGCGACCGTTCCATTGCTTGAGGAAAGCGCGCCGTGTTTTGCCGCGTTGGTCCCGAGTTCGTGCAGGACCATCGCCATATGCGTTGCCGCTTGCGCATCGAATCGCAAAGGTGGTCCGGAGGTCGTTACTCGGTGCTCGTCGGCAGTCTCCCAAAAGAGCTGATCACGAATGATGTCGCCGAGGTCAGCACCTTCCCAGGCCGTTCGGGTCAGAAGCGAGTGCATGCGCGACATTGACTGCAGGCGTCCGCTGAAGCTTGCGGCAAAGTCGGCGGGGTTCTTGGCCGAACGCAAGGTATGCTGGGCGATCGCCTGGACGGACGCGAGCATGTTCTTCACCCGATGGCTGAGCTCGCTGAGCAGACGTTTCCGGGTCTCTTCAGCTCGCTTGCGGTCGGTGATGTCACGCGCGGCGCCGAACCACTCGCCGATGTCCCCTTTGCCGTCGAGCATCGGTATGGCGCGCGAATGGCTCCAGCCGAGGCTGCCGTCGCGGCGGATGACCCGGTGTTCCATTTCGAACGTGGCCTTGTTGTCGATGGCATCGCCGATGCACGCGAGCATCAGCGGCTGATCTTCGGCCGGTATGTAGGTTTCGAGCCAGCTGTCGCTCGGCTCGTCCGTGTCGGCAACGAAGTCCTTGCCTTGCAGAAACCGCATCTCGCGCCAGTCGGGGCCCATCCGGTATACGATATCCGAACTCGCGGTCACCAAAGCCCGGAAACGCTCTTCGCTCGCGCGCAGGGTCTCCGCGGCTTCCACGCGATACTGCGAAATCTTCAGGTGCGCCTCGATCCGGGCCAAGAGCTCGCGTGCGCTGAAGGGCTTGATCAAGTAGTCGTCGGCGCCCGCCTGCATGCCCTCGATACGGCTCTCCTCACCGGCTCGCGCCGACAGAACGATGGCCGGCACGGTGTTGGTACGCGCGTCCGTGCGCAGGCGCCTGAGCAGCTCGATCCCATCGAAGCTTGGCATCATGATGTCGGTGAGGATCAGGTCCGGCGTTTGCGACGCGACGGCGGCGAGTGCCTCTTCGCCATTGCCGACAATCTTGAGATCGTATTGCGCGCCGAGAAGACGGCGCAGATAGTCGCGCATGTCGGCGTTGTCATCGACGACCAGCAGGGTTCGGCGACCGCCGTCTCGTTTTTCCGGCGAATGCGGCGCCGGGTCTATCTCAGGCAGACCCCCTTCTGCAGACGGATGATCCGGCAGCCATCGCAGCGCCTCTTCCACGAATGACGCGGCGCCGACGGTCGTCGACGAGCGATCCTCGCCATTGCCGTTGCGGTGCTGCGCAGGAGCGCGGCTGCCTTTGGGGATTGTCACGCGTATGGTCGTGCCTTCGTCAAGGCGACTTTCGGCCGAGACCGTTCCGCCATGAAGCTTCACCAATTCCTGGACGAGGGCCAGCCCGATGCCTGAGCCCTCCTGGCTGCGACCCCTTGCGCCTTCGACGCGATGGAAGCGCTCGAAAAGGCGGGGCATCTCGTTGGCGGGAATGCCGATGCCGGTATCGCGGACCGTCAGGACGAAATTGTCGCTATCGTCCGCGAGTTTGACGACGACATCGCCCCTGAGCGTGAATTTGAGGGCGTTGGAGAGGAGGTTAAGGACGATTTTTTCCCACATCTCGCGATCGACATAGGCCAGTTCTGGCAGCGGCGGCGTATCGACGGTCAGGTTCAGCCCGGCCATTTCCATCGCCGATCGAAAGGCGCTGGCAAGCTCTGCAGTCGTCGTTGCAAGGTTCGTCGGCTCGAAGCGTGCTTGGAGGCGCCCGGCTTCGATGCGCGAGAATTCAAGCAACATGTTGACCAGCTTCAGCAGGCGCAGCGAGTTGCGATGGGCAATGAGCAGACGGTCGTGATCGTCCGGACGCTCTCCGCTACGGGCCAGCAGGTCCTCGATGTGACCGAGCATCAGCGTGATCGGCGTGCGGAACTCATGGCTGACATTGGAAAAGAAGACGGTTTTCGCCCGGTCTATCTCCGCGAGTGCCTCGGAACGTTTACGCTCGTCCTCATAGGACTGGGCATTGGCGATGGCGCTGGCGATCTGCGCTCGCATGAGATGCAAGAAATCGTGGTAGTGCTCGTCTAGCTTCAGGCGAGGATTGATGCCGACCACGAGAAAACCGGCGGCATCGCGGGCATTGGCCGCGGGCAACGGAAGCACGGCTGCCGTATGCGGCAGGTTGGGGTGGTTTTTGCTCGCGGAGGCCGGGAAACGGCGTCCGAGATCATCGACAAGGCTGGGTTTCAGGTCGGCACCGAAATGCCAACCTGCAGAACTGTCCTTTAGCGCCAACTCTACCTCTGCCGGGCACAGCGCGTGATTCGGCTTAAGGCCTGCCAATCCGGAAAGCCTTGCTCGTTTGCGGCCGGGCTCCACGAGGTAGAGAAGGGCGAAGGGCACGTCTCGTTCGTGCGTCTTGAATGTTTCCGTTGCGATCGCGCAGGCCTCGTCGGGCGATCGTGCATCGCCCGAGCGAGACGCAAGGTCCCGAAGGACGACGATACGGCGCTCGCCGATCACCTTCTCGGTAATTTCGGTGACAGTGGCGAGCACGCCGCCGATCCCGTTTTCTGCGGTTTCGTCCGGCACGGGGCTGTAGGCGATGGTGAAATGGGTTTCTTCCAGGAAGCCGTGCCGATTGATTTCGAGCTCGATGTCATCGTTCCAGGTGGCGGGACCGCCATTGAAGGGCGTGTCGATCAGCGGCTTCAGGACATGCCAGATCTCGCTCCAGCATTCGCTGACCGGTTTGCCGAGTGCCCAGGGGTGTTTGGCGCCGAGCACAGGGCGATAGGCCTCGTTGTAGATCGAGACATACTGTGGCCCCCACCACAGCAGGAGCGGAAACCGGTTGCGCAGGAGGAAGGGGATCATAATCTTCAGCGTCGGCGACCAATTCTCCATCGGTCCGAGAGGGGTCGGCGACCAGTCAAAGTTGTCGATCAACGACCGCATCTCGTCGTGAGATGCCGGCCACACATTTCCCTTGGCTACTACATCGCTGTCGGACGTGTTTTCGGCGTCTGACATTGCGTTGATCCCCGATAGATGACGCTCAAGCAACCTAAACGCCCGGTTTGGGGAAGGGTTCCGTGCGGTCGGCGCGTATGATGTCGAGACGTCTGACGAAGCGGAGGAGGGCTGGCGGGCCAAAAGCATGACCGCCTGCCGCCGAGGGCGGCCATGCGCAATGCGCGTGGTGGCGAAACTAGCCGTTCAGCATCACGCTGCCTTGCGGACCTGCGGGTTTCGCTATCAACCAGAACAGTAGGGTTATGAGGCTGAGTGCCGCGCCCATCAGGCAGACGCCATGCCATCCGCCATAGGCATAGGCGATGGTAGAAAAGGACGATCCGAGCCCACTGCCGAGCGAATAAAAGAGCATGTAGGCGGCTGTGAGCCGGTTCTGGGCTTCCGGACGGACGCGATAGATCAGTGCCTGGTTCGTCACGTGCACGGCCTGAAGGCCGAAGTCGAGGACGAGGACGCCGGCAACGAGCCACAGGAGCGATTGGTCCAGTAGCGAAATCGGCAACCACGCAGCGAGCATCAACGCCAGCGAGATGCCGGTCGTGCGCTGACCAAATCCGAGATCGGCCCAGTGTCCGGCGCGAGAGGCCGCAAGTGCTCCGGCAATCCCTGCCAGCCCAAAGAGACCGACCTGGGTATGCGACAGTGAAAAGGGCGGCACGCTCAGCGGCAGGACAAGCGGGGTGAGCAGCGTCGTCACATTGGCGAAGATCAGCATGGCGATGATGCCACGGACACGCAGAACCGGCTCCTGGGCGATTAGCGTGAAGGTGGAGGCGACGAGGCGGAGATAGCTGAGCTTGCTCGTTTCCCGCTGCTGATCCGGCAGCAGCTTGTAAAGCAACAGAGTGATCAAAAAGGTGAGCACAGAGGATACAATATAGACCGCCCGCCAGCCGGCCAGATCGGTCAGAAACCCAGCGACGGCGCGAGCCGAAAGAATGCCGATGACGATGCCGCTGGTGACAAATCCGACCACCCGACCCCGTTCCGCCTGATGAGAGAGGCTGGCCGCATAGGCCACCAGCGCCTGCGTGAGGACAGCAAGCATGCCAACTGCGGCGATGGAGACCATGAGCATTTCGACGGTGGCTGAAAGGGCGACGAAGCCAAGGGCTGCGACCGACAGCAGCGACTGAAAGATGATGATCTTGCGGCGATCGAAAAGGTCTCCGAGGGGGACAAGCAGGATCAGGCCGAGCGCGTAGCCGAGCTGGGTCGCCCCGACGATCAGGCCGGCGCGTGTTTCCGACAGATCGAGGTCGGCGGCCATCACGTCGAGCAAGGGGTGGGCGAAATAGGCGTTGGCGACCGCGAGGCCGGCGGCGAAGGCAAAGAGCGTCATCATCGGACGCGTCAGCCGCGATGCCGGGCGGGCGCTGGCGACCGGGCACGGGACATCGTTCGCAGCGCCGGCCGGCGCCGCAGCAATTTTACCATCCATTGGACGTATTCCTTGTTATGGTTTAATAATGAAACCAAGGAATGGATATCATTTTGGTTTCATAATGCAACCAAAAATCCAAATGGAGATCATGCATGGTGGCCCGCAGACGGCTGAAGGAAGACTATTGCCCCAGCGCGCGATCACTGGATGCGATCGGTGACTGGTGGTCGCTGCTGATCGTGCGCGATGCGTTCGATGACGTCCGCCGCTTCAGCGACTTTCAAAAGAGCCTCGGCATTGCCAAGAACATCCTGACGGACCGCCTGAGAACGCTTGTCGAGCGCGGCATTCTCGAAGCGGTTCCGGCAGGCGAGGCGAAAACGAGGGTCGAGTACCAGTTGACGGCGATGGGCCGCGACCTCTTCCCGGTCATGGTCGCCTTGCGACAGTTCGGCGAAAGGCACTTGTTCCAGTCCGGCGAGGAACACTCCCTGCTGGTCGAGAAGGAAACTGGCCTGCCGGTTAAGCTCGATATCCGCACGCAGGATGGCCGGCCGATCGATGCGGCAGGGACAGTGCTGATCAAGGTTCCCGAGGCGTGATGTCGCTTCAGGCCGGCCCGCGCGCCCCGGGGCAGTGAACCGTTCTAACTTTAGACGAATATTCAGCTTTTTCGTCCTTCCGCGCACAGGCTTAATCGTCGGCCCCGTCTTGGCGCTAGGCTTGGCGACTATGGCTTGCGGCTGCCCTTCATGGCGGCGATGCCGAACACCTGAAATCTGCCGCCGGCATATTCGCTCTGACGGAATCGAACGTTCCCAGGAAGTCGGCCCGGCAGCGCTCAATCCTCTCCGTCCGCTCGGTTGGGCCTTCTCGAAAAAGGGTTTGCTGCCGATCATCGTCCTGTTTATCACACTCAGCTCGACCGCCGAGGCTTACACCTGCTAGGCTCTGTGGGGCAGCGACGCCTTTCATTGGAACGGTCCTGGAGTGGTCTATAGCTGGGCGCTTTCGGCGTCCGCCAGACACTCGCCAAGCGTTCCTTCCCCGTCCTGCGGTAAAATGGTTCGGCGAGCGCGCGAAGATCCTGGCCGGCGTCGCCTGCGACTGCGCCGGCTAGAGTCAAGGCATTCTCGACCGAGTGGATGAACTTCGCCGTCATGCCAGTTTTCGTACTTGGCGCGCCGGCCCTGGAGTCTCTGGCGCCCCGGCTGGTGGATGACAGCCAAGGAGGGCGATTTCAGAGTGTGGTGGCGTCGGCTGCGCGGCGGTGAGCTGGTATCGGTCGCTGGCCCAGATGTGTTTTCGAGCTTCTATTTTGTCGTCAGGCAGCAATGGCAAGACGCAATCTGGCTATGGGTCGTCGCCGTCCACCTGGTGGCGGTGCCGCTCATTCTCGAGCTGCGGTTTGCGAGGGTTGCCGAAGACTAGATACCGAACGTCGGGCCGCAGGCCGAGCGCCGGCGGCAGCTCAGCCAGGACATGTTTGTGGAAAGCCCGTATCATATTTATCGATGAGAGTGTGCTGCAGAGGCGCGGAAGGAGTTCAGTATGAACTAACCCCGTAACGTGAAGCTGCGTGAATGATGGAGGATGGCCCTCCCGGATCGGCTTTCCGGAGAGGGTCCCAAACCAGTCCGAGCTGCTGCGGTAAAGAGCCGTGGTGGTGAGCGTCGGATGAAACGTTCGGACGAGATCCGAGCAGGTGCATGTCCAAAGACGAACGAAAGTGAACCCTCCGAGGACGCGTCGTTATGAACTAAAGTGTCGTCGAAACCAGGACCGTTTCGTCATCCTGGGACAAGTCCGTCGGGCGCCTGATGACCGGGCGGGCGGCGACCGGCGTAGAAGGGGCGTGAGTTGGACATAGGCTTTCACGCGGAACTGCAGGAACCAGGCTCCTGATACAAAGGGAGAAGCTCAAGCGGAGCAAACCGCAAGGCGAGAGTACCGATATGCAGGAGACTGGGGCGGACCGGCCCGTATGAGCGTTGAGGACCTTGTAATGGGGTCGGAGCAAAGGGGGCGGATCAGGTGGTCGTATTGCTTGGAACAACTGGGAACAGGATGACTTCGATAGGTGCGACAGACAAGCCGTTTCGAATTGAGAAACGGCGAGTGTACGAAGCTTACAAAGCGGTCAAATCCAACCATGGTGCAGCCGGGGTGGATGGGCAGACCCTGGAGATGTTTGAGAAAGACCTTGCGGGAAATCTCTACAAGATCTGGAATCGGATATCCTCTAGGACTTACTTTCCGCCGCCGCTGCGCGACGTCCTTCAAAAGCTTGAACATTCCGCGGCAAACGTCGGGGACGCTGACTGAAATAGCCAAGCAGCTCAATCCCCTCCTTCGCGGGTGGATAGCATACTGCGGCCGGTTCAGTCGTTCGGCACTGTCCACGCTGGTTGACTACGTCAATCGGAAGCTCAGGGCTTGGGTCATGCGAAAGTTCAAGCGCTTTCAGTCTCATAAGACCCGAGCCAACCTCTTTTAAGAAAACTGGCGCGGGAAAATCCGAGGCTGTTCGTGCACTGGCAAGTATTTGGAACGAATACGTTTCCCTGATGGGAGCGGTGTGAATCGAGAGGTTCACACGTCCTGCGAGAGGGGTTGGGGTCCAAAGGGCAAGCGTCTACGGGCCTTCGCGGCACACAACGTTTGCTGACACTCGCCGCATTTTCCATCGTCACCATTTGAATACTTCCCGGACAGGTCTGACCACGTCAAGGAGGACCTGTGCTAGCTTGGGTGCGCACTTTCCACTCGATTGCAGTAGGACTACGACCCTCGAGTCAATCGCCGTCGATACGCGATGGCCATCTGAACGAACCATGTGCTTGACATCACAATATGTGCCACATTTGCACCCAGCGCACCAATCTTAGGAAGCAGCATGAGGGCCGTGACAAGAAAAAGGATGCCAGACAGAAGAATGCTCTGTAGAGCGGCCTTTTCATGTCCCATGGCGAGCAAGGCGGAAAACAAAGTTCTGCTGCACAACAACATGATGACGGCTCCGAACTGGGTTACGACAAGAGGTGCGGCGGCGACGAACTCCGACCCGGCCGTCATGCGAAGGATCCACTCGATCGATAACTGGGCCGTAAATAAAGCAAAAAGCCCGAAACCAAACAGGAGCCAGCCGGTTTGGTTGACTGTCTTTCTGAATTCGGTAATTTCTTGCGTAGCCCAGGCACGGGCTAGATCGGGGTAGAGAACCGCCTGGACCTGTTCCCCTGCCTGCTGCGCGATCTTGGCCACACGTTTGGCAATGTGATAGAGACCCGCCGATACCGGGTCGGCGAGATAGCCGACAAGTAGCGTATCGAACTCAAAGGCGCAGGCCTGAATGATGGGCGCCACGTTGGACTGAAAAGAAAAGCTCCAGAAGCCGGGGAACCGGCTTCTAATGTCGCCCAGCGGTACGCGCATTACATCGTGTAAGCCCTGCCGCCGAATTTCGCGAAAGGCCCAGAGGTTTCTGTTGATGCTGCCGCAGATTTGTGAGGCCATCCATAGAACGAGGAACTCGAATAGCCCCCATCCGAGATACACGCCGGCGATGCATAGCAAAGTCCGTAGGCTGCTCGCTGCCACCTGCCCGTAGGCGAGGATCTTAAATCGACCATAAAGCCGCATGACGGCAGTTGGCATACCCGTCACTTGGAGCGGCAGGACCGCGCAGTAGATGAGAACCAAGCGGCTCATTTCGTCGGAGATGCCGAAAAGCGGGCCGGCCAGCAGTACGATCAGGACCGCAAGCCCCCATCCCAAAAAAGCTGTCGCCAAATCTATGAGCAAACCGAGCTTGAAGAGAGCCTTAAGTCTCTCGGAGTCGCCGGTCTCCAGCGCGAGGGCGCCATACTTTATCAGTGGCTGCCAGGAACGGAAGCTGACGAACCGCTCTATCCCTCGCACATAGGCAAACGATAGCGCTAAGAGACCATAGTCGGCGGGCCCGAGCGCGCGCGCTGTAAGCGCGAAACCGACTAGACCGATGAAGGCGCTCGCGAAGTTGCCGGTCAACAAGTGGGTAATGTTCTTTAACCGCCCACGTAGCGTCGATTCGGCATGCCATCCAGAACGAACCTTTTTTATTTTTTTTCGCAATATGTTCAGTAACTTCACAAAATTACACCCTGCCTTGAGGTTGCAATCAATTCTATTTTATGAAATGATAAATGATCAATTGCTTAAAGTTCTATTTTTTGCGCAGATGTTGGAGTGAAATCTTCTTTGTAGCGTAAAATCAAATATGAGAAGAAATTAATAGCTTTATTTCTTTCGATTGCAAATGCCCGTCATGAGCCCATATAGAATAAATAGGCTGTGGCGACATTTTTTTGGCGTTGTGTCTTACTATTTATGGTTTTGAACCAAGTAATTCGTTAGTTGTTTCAGTCCGTTTCATTCATTGTTCAGAGGGAATCATGAGGTTTCCGGCTCAATCAATGCTTCAATTCGCGAGACACCTTGTTTCAATCCTGCTCGCCGCATTTGCCTTGGCAATACCGACCTTCGCAGTTGGAGCAATGGCGCAGGCGGGTTCGGCGGGGTATCAGCTTTCCCCCGGGGATGTGTTGTCGTTCGACATCCTTGACGACGCAGAGCTGCCAGTCTCGCTGACGATTGGCGCCGATGGAGCGGCGGCTTTTCCTTTTATCGGTGCCGTGAAGATCGAGGGACAAACGATCTCTGGAGCGATCAAGACGCTCCACGACGAGTTCTTGGCGCGTCAGGTCCTTAAGAATCCGAAACTTTCGCTAAGCGTAGCAACCTATCGTCCGGTTTTTGTTGTCGGCGTGGTCAGGGCCCCGGGCTCATTCCCGTACTATCCGGGTCTGATAGTCGAACAGGCCGTTGGCCTTGCCGGCGGTGCGCAATCCGCCGCCACAAATCCTGCGGACCGGATCATAGCACTAGCCAAGCTGCGCGGAAGTCTTGACGAAACGGATGTCGAGATCGTGCGCGAGGGGATCTATACAGCGCGCCTCTATGCACAGTTGCGTGGCTCGGATAAGGTCGACCTCACCGATTTGCCTCAAAGCGTTAAGAAATACATTGACAACGCGGCGATCGCTTCAATCATCTCGCTCGAAGAGAAAATCCTGAAGACGGATTTGGTGTCGACGATGAACCAGAGTGAAATCCTCAAGCAGGGGGTGACGCAAACCGAGGCAAGCCTCGTAATTCTGGGTAAGCTCAAGGAACAGCAGGAGGAGGTGGTCGCTCTTAATGAGCAGGAGGTGGAACGTACCATCACGCTCAGAAAACGCGAACTGAACACGGAGTCGCAGCTTTCTCGCGTAAAGACCGCAACCTCCAATGAGAAGTCGAGACTGCTTGAAATCTATGCGGAAATCGGTCGCCAGAACCGCGAACTCGGAAATCTCAAACTGCAGCTCGCGACTCTACAGGCCAACCGCGAGAAGGAAATCCTGACGTTGCTTCAAGAAAGGGAAGCGACGCTCAAGAAGTTGGAGACCGTTCGACGGACTACCGAGGAGCAGTATTTGCTCCTGGCCGCAGCAGACACCGATACGCAAAAGCAGAATGAGATTTCATTCGTCTACGAGATCCGCCGCGGTCCGGTCAAGGCGCGAACGAGTATCAAGGCGAGCGCTCTCACCGACGTGTTGCCAGGCGATGTGATCGTCGTTTCGATCGCGGGAATGTAATCGCAGCGCCCGCCATACCTCGTATCGTGAACAGGAGAGTAGTTTGAGGCGTAGAATTGAAGGCGGATGGCAGCCAGGAAACACCGCCTCGGCTTGTAATGTAAGGCAGTCGAAGGTGGCGAAGTCACACCTGAGCGCTGTGACGACCAAGGCCGTAAGATGAGCCTGATGGAGACGCTCGGACGAACGCTAGTCATCGCACCGCATCCCGACGACGAGGTTCTGGGCGCCGGCGGAACGATGGCGCGGCTGGCGGCGCAAGGAAGCGACGTCTTCGTGGCTGTTGTCACGGAGGGAAAACCACCGGCCTATGATCGCGCCTCGGTGGAAGCCGTTCAGGCCGAAGCCCATGAGGCGCATCGGATTCTCGGGGTCAAGGAAACGCGCTGGCTGGGCTTTCCCGCCGCAGCCCTTTCCGAAACCTCCCATTCGGCTCTTAACGCCGCGCTGTTTGAGCTGGTGCGCTCCATCGCGCCGCAGACGCTGATCATCCCCTTTGTCGGTGACATGCATGTCGATCATCAATTGATCTTCCTGTCGTCGATGGTGGCCTCAAGGCCGCATCAGCCCGGTTATCCCAAGGTGATCCTGGCTTACGAGACGCTGTCGGAAACCAACTGGAACGCGCCTTATGTGACGCCGGGCTTCGCACCGAATGTGTTTGTCGACATCAGCGACCATATCGCTCGAAAGCTTGCGGCGATGAAGGCGTTCAAGTCCCAGGTTCGGGCGCCGCCGCATGAGCGCAGCCTCGAGACCTTGAACGCGCTCGCCACATTGCGCGGCGCAACCGTGCTGAAATCGGCCGCCGAGGCCTTCGTGATGGTGCGGCAGGTCATCTGATATTTCCGGAGTTTTCAGTCGAGCGAGGGAGCAAGCTGTGGCGACGTGGCCGGTATATGACGAGGAACAGATTGCGGATGTTGCCGCGGTCCTGAGGTCGGGCAAGGTGAATGCCTGGACCGGGCCGCACGTCGCAGCCTTCGAGGAAGCCTATGCCCGTGCACTTGGGCGCAAGCACGCCATCGCGCTTGCAAACGGTACACTTGCGCTGGAGCTGGCGCTTTTCGCGCTCGGTCTCGAATCCGGCGACGAGGTGATCGTGACACCGCGCAGCTTCGTCGCCTCAGCGTCGTGTGTTTCGTTTTGCGGCGGCGTTCCCGTCTTTGCCGATGTCGACGAGAATAGCCAGAACATCAGCGCCGCAACGATCGCACCGAAGATCACCAGCCGGACAAAGGGCATCATCGCGGTCCACCTGGCCGGGTTTCCCTGCGACATGCCGGAAATCATGGCCCTTGCCAGACAGGCGGGACTATGGGTGATCGAGGATTGCGCGCAGGCCCACGGAGCGGAGATTGACGGCAAGCCGGTCGGAAGTTTCGGCGATATCGCCGCATTCTCCTTTTGCCAGGACAAGATCATCACGACCGGCGGCGAGGGTGGCCTCATCGCTCTTGACGACGAGGCACTATGGAAGAAGGCCTGGAGCCGTAAGGACCACGGCAAATCCTATGACGCAGCATTCCTCAGAGAGCACCCGCCGGGTTTCCGCTGGCTGCATGAAACGATCGGCACGAACTGGCGGATGACATCGCTTTCGGCCGTTCTCGGCTCGAGGCAATTGGTGCGCCTTCCGGGATGGCACGCGACAAGGTCTCGCAACGCTGCGATCCTCGACGAGGTGGCCCTAGAGCTTGTAGCGTTGCGCGTGCCGACGTTGCCGAAGGGATATCACCACGCCTATTACCGCTACTACGCTTTCGTTCGCCCGGAGGCATTGAAGCCCGGACACGACCGCGACTGGATCGTCGCGGCGATGAATACGGCGGGCGTGCCGTGTTTTTCCGGAAGCTGCTCGGAGGTCTACCGGGAGAAGTGCTTTACCGATCTTGGGCTTTCGCCCTCCGAGCGGCTCCCGGTCGCACGCCGGCTGGGCGAAACCAGTATCGCGCTTCTCGTTGATCCGGCGCAGAGCGAAGAGGCGATGACTAAGGCCGCCCGCATTTTGCATGCCGTCGTCACCGAAGCGTCTCTTCCCGCTCTAGGTCAACGCGCGCTGGTGATTAAAATGGAAGCGCGGGCATAAAGCCGCGATTTCGGAAAAGGTCGAGTAGCCGGGACGCGGTTGCCCGGCCATGTGCCGACCCGTGCATGGGAGTTGCAGATGAAGCGGTGCTTTGACATCGTCTTTGCGTTGATCGCGGGCCTATTGAGCCTGCCGATCATGCTGGTGGTCGGGATTGCGGTCGCCATCTGGCTCGGGCGGCCCGTGTTGTTTTACCAGACCCGGGCGGGGCTCGACCGGCGCCCGTTTCGCATGATGAAGTTTCGGTCGATGTCGGATGCACGGGACGCCGAAGGGCGTCTCCTCAGCGACGCCGAGCGCACAGGGCGGTTCGGGCTTCTGCTTCGCCGGACGCGTCTGGACGAGTTGCCCGAGTTCTGGAACATCCTGATCGGCGATATGAGTCTCATCGGCCCGCGGCCGATTCTTCCGGAGACGATCGATGCGCTGGGTGAGCGCGGGGTTCGTCGCTGCAGCGTCCGTCCGGGGCTCACCGGCTGGGCCCAGATCAGCGGCAATGCCATTCTTTCGAACGACGACAAGCTCGATCTCGATCTCTGGTACATTGCCAACCGATCCTTCTGGCTTGACCTCAAGATCACTGTTGAAACGGTTCTGGTAATGGTTTTGGGCGATCGGATCAGCGAGCGACGATTGTGGGCCGCACGACAGAGTACACCTAAAGTGTAGCGGCATTCGATGCGGAAGACGTTGTTGAGGCAAGCAGAAGGTCGCCGTTTTGCAAGTTAACGCCGGGCGATGGTTCAGAGAATGTATTCGGATGAGAACCTGTTTAATTCATTTGCTGATTGACGATAAGTGTCATAATATCTGTAGTATATTTTATAAGATATTTAGTTTATTATTTGTTGAGGGGAGGGCGTCGTGCGTGTCCAAATGAAGGTGTCAGCGCAAAGTTCCAATAATTCCTCCCGCAAGATTATAATCGCTTTTCCTTTTGGCGGTGACAAATTGGGGGGGAGCCATATTTCTGCTGTAGGTCTAATCGCTGGGCTCGACAGGGAGAAATTCGAGCCGATTGTCGTGGTTCACCGAAGCGGTCTCGTTCTTGAGGAATACTTGAGGAAGTGCGGGCTTTCGCCGATCTTGGCGCCAGATGTCAGTCTTTTGCCGACCGCAAGAGGCGGGGGCCTGGCGGCCGGTTTGGCGGGCGCGAGGGCGCTAGTTCGCACCACCGCGCTTCTTGTTCGGTTCTTGCGTGCCAACTCGATAGACATCGTGCACACCAATGACGGCCAGATGCACGCGACCTGGGCGCTGGCAACAAGGCTTTCCGGCAGCAAACTCGTGTGGCATCACCGCGGAGATCCGAAGGCCCAGGGCGTCAGGACCGTCGCGCCACTTCTGGCCAATCATATCGTGGGCGTCTCAAGGTTTGTTCAGCCTGCGAAACCGCTACTTCCCGTCGCGCACAAGTTTACCGTGCTGCACAGTCCGTTTGAGCACCCTCCGACCTTACCGGATAGAGAGGTCTGCCGGAAGGGTTTCATCGACGAACTCCACCTCGCTCCGGAGACCCGCTTCGTCGGATATGTCGGTGGGTTGGTGGATCGCAAACGGCCCGTTCGTTTCGTGGAAGCAGTGCATGCCTTCCTAGAGCGTCATCCAGACTTCCCGCTTGCCGGCCTGCTTTTCGGAGGCGCTTTACCCGAACACCCTGATATGGACGAGAGGGTTCGTCAACGCGCGCACGCGCTTGGTATCTCTGACCGAATCCATTTGATGGGTTTTAGGACCCCGGTCGCGCCCTGTATGAGCGCCTTGGACGCGCTGCTGGTGCCGGCTGTGAACGAGCCTTTCGGGCGGACACTGATCGAAGCCATGCTGCTGGAAACCCCCGTAATCGCGACTGATCATGGAGGAAATCCGGAGGCGATTGAAGATGGCTTCACCGGTTATCTGGTAGAGCCGGAAAATCCCAAGGCGTTCGTTGTGCCGATGGAACGCCTGTTGCTGGACAAAGAGCATTGGCGCGAGATCAGCGCCAAAGCAAGAACATCTTCTTTGAACAAATATAGCAAGAAAACTCACATAGATGGCATAAGTCAATTGTATTGCACACTACTGCATAATCATTAATTGTGGTACACGTGGCTATGCAACGTATCTGGTCCAGCTCACGACGATAAAGTGAGAGCCTCGTTAAAGGAAGGCTTCCATCTATGGGAACTCAACCAATTCGCGTTGTTTATATTGCCGGCTATGGCCGCAGCGGATCAACAATACTCGATATAGCGCTTGGACAACATGAGGATATTGTCGGTGCGGGCGAAATATCGGCACTGACACGGCATGTTTGGGCTCACAACGAGTATTGTGCTTGCGGAAATCCCATTTGCGATTGCTCTTTCTGGAGCGCGGTCTGCCAGGAATGGTCGGACGATGACGATACCAGGATGTTGGCCGAATACCGCGCCCTTCAGAAAAAGTTCGAGGGGCTTTCGGTTCTGATAAAACTAGTCTGCAACATCGGCCTGGGCAGATCATTCGAGCAATATTCGGTTCGAACTAAGCGCTTGTTTGAAATAATGGCGTCGTGTTCCAGCCAGAAATTGATCGTAGATTCTTCGAAGCTGCCGGGTAGAGCGATGGCGCTCGCGCAAATACCTGGGATTGACATGCGCGTTATTCACCTTGTGCGTGATGGGCGTGGTGTCGCTTGGTCATTGTCGAGAAGCTACGGTCGAGATGCAAAGTCCGGGTTTCAGAAGGAAATCCGTGCCAAATCGGTTCTCAGGACGGCGCTGCGATGGAGCGTGGTCAACCTGGCGGTCGAGTATTTGTCCCGCAAGCTTGGTACCGAGCGAATTCTGCGCGTGAGATATGAGGACTTTGCATCAAACCCTGCTGCCGTGATGCAGCAAATTGGATCATTTCTCGACCTGGATTTGCACCAGATTGGATTATCCCTTGGAGCCGGAGAGCCTTTGGATCCGGAGCATCAGGTTGCCGGGAATCGATTGCGGATGAATGCAGGCATTACTTTGCAAAAAGATGAGTCTTGGAGAACACGGATGCCTGTCGGTCAACAGCTCTCGTTTCAACGTTTGGGTGGGTGGATGCTGAAGCGGTACGGATATCTTTAAGCAAGGTCTACGGGTGCCCGAGGTCCAGCGATTCGTCGACGTAGAGGGCCTGCCGGCATCAGATTCTATGTTGTAACGGTCCATGGATATTTTTTGATGAAAAGGCTGGCAGGCGATTTTGGCGAGTTTCGTTTTAGGTTCACTGAGTGGCTCTTGTATGTTGGCATCTTTGTCGCATCGTGGGGTCTGCCACCAGCGGCAATGGCCCAGGAAAGTAGCGCGATGCGTGAGCCATTGCCGCCCAAGCTGTCAGATAGTCGCCAGCGCGCCTTTCCAACGGCTGAAGGTTTCGGTGCGGGCGCCGTTGGAGGACGAGGCGGCCGGGCGATATTCGTAACGAACACCGAGGAGGCGGGGCCGGGCTCTCTGCGGGAGTGTATAGATGCCGTCGGTCCGCGCACCTGCATTTTTCGAACCGGTGGGACGATCACCCTGCGGCGGAAATCGCTGGTCGTTCGCAACCCCTTCCTGACAATCGCTGGAGAGACGGCGCCAGGAGGCGGGATTGCCGTGCGCAACGGCGAGAAACAAATCCGGCCCTCGATTGAAATTCTGACGAATGATGTGATCATCAGGCACCTTCGACTACGACCCGGTCCCCACGCGGTCTATTCCTGCTGCTCAGGAGCGCTCGGAATGTATTCAGAGGGGGCAAAGAACATTATGCTCGACCATATCTCGGTAAGTTGGGGTTCGGATGAGATAGTCGATTCAGAAGACGCCACCAACTTCACGTGGCAGTGGGGAATTGCGAGCGAACCACTGTTGCAAGGAGGCCCGCAGAAAGAGAACCGGGCTCGGAATATGCTGTTCACCAAGGGGGGCAATGTCACCGTACATCACACTCTTTTCGCCTTTGGCAAATTCAGGAATCCGCAGATAAAGATGAAAATTCCCGGTGCTGTGGCGGATGTGGTGAACAACGTGTTTTATTCGCCAGAATGGCAGTATGTCGTGAGTTTTGGCGACGAGTGGGCTCGAACACGGGCCAATGTTGTCGGCAACTACAAGATCGGCGGAAGAAAATTAAGAGATGACCACATGGTGCATCTCTTTGACGAAAGTGGCCTTGGGCACTCGATTTACCTGAAGGATAACTATGACGAGCCTTACCGCGTAGATGCCGGACAACCCGAAAATCTCGTAATTGCGGAGCAGCACAGGAGGAACGTAGCAACCAAACCATTTAATGCGCCTCCTGTTCGCGCCTCCCCATCGTCGACAGCTTATGACGAGGTTCTTGAAAACGCCGGCGCAACGAAACCACGACGCGACGCCGTTGATCAGCGTATCATTGAACAGGTCCGCAAGCGGGAGGGGCATCTGCTGGAGACAGACCCAAGCGACGTCGGCGGCTGGCCGGAACTTGCAGCGGGCGTGCCTTACGACGATAACGACAGGGACGGCATCGCTGATGACTGGGAGATTGCAAACCAGCTAAATCCATCCGTGACCGAGGACGGCAAACAGGATGCCGATGGCGACGGATGGACAAATTTGGAGGAGTTTCTTCATTACCTAGCCGGCGATCTGGAGTCTCCAAAGGATTGATTGCCGAATAACTTTCCCGAATTCGTATCCATCCGAGGGGGCCGCATGATTTTGAGCACCGCGCGTGGTAACGTCGGTTCAGGGAGATCGATGAGGACACAAGATCGACCATGCCGTTTTGGCGCTGTTATGGCTGACGCTGCATAACGAGCGTTGGGCCTGGGCGGGCTTCGACTGGGCACTCGATATCCCATGTCGCCGCGCCGTCGTCGCACACAAGCCGCGTTCCGAATAGCTCACAGAGACGAACTGCAGATTGTCGCCGAGAGGTTCGCAGTTATATGAATGGCGCCGGCTCGCACGAGCGTGGCAACTGGATGTTGCGTCGTCGCTGAAGCGTCGCCGCCGGCCGCTATCGATAATCTCAAGCCGTTCCATTTCGCACTGTCCTTATTGACGTCAATAACAGTCAGTGCCAAATCCGACACCTCTGACAAGGCGGCCCACCTCGGATGAGTACGTTGAATCTTGGCCATGCCGTTTTATCCCGCGATGTGATGAACGTATGGGCACTCCCTCACCGGGTTGAAATCAACTCCGATTTTTGTTCGCGCTCGATATTCCTCAGCCGAAGCGTCAAGCATCGATTGGGGCCTGTCTCTGTTCGGGAGAAGGTTTGAACGCTGCCTGCGGTGGGAGTGGGTTTCCGGTCCATTTGCGTACTGGCGTTGGTCTCCAGTTTCGAGCAGCGGGGACACGGTTGGATGTCAGCACCACCCCCCCGTACTGATGGCTGAGGTGAATCCGGGGATCCACTTGATGGATAACCGTTCCGATCAATTGGGCATGATTCAAGCGCAGTTGGACCACGGCATCCAGTAGCTGCTGTTCAGTCGTTTCGCCCCAGCTCAACATCAAGACGACACCATCGACGAAGGGAGAGAGCCAATTGGCATCGCCAGACGTTAGCGCCGGTGGGGCATGAATTATGATCAGGTCAAAACCGTTCTGTTTGAGATCTGCTATCAGGTCGCGGAGCTTGTTCGAGTCCAAAGATCTGACTGGACCCGCCCTTGACGGTGTCAAATCGATGAACCCAAAGCCAGGCAAGGTCGAGACGGTCTGGACAACCTCCGACAACAACGCTTCGTTCCTGAGGTACCGTTCGATCGGTCGCAGAGAGGACTCCGTACCTTGTGGAGGTCCGATGTCCGGCCGCGAGTCCAGATTCAAGAATGCGGTGGAGCGGCCGTCGGCGGCGGCCGCCGTTGCGACGCCCCAAGCCGTCGAGGCGTTGGCTGAGTTATCGTGGCACGAAGTCATCATCAGGACGCGGTGAGATTGTTTTGCGTCCGAAAAGCGGCAGGTCATGTAGACGGACCGTTCTGCTTCCGCGGATGAGAACCTGGTCCAGTCCGCAATTGAGGAAGGCCGCTGAACACCCTGCGATAGTTGCTTCGATCCTTTTGGAACATAGCCGAGGTTGGGGGCCCCAAGGAGCTCCGCAACGCGTCGTCCGCTGCGGATCCGGGTATCCGTGATTTCGACCAAGAGCGCCAGCAAAAGGCTTAGAAGGGTGGAGCCAACTAGTGCAGCTGGAATGATCACGCCCGGTCGAGGAAATGACGGTGAGTTTGGTGTTTCAGCCATCGACACGATTCGTGCACTAGGCTTTAGCGATTCTGCTTCAAGGTCCGACAGAATCCGCTGGACTTCGTCTTCGATCATCGTGCGGACACCCGCAATTCGTGCGTCCGCATCCACCATTTGCGGATGGCTCTTTCCCAGCTTAGATGCAAGTTCGGCCCTTTCTTGCTGCAAACGGGCCTCTTCGTTGCGCAGCGTAATCAAAAGCGGTTGCGTCATGCTTTGGCGGAGGAATGCTACAGCGCCTCCGGTGTTAAGGGCCCGTTGCGTATCTGCTATGCGTTCGTTCTGCTTAAATTCGAGCGAGGTTTGCACATAAAGAGACGCGATGGTGTTTGCAATTTCTTCAGCCTGCTTTGGATCCGGATTGACCACCGTAATGCGCACGGCGAGGCTTTCCCCAGTGCGGCTCACATTGAACTGAGAAAGCAGCGCAGATATAGCACGATCGCGCTGTTCTTTAGGACCGGGAACAACCTTGGCGCCATCCGTTGGAAGCAGAACGAGGCCCGTGGCGCTCTCGAGGGATCTGAGAAACCGCTCGCTCGTGCTCGGCGGCTTTTCCTTGTAAAGGGCATAGGCATTGAATTTCGGGTCCTTGACGAGATTCAATCGATCAACGATGCGTCCAGCGAACTGGCGCGATTGTAGAACGTCCATTTCGGTTTCCGCCGCCGAGCGGTCACGGTCGATCGATGTCAAGGCCGCATCTGTCGCGTATGGCCGTACATCCTTTCGCTCCAAGACAACCTGCGAGCTCGCCGTGTAACTCTTCGGCAGAGTAAAGGACGCAATCGCTGCCAGCATCGTGCAACCGATTATGACGGAGGCAATGAGCCAGCGGCGTCGTTTTAGCAGGGCCCGCGCATCAGAGATGCCCATAGTTTGGCCGTCTCGATGGATGGCAGACTCCACACTTTCGCGATAGCGGGCGCGACCAGTTCCGCTGTCATCAAGAACGAACGTTGTCATTGGCCCAACTCCGTTTATGAACTCAATTTAATGGATAAAAGTATGGCTACGAAATCCTTGATCCTAACATGCATCTTGGTAAAGAAGTATTTGAAAGAGTTAGGGATTAAGAAGCCCTTTACCTTGAGGCTGTCTGCCGGGGCTTGTCAAAGCAGTCTCGCCCGTCGCCATCCAAATACTCCTGTCGGGCCGGGGATGGGTGCGCTTAAGGCGCACCAATGCCAGACCAAATGTTAAAAATACCGGGATAGTCCAATATCTTGCATACATGTGCGGGTTGGACAGAGCGATCGTGAGCAGCGCAGCGATGGTGGTCAGCACGGCGGCGGCGGCATACTTATCTCCGCCCCCGCGCTTCACTGCCAGCCATAGGAGGAAGCCTACCGCGGCAAACATCAACCAGCCGAAGAGCGCAACCAGACCACCCTCAGCCCAAAGAAGGAGGTAAAGATTATGGACAGGAGCATCCTGCACGCTTCTCTCACGGAACTGATCCGCCCCAATGCCAACCAACCAGATCTTGTCGTCGGAAACGATTTGAAGCGCTTCTTGCATAAGCTCAGCTCTTGAGGCGAAGGTTCCCGCTTCGGCGATGTCACCTGAGGAAAGAGCGCCCAACACACGCTTCTGAAATGTTTGCGGCAACATATCTTTACTGCCGAAGATTGCTAGCGCCGCAACGACCAGGACCGTTGTTAGCGACAATCGCATAACCAGCCGACGAGTCGAGATCAGCGCGACAAAGACAATTATCGATATTGCAGTTACGAATAGACCGCTGTTGGAGCTTGTCAAAACAACGGTTCCGACTACGAGCACAACGGCCGGGACGGCAATCCAATACCTCAGGCGTCCGGAAGACCAGAAATAAAGAAGAATTGGAAGCGTCAACGCATTTATCGCAGCTGCAAGATTGGGATTTCGAAGCATGGTCGCGAGGCGCTTTCCTCCAGTTACCACTCCCTTTCCATCGCTGGGAACGTAACCCACGGTGTAGAACGTGATTATTCCATGAAGATCGATCAGCAGCACGCTGAAAAGAAAGATTGCAGCTAGGCGGTAGGTTTCTCGAGTGTCACTTCGGATGAGGACGAGCATTAAGATAAGATAGGCGAAGAAATACTGCGCCATAACGACTATTCCACGATCGGGCCGACCGTGGACCAAGCTGCCGACCATCATCCCAATCAATAGAAGCATGAACGCGAAAATCCAAGGACCCGTCAAATTGTCGAGGGGTCTTTTGCTGATCTGACGCAGAATGATGAGCAAAAATAAGCTTACGCAGAACAAAAGGTCGCTGACAGTAAAAAAGAGATCGGAAATCCGTAAGGTTGCATAAGGCGCAAGAAAGACGGCCAAGTACACGACGCCGCGCTCGATCGCGGACAGGTGGATGTCCAAGGTACGAGCGCGTCTAGGGAAACAGGGATGAGGCGCCGTGCAATGATTGGATTCTGTCATTCTCGCCTCACTCGCGAAAATGCAGCGAAGCTATGCAATTGACAACGCAGTTGTATGCGTTCTGCGAGTGTTCCATCCTCTCAGCATCCTTCTTTTTTCGCCAATGCAAACGGCGCATAACGCAACCAGTCACCGTCGGCGTTGTTCGGTTACCTGTGGTCACGTTTGATCGCTTCGCCTCTCAGCCACCCTGTCAAATCTCGTCCCACGAGCGCGCTTAGGTTTTCCGTCTCTCTGGCGTAGTACTCAGTCATTCTTTCGCGTAAATCGTCACTCAGCGGCGTATACTGGACTTCGCCCGCTATGAATGAGCGCAACTTCTTAAAGCCCCTGGTTTGCCGCAACGGAGCGACGATTGGTTTCAACGAGTTCAACATGCGGCGCAGGCGCGGGCTGACGACCGGCTCCGACTTGTCCTTGACTTTCCGCGTCAGCGGGTAAGGTGGCAGTTCGTTCGAAAGGTTGAGGAAGTTGCGGACCCGACTGAGTTGCGCGCCAGCATCGGTCTTCAGATCTTCGTAAAAGAGTACAAGAAGCTTCTCCTTGGAATATCTTTCCAGATAGTTTTGCAATTGCCCGAAATAGAGACCGCCATTGAGGAAGCGTCCACCGGCCGCCTGTCTTGGGTCCAGGTACTTCGCGATATCGCGGTCCACTTCGGCGCGACGATAGAGCATGCAATAGTCAGAATAGGCGCGATCCACCGGGTTGCGCAATTGCGCGATCAGACGAGCGTGTGGCATCTTTTCCCTTATGCGCTCCGCCGCCTGCGGCACGTCCAGATACGAGTTGGACTTCTCGCCGCGCAACTGCCTATGACCTTGCCCATTGAAATTTGACAGATACCAATCGTCACCGCGGTCGTAGTTTCGGCTGAAATAGTGCAGTTCAGGATCCGGCATGTAGACGCTGGGATCCTGCTGCAACGATCGCTGGAGCCAGGTGGTCGCACTCTTGGTGGCGCCAATGATCAGAAAGTCGATGTACGAAAAGTCAACGCTACGGGCCTTGACCGATCCGCCGGCGTCAGTCGGCCGGACGGAGGCAGGATCTTTCGGTGTGCTGTCCGAAACCGACAGATCAATGGTCGCACTCATGGCTGGCAGTCTCCTTCAACCGATACGTTATGAATGCAGCAGATAACATGTTTGCGGCGGTCGCCTCTAGGATCCGACTGCCGCCAGGCCTTCACCCAGAGGGGGGCGATCTGCTTCCGCGAAGAACGGACGGCAATCATGTCCCCAAACGATGAAGCCGGGGTTTGCAAAGTCGCAATCGTTGGGCTGGCGTCTCTTTCCGTAAAGAAATGGTTGACCGTCGATTGTGGTTACGCGGCCGCCGGCCGCTCGCAATACTGCGTCACCTGCCGCCGTATCCCACTCCATCGTGCGGCCAAATCGCGGATATACGTCGGCCAGCCCTTCGGCGACGAGGCAGAATTTCAACGATGACCCGACAGACGTGCAGTCGATGATCGCGTTCTTCTTGAGGAAATCGGTTGTTTGGCTGCAGGCGTGGGAACGGCTTGCAACAGCCGTCAGAGTTTCAGGTCTTTCCCGGCAGCGGATCTCCTTGATCTCCGTGACGACGAAGTCATCGGCCACATGGAATTTGGTCGCCTTGCCGCCTTCGGCGGTATACCCGACCTTGCGCGCCGGAGCGAAGACGATTCCACTCACGGGCTCGCCTTCGCGGATCAGTGCGATGTTGACGGTAAAATCGCTCCTTCGATTGATGAACTCCTTTGTGCCATCAAGCGGATCGACCAGAAAGAACTGCCCGCCAATATCGGGCACTTCGCCAGCGGCCACGGACTCTTCGGCGATGACCGGAATTTCGGGAAAGGCACGCCCCAGTATGGCAAGGATGATCTCCTCGGCACGTCGATCGGCTTCGGTAACCGGAGAGCTATCGGCTTTTTCATCGACATCAAAATCGCGACTATAGACGTCGAGAATGGCCTTGCCCGCCTCAATGGCGGCTGCTGTCAGCGTATCGATCATTCCCGCCCTCCCACTGTTCTCTCTCGCCACGCGCCCGGCGCCATGAGAGGCGACGTTATTGTTGCTGCAGATAGACCTCGATCTCTCCCGCCAGTATCTCGACGTCTTGACCGAGGGTCTGAAGGTGGATCTCCGGTGCCTCCGGCCGCTCATAAGGCGAACTGATGCCGGTGAAATTCTTGATTTCGCCAGCGAGAGCCTTCTTGTAGAGCCCCTTGGGGTCGCGTCGAGCACATTCCTCGATGGGGGTGTCGACAAAGATCTCGATGAATTCACCGGGCTCGAACAGCTCCCGCGCCATGCGCCGTTCCGAGCGGAAGGGCGAAATGAACGAGACGAGCACGATCAGGCCCGCTTCCGTCATCAGCTTAGCGACCTCGGCGACGCGACGAATGTTCTCGACGCGGTCCTCTTCGGTAAAGCCCAAGTCGCGGTTGAGGCCATGCCGCACGTTGTCCCCGTCGAGAAGGAAGGTGTGCTGTCCCTTGGCGTGCAGCATCTTTTCCACGATGTTGGCGATCGTCGATTTGCCGGAGCCTGAAAAGCCCGTGAACCAGAGAACGCGCGGTTGCTGTTCGTTGAGGGCTGCACGCGCGCGCTTGTTGATATCCAGTGCCTGCCAATGCACGTTTAGCGCACGGCGAAGCGGAAAGTCGATCATTCCGGCGCCGACGGTTGCATTGGTGAAACGATCGATCAGCACGAAATTGCCCGTGGTCCTGTTGGACCGGTAGCTGTCGAAGACGATCGGCGTCTGGGTTGACAGATTGCACACGCCGATCTCGTTCATGCCGAGCGACTTCGCAGCTTCTTCGGCGAACGTGTTGACGTCGATCTGGTGCTTCAGGCTGGTGACTGTCGTACTGACGCTGTCCACTTCGGTCCGCAGGACGTAGCTGCGCCCGGGAAGCATCGGGTCCGGATGTAGCCAAATGACATGGGCCATAAACTGATCGGCAACGTGGGGACGTTCCTCGGGTCGCACCAGCATGTTGCCGCGTGAGACCTCTAGTTCGTCCTCCAGCACGAGCGTTACGGATTGGCCTTCGACGGCGCGCCCGAGCTTGCCGTCATATGTTACGATCTCCTTTATCTTCGAGCACTGGCCGGATTTCGCCACCACGATGGGATCGCCGACATCGATGCTGCCTGATGCGACCTGGCCGGCAAAGCCGCGGAAGTCGAGATTGGGGCGCATAACGAGCTGTACGGGAAAGCGAAACGGCGTTTCTTCTTCTCCCTCGTCGTCATCTATCGCAACCGTTTCGAGATGATTGAGCAGAGTGACGCCGTTGTACCAGGGCATGTTCGGTGACAGGCTCGTCATGTTGTCGCCAAAGCGGGCCGAGATCGGGATGGCCGTCACTGTCGCAAAGCCGAGATTTTGCGCGAATGCCGTGTAGTCAGCCACGATCGTTTCGAACACCCGCTGATCGTGGCCCATGAGGTCCATCTTGTTAACGGCAAGCACGATGTGCCGGACGCCGAGCAATGAGGCGATGAAAGAATGACGGCGCGTCTGGCGTAGGATACCCTTTCGGCTGTCTACGAGCACGACGGCCAACGTTGCCGTCGAGGCGGCCGTGACCATGTTGCGCGTGTATTCCTCATGTCCGGGAGCATCGGCGACGATGAATTTGCGCCGCGCCGTGGCGAAGAACCGATAGGCGACGTCGATGGTGATGCCTTGCTCCTGCTCGGCCTCGAGCCCGTCGATCAAAGAGGCAAAGTCGATGTCGATGCGGCTGGCGACGCGGCCATGGGCATCACGCTTGAGTGCGGCGAGCTGATCGTCGAAGAGCAACTTGCTGTCGTAGAGCAGCCGCCCGATGAGCGTCGACTTGCCATCGTCCACCGAGCCGCAGGTCATAAAACGCAAGAGCGACTTCTTCTCCTGCTTGGCCAGATACTCGGCGACATTGTTGGGGGTTGCGCGTGCGCTGAAGGCTGTCATCAGAAGTATCCTTCCCGCTTTTTGCGTTCCATCGACGCTGTTTCGTCAGAATCGATCAGCCGGCCCTGCCGCTCCGATGTCCGGGCGGTCAACATTTCGCCGACGATGTCCTCAAGGGTTGCGGCGGTCGATTCGATTGCTGCCGTGAGCGGGTAACAACCGAGTGTGCGGAAACGAACCGTTCGCCGTTCGATCTTCTCGCCCTCGCCCAGCGGCATGCGGTCGTCGTCGACCATGATGAGCGCTCCGTCGCGTTCGACAACCGGGCGCCGCGCCGCAAAATAAAGCGGAACGATCGGGATCTTTTCCCTGAGGATGTATTGCCAGATGTCGAGCTCGGTCCAGTTCGACAGGGGAAAGACCCGGATAGACTCGTTCGGTCCGATGCGGGTGTTATAGCTCCTCCACATTTCCGGCCGCTGGTTCTTGGGATCCCACGCGTGTTGGCTGTTGCGGAAGGAGAAGATGCGCTCTTTCGCGCGGCTTTTCTCTTCGTCCCTCCGGGCTCCGCCGAAGGCGGCGTCAAAGCCATACTTGTCGAGTGCCTGACGAAGTGCCAGCGTCTTCATCACGTGCGTATGCACGTTTGAGCCATGGCTGAAAGGACCAATGCCACGCTCCACGCCGTCGCGATTGATGTGAACGATGAGGTCGATGCCGAGCTCCGCTGCAATCCAATCGCGGAACGCGATCATTTCGCGAAACTTCCAGGTCGTATCGACGTGCAGGAAGGGAAAGGGCGGCTTTGCAGGATAGAATGCCTTCATCGCCAGATGCAGCATTACAGAGGAATCCTTGCCGATCGAATAGAGCATGACCGGCTTGCTGAAAGTCGCCGCGACTTCACGGATTATGTGAATCGCCTCTGCTTCAAGGCGCTGCAAATGAGTTAGCGACATGAAATTGTTACTCCGAAATTTATTTACGAAAACTTCTACGATTTAACTATTTTACCCTTATTAGTATTTCCAAGTTCATGCATGCGGAAGATTATAAAGATTGTATTTGTGAAATAAAAAATCGCAAAATTGTAATTATATTTATATTTCGTTTGCAGACTATCTTTTCGCTGCACCGCA
This sequence comes from Ensifer sp. Root558, assembly GCF_001427045.1. Lineage (NCBI taxonomy): Bacteria > Pseudomonadati > Pseudomonadota > Alphaproteobacteria > Hyphomicrobiales > Rhizobiaceae > Ensifer > Ensifer sp. Root558. Next base: position 67,117 of record NZ_LMGC01000010.1, on the reverse strand, counting down.
GAAAAGCTTGTTTACTACCAGCACTCTTTATATTCTAAATTTCGTATATAGTAAATATCGCCGTGGCTTTATTTGACGACAATCGGTTCATGCCGGGCTAGGGTGCGACTTCCCCCGATGCATGACGAAATACCCACAGCCGCGCCGTCAGGTAGTTCCACAAGAAGACGACGGGGATACTGACAAACTTGGCTATGGGGGCAGGAATGAGCATTGCCAGGCTGGCGACAAATACTGTCGAGATTGCAAGGCCGGCCAGCGTCGCGACAACGAATTTTACCGCCTGCACGTAGTTATGGGCAGCACGGAAGGTAAACGTGCGGTTAAGGACGTAGCTGAGCGCAATGCCGCAGGAATAGGATAGCAGGTTGGAGGGCGAAGGCGGTGCACCCAGGAAAAAGAGGGTGTTGAACAACGCCAGATCGAGCAGCGTCGTCACGGCCCCGACGGCTGCGAAGCGTGCCAGCGTTGCGTGAGCGCGAGGGCCCCTCTCACTGCCGTTGGCTGTCGGTCGCGACATTCGCGCGCCTCCATTCCGGTACGGCCGTCGGCGGCTGACGATGTATTTCAGCGTTCAACGAGGCCTCGATGATCGGTGTGGGGCGATGTTTCGACTGCATGAAGATGCGACCCACATATTCGCCCATGATGCCGAGGAAGATCGCATTCAGGGTGATCGAAATCAGCAGCAGGATCGTCGTCGTCGCAAAGCCCGCCGGCCAATCCTGGCCGAAGAGAAGCTTGCCGATGAGATAGCCGAGAAGCATCAGCAGCGTGGCCGTGCCCATGACGAGGCTCGCCACTGAGGCGAGCCTCAACGGTGTCAGCGAATGATTTAGTATGCCGTCGACCGCGAGCGACAGCATGGCACGGAAGGGAAACTTGCTCTCGCCGGCAACACGGGCCTGGCGGTCGTATTCGAAGCCGACCTGCTTAAATCCCATCGCGCTGATCAGTCCGCGCAGATAAGGAGACGTATCGTCGACCTTGCGCAACTCGTCGAGAATGCGCCGATCGACGAGCCGGAATTCGCCGGCATTGAGCGGCAGGTCGTCTTCGCTGAGCGCATTGATGCACCAGTAGAATGCGCGACGAATGCGCGTCGTCAACCACCCGTCCTTCAAGGTCCGGCGGATGCCATAGACCACCTGATGTCCCTGAAGCCACAGGTCGACCATGCCCGGAATGAGGTCCGGAGGGTCCTGGAGATCGCAGTCGATCTGAACAGAGCAATCCCCTGTCGCATTCTTATATGCGACCAGCAGCGACCTCTGATAGCCAACGTTGCGGCTGAAGCGGATGACCTTGACCGTCGGGTCCTCGCGCGAGATCTCCGAAAGAATATCGAAGGTCCGGTCGGTGGAGTGGTTGTCGGTGAAGATCACCTCGCGGTCGTATCCCGGCAACCTTTGGAACACGTCGACGATTGCCTCATGAGCGCGTCGGACATTGGCCTCTTCGTTGAAGGCAGGCACCAGGATCGAGATTTTCGGTCTCTTGTTCATTGCGAGGCCACCACCTTTAGGCCGTCTTTTGCTGTCGCGGCACTGCTTGCGCTGGGCGGCGCGACCGCTTGCCTCTGCCATTCGACGGTACGGGAAATCCCCTGCGGCAGCGGGATGCGCGCGCTCCAGCCGAAGAGGTCCTTGGCGCGCGCGACCGAAGCCCGCAATTCCCGCCTGCCCGTCGACGGCCTTCCCTCCCGGAGTTCGATGAGGTTGGGATCGGCGCCGGTCCGCTCGACGATCAGCGCTGCGACCTCGCGCATGGTCGGAGCGATGCCGCTTGCAATGTTGACGATACGCGTGCTGATCGGAGCGTCGGCAATGCGCAGCAGGGCGTCGACGACGTCGCCAACATGCAGCAGGTCACGGCGGTCGTCCGGTTGGTGAACGATGCAAGGCTGACCGGCGAGGCAGCGCTCGATGAACAGGGGGACCATGAATTCGGTCGATTGCGTAGGACCGTAGACCAGTGCCAAACGGGCGGTGATGACGGGGAAGGGCAGGCGCCGCTGCAGCCCGCCGACCAGATGGGTCGCAGCGGCAAGCTCTGCGCCATAGGCCGTGACCGGCATTTCCCTGACATCTTCGTCATAGGGCGTGGCTGCGATACCATACTCGGCGATGGATCCGGTCCTGATGATCTTCTGTGGCGGACGAGCGACGCTGCTTGCAGCGCCAAGCAAGTTCAACAGGGCGCTGAGATGTTCGCTGGTCCCGGCCTTTACATCGGCGAGTTCCGCTTCCTCGCGCCGCCTCGGTTTGGCGGCGAGATGGAAGACCATGTCCGGCGTCACCTCCGAGAGGCAGCGCTTCATCGCGTCTTCGGACTGAAGGTCGAAGTCGTGCCGGATGATCGAAGCTTCGAGGCCATCGAGTCGGCTGTCGTCCGAACCCGGCCGCACCACGACGTGAACTTCGTGGCCGGCATCCCGCGAGCCCCGCGCCATATGCGAGCCGATGAAACCAGCCGCGCCGGTGATCAGTACTCTCGACATGCGCCTTTTCCTATCTGCGCCTGATCGGATTGGAGCGATCGGTGTGCCCGCGCCCGACGGCACGGGCACACCGGTTGCGAACGTTTAGTTGACTATAGTCGGATAGGGCAGCGGCACGAGGAACCGGCCGCCATGGGCGGCGAAGTCCGTCTGCTGCAACCGGATCTCGTCGAAGAAATTCCAGGCGAGCACCAGCAACACGTCCGGCGCGTTCTCCTTCAATATCTCGGGAGAGCGGATTGGGATCTTCATGCCCGGCGAATATAGGCCCTGCTTCAGTGTGTTGCGGTCGACGAGATAATCGAGTCTATCCGGACCGATGCCGAAATAGTTGAGCAAGGTGTTTCCCTTGGCCGGGGCGCCGTAGCCTGCGACGGTGACGCCGTCTTTCTTAAGCTGGTCCAGCATGGCGATGAGATCGACGCCGATCCTTCGGATGCGCTCGGCAAAGGCAAGATAGGTATCCGCCTCGAGCATCCCTGCATCGAGCTCTTCCGCAAGCATCTCGCTGACGATCGCCGTCGGGGGCGTGGCCGTGGCAGCGTGTTTGAGGAAAACCCGCATCGAGCCTCCATGCACGCCGAGACGATGAACATCGACGACGTCGAGATCGAAGTACTCGCCGAGCTTGACGAGCGAGAGGAGGCTGAATTCGGATACATGCTCATGATAGATCGTGTCGAACTCGTTGTTTTCGAGAAGATTTTTCGCCCAGGGCACTTCGATGACGAAGACACCATCGTCGGCCAGCCAGCCCTTGACGCCAGCCATGAAGTCATGAAGATCGCCGATATGATTGAACGTGTTCGTGGTGACGATCGCTTTTGCCGAACCGTACTCACTGATCAGTCGGGCCGTTCCGCTGTGGGTAAAGTAGCCGACGTCGACGTTGACACCGCGCGAGCGGGCGATCTCGGCCAGGTTTGCCGCCGGGTCGACGCCGAGCGTCTTTCCGCCCGCCTTATTGCACGCCGAAAGCAGGAGGCCGTCATTGCAGCCGATGTCGACGATCAGCCCATCGCCGGCGGCCTTCTTCAAGATCCCGGCCAGCCCTGCAAAATGGTCATGCATGGATGTGGCGCTCGATGGGACGTAGAGATAGTGCTCAAAGAATCCGTCGGGAACCTGGTCGGAAACCTGGATCAGTCCGCAGGTCAGGCAGGCCTGCGAGTCTAGCGGATACATGGGCTGTTTCTCGGGCACATCTTCCGGGCGCACAAAGCTGTTTGCCGGCGGGTGATCGCCCATGCAGAGAAACGTCAGCGGGTCGGCTGCAAGGCAGGCGCGGCATCTCATAAGGCGTGTCATTTTCAAGCTCCAGGTTGCTCAAAGGAGGCTGCTTGCTGCTGGCGACGCTTGCTGGCGCCGGAGTTCGTGAACTGCGTGGCGAAATCGCGGAACGACTGGTGGATATGGTCCAGGTGCGCCTGTGTCAGGCCGTGGTGGCAGGCAAGCAAAATGCCGCCGCGCATCACGTCGTCGGCGACCGGATAACCGCGCGGCTCGACCTTGCTATGAACCCCCCGCATCGCCGGTTGGCGCAGGATGTTTCCGGTAAACACCGGTCGGGTCTGGATGTCGCGCTGTTCCAGGAAGATCTGCATCTCCCGGCGGGTGAACGGCGCATCGGCACGCACAGTCATCGGGAACGCCAGCCATCCGGTTCGCGAAAGCGGCAATTGCTCCGGCAGAACGAACCAGTCCTCGTAGGTCTCGAAGAAAGCGCGCTGCTTGGCGAAGTTGCGCTCGCGCGCATCGATGTTTTGCTGCAGCCGATCGAGCTGGACAAGCCCGAACGCCGCGCCCATTTCGGACGGTTCGATGTTGAAGCCCAGCACTTCGAACACGAACTTGGCGTCGTAGTCGAAGCCGTCTAGATCGATGTTGAACCGGTTCTCGATGGTCTCGGACTCGACAAAGAGCGAGGACGTGCGGCCCCAGGAGCGATAGAGCATTGCCTTTCGCGCCAGTTCGTCGTCGTTGACGCAAACCATGCCGCCGTTGCCCGCCGCGGTGATGACATGCGAGCCATAGAAGCTGGTCGTGCTGATATCGGACCGCGCGCCGGTGCTTGTATCCCTGATCGTCGCGCCGAGGGTGTCGGCGCTGTCTTCGATCACCAGCAGTTTGTGCGCGTCGGCGATGGCGCGAATGCGATCCCAGTCGGGCAGGTTCCCGATCAGCGAAGGGATCATCACCGCCTTCGTCTTCCTGGTAATCATCCGCTCGATCGCATCGACATCGATATTGTAGGTGCCTTCGACAACGTCGACGAAAGCCGGGATAAGACCGGCGCGCACGATCGGGGCGACGGTCGTCGCAAAGGTCAATGCGGGCGTGATGACCTCCGATCCCTTCGGAAGGTCGGCGATTTCGATGGCGAGATGGTTCGCGGACGAACCGGAATTCACCATGATGCCATGCCGTTTCGCAAAGAGCATCGCGACACGTTCCTGCATCGTCCTGACGGCCGTGCCCATCTGTGTCGATGAGCGCAGGACTGCCACGACGGCATCAATCTCTTCCTGACCGTAAACGGACTGTCCGTAATTAACTCGCATCTTTCCAATCTCCGATGTCGCGCAATGGCAATGGTCTTGCTTCGTGTTCGACTTCCTGTTTCCAGGCGGCGGCGTATTGCTCGATCTGATGCTCCGAGAACGACCGGATGTTCCTCGGATCCTCCCGATACTTGCGGTACCAGGCGACAGTCATGGCCACGGTGTCGCGCAGGCGCAGCACCGGCTTCCAGCCGAGTTCCGTGCGGGCCTTGGTGCTGTCGAGGCGCAGGATGGTCGATTCCACCTGCGCGTTTACCTGCGGTTCGACGATGTATTTCGGTGGCGCGTCACCCCATTGGGCAACGACCATGTCGGCAAGCGTTCCGACATTGACGGTCGCTTCCTGGTCCGGGCCGAAATTCCAGCCGCCGGCAAAGCGCGTTCTGCCTTGAAGCAAGTGCGCCGCCAGCATCATGTAGCCGCGGAGCGGCTCGAAGACATGCTGCCATGGCCGGACGCTCGACGGATTGCGCAGCCGCGCGGGGTTGCCGCCTTCCACCGACCGGACCAGATCGGGCACGAGCCTGTCGGCACCCCAGTCGCCGCCGCCGATGACGTTGCCGGCGCGCACGCTGACGAGCTGCGGCCCGTTGGGGTCATTGAAGAACGAGGATCGATAGGCCGCTGCGACAAGTTCGGCGCAGCCTTTCGACGAGCTGTAGGGATCGCGCCCGCCCATCGGGTCGTTTTCCCGATAGCCCCAGACCCATTCGCGGTTCTCGTAGCACTTGTCGCTGGTGACGACGATCACGCCCTTCAGGGATTTCATGCGCCTTGCCGCATCGAGCACGATGGCGGTGCCGACGACATTGGTCGCATAGGTCTCGACCGGATTCTCAAAGGAGGCTCGCACCACGGCCTGCGCGGCCATGTGAATGACGAGATCGAAATCCTGTCCGTCGATTGCCCCCGCCACGTCGGCGGCAGACCGGATGTCGCCCTCATGGCCGTCGATGACGTCGCCGAGGCCGCTCGCCAGGTAGAAGGACGGTATCGACGGTGGCAGCGAGAGGCCGACCACCGATGCACCCAGTCGCCTTAGCCAGAGCGAGAGCCAGCCTCCCTTGAAACCGGTGTGTCCCGTGATCAGGATCTTTCGACCACGGAACGCCGCGGCAAGGTCGACCTCACTGGTGATCAAAGCCATGTCCTACATCCGTACGTGATGGGTGGAGGGTGCGGCTGTCGCCGCGGCCAGGTGATCGCGTTCAAAGTGCAGCCACGGCGGATCTTCGCTTTCGCACAGCCCGTTCAGGTAATCGCGATCGCGGATCGTGTCCATCGGATGCCAGAAGCCGTGATGCTTGTAGGCGAACAGTTGACCGTCCCTGGCGAGATTGGTCAGCGGCGACATTTCGAGCGGTTCGGAAAGGCTCGGAATGTAGTCGAGGACGCCGGGTTCAAAGACGAAGAAGCCGCCGTTGATCCAGGTTTCCTTCTTCTGCACCTTCTCGGTGAACTCGACGACCTGGTCGCCCTCGATCTCGAGGTTGCCGAAGCGGGCCGGCGGCTGCACGGCGGTGACCGTTGCAAGGCGCCCGTGCGAGCGGTGAAACGCCAGTAGCGCCTCGATGTCGATGTTTCCCACGCCGTCCGAATAGGTCACCATGAAGGGCTCGTTGTCGAGCCATTCGCGCAGTCGAAGGAGCCGCCCTCCGGTCATCGTCGACAGGCCCGTGTCCACCACAGAGACATTCCAGTCGAGCGGATGATTGGGGTGCAGCACCATTGAGCCGCTTCCCAGCGCGACGGTAAAGTCCGCGGTCGACAGATGGAAGTTATGGAAGAAGCTTTTGATAGACATGCATTTATAGCCGCCGGCAACGACGAAGTCGCGGTGCCCCCAGTGGCTGTAAATATCCATGACGTGAAGAATGATGGGCTTGCCACCAACCTCGACCATTGGCTTGGGAATACGCGTGGTTTCCTCGGCCAGGCGCGAGCCAAGCCCTCCCGCAAAGAGAACGACTTTCATAGCGGTCTCCAAGAATATATGTTTGGGATAGTGTTTGACGTCTCAGGTTTTATTCATGAGCAATCGCGATGCAATGCGCGACTTGAGTGTTTTCAATAACTGATAAAAATGCACGACAATAAAGGCAGGAGGTTACCTGCGGGCTACGGAATATGTCTGGATAAGTCCCAGGGTTTCCGTTATGTTAAGTAACTAATATACAAGAAATACCTTATATTCTGCTTGGCCGCAAGCCTTTTTATGTGTCAGGTTTATCCTTGCACGCTTGTCGGGGTTGTCCCGCTAGGCCATGCGTCGCTGCGCATTACGATCCTGTGTGATGCATTTGAAGCCATGTGCGACTGCATCGTTCCCGTCGCGAGCCTGTGTTTTATACTTCGTCTAAGTTTGTTCGGAGTTTTTGAATGACCTATCCAGTAAGTGTTTCTTCCGAAAAGCAGGACTCGGTGGAAGGAAAATCAGTCGGTATTTTCTATCAAGTTGCCGTGGCCCTGTTCTTCCTGTTCGTTTTCTATTTTCTGTTTCTTCGGATCATGAATTTCGACTTACGGCGAGACGAGCAGCTCTATGTCCCGCCGGCCAGGCTCTTGAGCGAAAATGCGCTCTACGCCGACTTCTTCTACAATCATCCGCCGGCCTCCGCGTGGTACTTCTACGGCATCAGCAAGCTGACCGGGTCGAGCGACCTGCTCTTAAGCGGTCGCCTCGGTGTTTTCCTAGCCTGGGTCCTCCTGACTGTTGCTGTCGGTGGCGTGGTGTACGTGTTGACGCGCTCGGCTTGGGCAACTGTCTGTGTCGGCATCCTGTCGCTGGTGAACGAGTTGTTCCTGACGCAGACGGGCGTTACCGCCACCAACAATTTTCTGCCGTGGCCGCTGGCCTTTCTCGGCCTCAGTCTTTTTCTTTTCGCCCTGCGTAATGAACAGCGCCGTTCGTTGTTGGTGGCGCTGGCCGGGTTTCTGCTGGCTTTGGCCGTGTGTTTCAAGCTGAGCGCCATCGCCTTCATCCCGGCTGTGGCCGTGACCGCATTCCTTTTGCCGCGATCGCTGGCGCTGAAGGATCGTATCGTAAAGGTCGCGACGCCGCTTTTGGTCGGCGGACTTGTCGGCGGGGCGCCGATCCTTTTCTATCTCGTCAGGGATCCCCAGCTCTTCCTGGCTCATGTGGTGCGCTACCATACCGGTCCGCATCCGCAGTATTGGCGGCTGATGAGCGGCGACGGGGAGGGCGGTGCGATGTCGCTCGCCCAGAAGCTGGTCATGGCGCAGGATATATGGCTTGCGCCGGCCGTGGCCGTGGCGCTTGCGGCGCTCGTCGCCATCGCGTTCATCGTTCTTGCCCGGCGCCCCGACAATGTGGCAGCCGAACCAAAGCTGCGCATGGGGGAGTTGCTGGTGCTTGCGGGCGTGCTCTTCTGCAGCTTTGTGCTGAGCTTCGTTCCAACGCCCGGGTTCCCGCAGTATTTTGCACCACCGCTCGTCTGCCTTCCGCTGGCATTCGGTCTCTTGCTCGAGGCACTCGGGCCGCGCGCGCTCCCCATGGTGCGGCCAATCCTGCTCTCGGCCGTACTTGTCGTCCTTGCGGTCAACGCGCCGCGCCTTGGTCAATACCTCGGCAACGCGACCCATCCGCAGCAGTGGACGACAATGCGCGTGCATGAGGCAGGAGTGACGATTGCTGAGAGGATGCAGGCTGCCGGCGTCACCGGCAAGGTTGCGACGCTCGCGCCTATCTATCCGATGGAAGGCGGCCTCGATGTCTATGCCGAGTTGGCGACTGGGCCGTTTGCCTATCGCACCGCCGACATGACGAGCCCCGAGCTGGCGAAGTACTATAAGATGACATCGCCATCGACGATTGAAGCTCTGTTCGAGAAAGACCCGCCGGCAGCGTTTCTACTTGGCTTTGAAGAAGAACTGGAAAAGCCGATGCGTGCCTTTGCGGAAAGCCACGGCTACGTGCAGTCCGCCTCTCTCGGCTTTAAGGACAGATATGGGGTTCCGACCCTCTATCTGAAGCCAGCAACGACGCCCGGATCGTGATCGGGGATCCGGCCTCGCCTTCTTAAGGCGGTGCCGTATCAGGTCGAGACGCGCGCTGCCGGGTAAAGCGTCTGGGTCTCTTCAGGCGCTGCAATGACATTGTCCCATTGCTGAAGGACCGACTGGATGGCGTAGCGCGCGGCAACCGCGCGTGCGCCCATGGCGCCGATCTGGTGCCGGAGTATCGCGTCGGCCGCCAGGCGGGCTATCGCGTCTGCCAGCCGGCGAGTGTCTTCCTTCGGAACGAGCATGCCAACCGCCGGCGTGTCGATGATTTCCGACGGCCCCCAGGGACAATCAAACGCAATGCTGGCAAGGCCCGCGGACATCGCCTCCAGCAGCACATTTGGGAAGCCTTCGAAGCGCGAACTGAGGACGAAGATATCGCCGGCGTTGATCCATTCGACCGGTGATTTGGTCGTGCCCGGCATACGAACGCGGTTCGAAAGGCCGAGGCGTCGGACCTGTTCCTCGAGCACGGGCCGTTCCGGGCCTTCGCCGTAGATGGTCAACGTCACGTTCGGCGTGCGCCCCGCGATATCGGCAAAGGCGTCTATCAGCAGATCGAAGCCCTTCTGCCTGTCAAGGCGGCCGACGGCTAGCACCCGGGTGTTGGTACCTGACTGTTTGTCACGCACATGCTGAAGCGTGATCGGGTTGGGGATGATCACCGCCTTGGATTTGAGGGCCGGCGGCAGCGAATTGACCGCTTCCGTCGTCTGCATCACCAGCCGCTCCGCCAGGCGAGCCGCCAGCGGCCGCGCCAATCGCCACAGCTTGTTCATGTCCTGCGTTTTAAAGTTGTTTCGCTCAGAAAGGACGAGCCGCAGGCGGAGGCCGCGGCTGGCAAGTACGACCATGATGTTGACCTTCGTAAGAAAAGAAATGACGAGGTCGGGTGACAGGGCGCGCAGGCGCGCGCGCAATCGGGCGACACGCTCGGCCGTCCTGAAGACAGGCACCGACGAGCCGCCGCCGAGCGCTTCCACACGGACGGACCTGTCATAGGCAAAGTAGGTCTCCGGGGTTTCAGCGTTGAGCGCGAGCACGTGCACGTCGTCACCGCGGGCAGAGCGATGGCGCGCAAGAATGTTGACGACCTTTTCAGCGCCGCCCGCACCAAGCCCCGAAAGCACAAACACAATTCGCAATGGCGGCTCCTGTCTCGATTGAGGCAGGCGGACGTCCCGCCTGCGCCCGACCCGCCCACGGCCTAGACGGCGCTCATCCAGCCGTGGGTCAAGGCGAAATGGACAATCTGCGCCCGCGTGTGGAGTTGCAGCTTCTCCGTCGCGCGGGCCTTGTATGTTTCGATCGATTTGACGCTGACATTGGCGCGCGCGCCGATTTCCTTGTTGGAGTACCCAAGGGCGACGAGGCGTAGAACGTCCTGCTCGCGACGGGTCAGCCCCGGCACACCGGCTGTCTTCATCGCGCGCGACCCTGGATTTGGTGCCAAGCGGGTCAGTTCCTGGGCAGTTGGCGGATCGAGATAGAGCCCACCATGCGTCACGGAGCGAACTGCAAGCAGCAGGTGCTCGGGCCCAGAGCACTTCTGGATGAAGCCCTTCACGCCGATCTGAAGCGCCTGCTGCGCGTAGGAGCGCTCCGGGTAAATCGTCATCACCACCACATAGGCCGAAAGCTGCTGCTGGAGGATTTGCTCCGCGAGCGTAAGGCCGCTCATGTCGGGAAGGGCAATATCGATGACCGAAACCTCCGGCCCGGTCTCCTTGATCAGTGCCAGAGCATCCGCACCCGTTCCGGCCGAGCCGACGCAGACAATATCGTTGGTCGTCTCAATCGTCGTGCGGGCGCCGACGATGACGAGCGGATGGTCGTCGATGATGACTGCGCGTATTGGCGTCGTCATGATGCCCGCCTGACTGTCGGCGCCAAGTCCGCCGGCATTCGCGTAGGTCGAGTCCTCTTTTTGTTCTGGTTCACGTGTCGGTCCCCCTTCTCCGGATTCTCGTTCCGCAGCTTTAGCCGTGCGGTGGCTGCTAGAAGTTCCTCAGGTAGTTGGAGTAGCGCCGTTCGATGTGGTGCAGCGTGTATTCGCTTTCGATACGATCTCGGGCAAGATGCGCGTAGCGGGCATATTCCTCCGGCGATAGGTCGAGCACCTTGCGCATGGCGTCGGCAAAGGCCTCGGGATTACGGGCGGGCACGACGATCCCGGCATTGCCGGCAACCTCCGCTGCGTCTCCGACGTCCGTTGCCACCACCATTTTTGCGTAGCTCATCGCCTCGGCAACGACGTTTGGAAAGCCTTCGGTTCTGGAGGACAGAGCGAGGATGTCGATACTTCGGTAGAAATCCTCCATGTCCGCGACTTCGCCCCTAAGGTCGATGGCCTCGCTTGGCAATCCGGCGTCGGCAATCAGCCGCACGACTTCGGGATTGTCCCAGGCCAACCCCCGTCCGGCGGCAAGAAAGCGCGTGTCGGGATGGGTGCGCAACACCGAAGCGGCGGCGCGAAAGAACGTGGCGTGGTCCTTCTGCGGGTGGAAACGCGCGACGATTCCGATCCGTCGGGGCGATGCTTCATGGCCTGCCGAAACCGCCGGAATTTCAAAGCCATTCGGGATGACGACCGAATTCAGGTTGCGGTAGCCATAGGCGCGGTGCATTTCGCAGGCGCGCGACGAATTGTAGATAATGCCGGAGGCCGAGCCGGAGAGCGCCCGGGCAGCGGCGATCGCCATATACGAGCTTCGCGACAGCGAGGCGACATCATCCAGCGACTGGCGCACATTCCAGATGACCGGCGTTGCGCGACGCGCAAGTTTAGCAGCCACCGTGCCGACCACCATGGCGTGGTACATCCAGCAGAGCATGACACTCGGCTTTTCCTGGCGGATGATGCTGGCAAGCCGCATCGTGCCCTGCAAAATGGCCGGGAGCGAGTGCGCGCCGAGCGCCACATACTCGACGCGCGGATTGTCCGCAAGGTCACGGTTTCGCGCCGAGACATCGAGCAGCGATACGACCATGACGCGTTCGTCAGATGACGCCTTGAGCAGGCGCGCGAGCATCGTCTCAGCTCCGGCGCTTGCGCTGAAATTGGTGATCAAATGCAATATCATACCGTGGATCCGAAGTTGCGCCGCCGCTTGGGCCTTCCTCCGCATTCCCTGAGCCTGACGACAGGGCACACTGGTGTGCGTCCCGGCGCTGGTCACAAGCATTAAATTCCTGGGCGTCGCAGTGCACGCCAAGAAATCAACTTCCTATTGCCTCGATTAGACACGTCGGACGCGATTATTCTGAAATAGGTTCGTACTCTAAATTGGCCTTCCAGGGCGCACCCCAGAAAAGCAGTGGTTTCAAGATACAACGGCAGACACTGTCATGCAATTATTCTCTTGCAGTATAGCCCGGCTCTGAAATAGCATCCCGTCATATCATACTTGAAATACATTAATATCGCCCGGATGGGTTATTTCTTCCCTTGGTTGTGATCCGAGTTGTATATTACGCTCTGACACATTGTGCATTTGAGAACCAAAATGCGTTTTGCTCTGGTTGGTGCCGTCGAAGGATCCCTGATCGCGCTCAATGCCCTGCTGGCGAAGGGGATGCTGCCGTCCCTGGTGGTTACGTTGCCGCCGGAGGCTGCGGATCGCCATTCCGATTTCGCGGACTTGACGACGCCGGCGCGCGCGGCAGCCAGCGCGGTCTGCCATACGACAAACGTGAACGCCGAAGAGACGCTTGCAGCCATCCGCGCGAGCGCCCCGGACCTCATCCTGGTCCTCGGCTGGTCGCAGATCTGCCGTCAGGCCTTTCGTGCCATCCCGCGCCTGGGCGTGATCGGTTTTCACCCGTCGGCGCTGCCACGTCTGAGAGGCAGGGGTGTTATCCCCTGGACCATCCTGCTTGATGAAAAGACGACGGGTTCGTCGCTCTTCTGGATCGACGAGGGCACGGATTCCGGCCCCATCATTCTGCAGCGTCTGTTTTCCGTCGCGCCGGATGAGACCGCGCGTAGTCTCTACGGCAAGCATGTGTGCAATCTGGCGGAGATGGTGCCGGAGGCCGTTGAATTGGCCGCAGCCGGCAAGGCGCCGCGGATGGAGCAGGACCACAGCCTGGCGAACTATTGTGCAAAGCGTGTCGCGGAGGACGGCCTGATCAATTGGCAGCGCCCAGCGGTGGAGGTGCTGCGACTGATCAGGGCGGTCGGCGAGCCCTATCCCGGCGCTTTTTCGCGCCAGGACGGAAAGGTCATCCATATCGATGCGGCGCGGGTCTTCGCGGAGTCCTTCCGCTACATCGGCCTTGCCGCGCAAGTTCAGACCCATACGGCGAATGGTTTTACCGTGATGTGTGGAGACCTTGAGTGCATCGAGGTAACCGCGTGGCGCACGGCCGACGGCCGGCGCCCCCCGGTGCACAGCAAGTTGGGCGCGTAGCCGCGCGGGCATTGGCAAAGGGTTCAGTCAGGCGGGGCCACGGCGATTGCTTTTGCCCGTCGGCCTAACAGTCAAGGAGAAGGCGTGTATGGCGTACCGATCGTTCAAGATCCTCTTTTCTTCCGCAGGAAGACGTGTTGGCCTGATCGAGTGTTTTCGCCGGGCAGCGCGCGCGCTTGATATCGATATCCAGATTCTGGCGTGCGACCTTGATCCTGACCTGAGCGCGGCCTGTGCCGTTGCAGACCGAGCTTTCGCGGTACCCGCCTATAATCACCCGGAGTTCACGGGCCGCCTGGCGGAGATTGCGCGGGCACATGATGTGCGCCTGCTCGTACCAACGATCGATCCCGAACTGGTGCCGCTTGCGGCAGCGGCGGGGGATTTCGCGCGCTTCGATTGCCGCGTGCATGTGAGCACTCCGCCTGTCATCGACGTTGTGCGCGACAAGCTCGAAACCATGCGTGTGCTCGACGCGGTTGGTTTGCCCGTCCCGCGAACCGGCATGCTGGAGGAGGTTCGCGGCGAGCTTTCCAGCTGGGACTGGCCGCTGTTCCTCAAGCCCAATGCCGGGAGTGCAAGCCGCTCGATCAGCATGGTGCGCTCAATGGCTGACCTGCCTGAAACGACCGCAGAGCCGATGATCCTGCAGCAATATCTCGACGGTCCGGAGCATACGGTCAATGCGTTCGTCGATGACGGCGGCACATTGCAGTCGGTCATTTCGCATCGGCGCTTGCGCGTAAGGGCGGGCGAGGTTGAAAAGGGCGTCACCGAGCGCCATTCGCCGCATCGGGCTATGGCTGAGGGTATTTTACGAGCGTTGCCGGACTTGCGCGGCGCGTTCTGTTTCCAGGTCATCGACGATCGGCTCAGCGGCCCGCGGGTGATCGAAATCAACGCCCGCTTCGGCGGAGGCTATCCGCTTGTGGATCATGCCGGCGCGACCTTTGCCCAATGGCTGCTGGAGGAAGTGGCGGGCCTACCGAGAACGGCGCACGACGATTGGCGAGAAGGTGTGCTGATGCTGCGATACGACGCGGCGGTCTTCAGGGGATAGGCGGATGGGCGAGCAGGTGCTTGTCTTCGATCTCGACGACACGCTTTATCTGGAGCGGGATTTTGCCTTGAGCGGCTTCAAGGCCGCCGATGCTTGGCTGGCGAACCATATCGGCGCGGAAGGCTTTGCCGGGTTTTGCGAGGCAGCTGCTGCGAGCGGGCAAAGTGGACGCGTTTTCGATACAGCTCTGGCAGCGATGGGCATTGCCGTTAACGAGGTGTTGGTAACCCAGTTGGTCGGCGTCTATCGCGGACACCGGCCGGAAATAGCCCTCGCCGACGATGCTCGCCGCTATCTGGAGCGTGCGCGCGCCGGCCGAAGGGCGATCATCACAGACGGGCCAGCGGCCACGCAACAGGCTAAGGTCAAAGCGCTGGGGCTCGAAGCCCTGGTGGACCGGGTAATCTTCACTGATCTTTGGGGGAGAGAATTCTGGAAGCCGCATGCACGCGCCTATGAGGCGATCGAGGCCTGGGCGGAGCTCACACCCGACAATCTCGTCTACGTCGCCGACAATCCGGTGAAAGATTTCGTCACGCCGCGCCGGCGCGGGTGGAAAACTGTGATGGTGGCGCGCGAAGAGCGGGTTCACCGCATAGCGGCGCCGCACGAGGCGCACCAAGCCGACAGGCGGATCAGCGATCTCGACGAACTGGACGACGCATTGCGATCACTCGCCGCTGGTGAAGCGGTCTCTCGGTGAGCTTGTCGCGAGAAGGACTGCCAACATGGGCGGGAACGGGTGGGAGTGGCGGCCGCGGAGCGCGTATTCAAACTCGCGGCCGCCGGTATTTTACGCGAAGGTGAAGTCCGCCGCGCTGAAGTTGGCCGCAGACAGAGTCCCGTACGGATCGTCGACGACGATTTGGAAGGCGTGGCCGGCCGAATCGTGCGCCTTCAGGATCACGTCGCCGCTCGGGTCGTCATACGCATAGACCGTGCCGGGGCCACCGGTGTTGGCGTAGCGGGTGATGCCGAGCTTCTCGAGCACGATCCGATCGAGGCCATCCTGATAGTCCATGATGGCGTCACGACCACCATCGATCGCGCCGGCGCCTTTGAAGACGAAGCGGTCGGCATCAGCACCGCCCCAAAGCGTGTCAGAGCCGGACTCGCCGATGAGCGTGTCCTTGCCTGCGTCACCGCGGACGGTATCGTTGCCGAGGCCGGCATAGAAGAAATCGTCGCCGTCGCCGCCGTTGAGAACATCGGAGCCGTCTTCGCCGCTGATGCTGTCGTTTCCGCCGTCGCCGTAGACGAGGTCGTCACCCGCGCCGACAGCGATCTTGTCGGCACCGCTCCCGCCATGCGCCTCGTCCCGGCCGTTCTCGGAATCGAGAATGTCGTTGCCGTCGCCGCCGTCGAGATAGTTGTCGCCGTCGCCGCCGTCGACCCGGTCATCGCCGATGCCGCCATAGACGTGGTCGTTCCCCGACTGGCCCTTCAGCGCATCGTTGCCGCCTTCGCCATAGATGTAGTCGTTGCCGGCGCCACCGCTGACGGCCTGTGTGGTCACCTTGCCGGTTGCGGGATCGACGCGATTGACGAAGCCATCGTTGCCGTCACCGGCATGAATGATATCGTTCCCGTACCCGCCGTCGATGTATTCCTCGCCGGCGCCGCCATAGAATGTGTCATTTCCGCCACCGCCGAGCATGTGATCATGGCCATCTCCGCCGTCGAGGATGTCGTCGCCATCTTCACCGTCGAAGATGTCGTTGCCCAGGCCACCGACGAAGTGGTCGTTGCCAAGGCCGCCATCGAAGGAGTCGTTGCCGACGCCGCCTTCAGCATAATCGTCGCCTGGACCGGCCTTGAAGAAGTCGTTGCCGTCGCCTCCATACATCCGGTCGTTGCCGTCGCCACCGTCGAGATAGTCGTCTCCGGCATAGCCCCAAAGGCTATCGTCGCCGCCATATCCATAAATTGTGTCAGCTACGTTCGTGCCATAAAGCGTGTCAGCTACGGGTCTTCCCTTAACGATCATGTTTCCATCCTTTATTAGTGGGGCAGAATACGCGCCGTTGCTTTTACCGACCGCTGCGCAAAGACAGCAAGCGACCTCAGCGTGTGAAAACTGTGATCTGTCGCGTTAAATGGTGGGGGCTTAAAATAGCATCTATAAGCAACCCCTACAACAGATGTATAGTACCTACTCAACCCCCGGCATGTTGACATCGCGGAACATTTCCATCGATACGGCCCCACTTAAATTCCTAGAAACGGCGTCGTTGCAGCATGGTAGACAAAAGAATCACAAGCGGCAGTTTACGCTCTGCGTTCCTGCGCAGCGTCATTGATCTCGGCTTGTTCTCGACGGTCGTCAACGTGTTGGCCCTGACCTCGCCGCTGTTCCTGATCCAGGTTTATGATCGGGTTTTGCCCTCTTCGAGCATCGAAACGCTCGTCTATCTCACGATTATCGCGTTCCTTGCCTTCGCATTCCTCGGCCTGCTCGATGTGATTCGGACGATCTATGCGGTGCGCATGGCGGCCAAACTCGACAGCGAGCTCGGGGCGACCGCCTTTGCGAACGTGGTCACGGCAACGGGGCGGGAGCCAGGTGACATCCAGCCCTTGCGCGATCTTGCGACCATCAGAGGCTTTGTCGCTTCACGCGGCACGCCGGTCCTCTTTGATCTGCCGTTCTCGCCGGTGTTCGCCGCACTCCTTTATCTCCTTCATCCGCTGCTCTTCTTGATGACGACGATCGGCGGGATCGTGATCTTGCTCTTGGTTTTCCTCAATCAGTACATGAACAAGAAGGCGTCGCAGTTCGCACAGGAGCGTCTAACCAGCGCCAATCTGACGGCGCAGATGTTCAGCCGCAATGCCGAGACCGTGCGTGCGATGGGCATGACGAACAATGTCAGCGAGGTTTGGGGCCGACAGTTTGCTGCCGCGACCGCGGCAGCGGACGGAAGCCTCGTCGTCAACGCCATCTTCGGCGGCATATCGCGATCGATCAGAATGATCCTGCAGATGGCGATCCTCGCTGTTGGCGCGACCCTTGTCTTAAAGGGGCAGATGACTGCCGGCATGATTTTCGCGTCGTCGATCCTATCGGGCCGCGCGCTGCAGCCGCTCGATCAGCTGGTCGGGATCTGGAAGCAGGCAATGGATGCGCGCAGCGCCTGGTCGCGGTTCGAAAAGGTGATCGAGGCCGGCAGTGTCGATAGCCGCAAGCTTCTGCTGCCGAACCCCGCCGGCGATATCGCCGTGCGTGATTTGCTCTATGTTTCGCCCGACGCCGGAGCCGACCCTGAGCCGATCCTGAAACGGCTGAATTTCACGATCGCTGCTGGTGAGAGCGTTGCTGTGGTCGGACCGAGCCGGGCGGGCAAATCGACGCTCGCGCGGCTTCTGACCGGCGCCGTTATCCCGACGGCGGGCTCGATCACCATCGACGGTGCGGATCTGAGAACCTGGGACGCGACGCAGCTCGGCAGTCTGATCGGCTATCTCGCACAGGACGTGCAGCTGCTGCCGGGCACGATCGCTGCCAACATCTCCCGCTTCGAGCCGGATGCAGCCGACGAGGCGGTGGTTGCGGCCGCGCGTGCGGCTCATGCCAATGATCTCATCCTGTCGCAGACGAAGGGCTATCAGACCCCGATTGGGCCGGGTTCCAACAATCTCTCCGGCGGCGAGCGGCAGCGCATCGGGCTTGCGCGCGCCTTCTACGGCTCCCCGCGGCTCCTTGTTCTCGACGAGCCGAACGCCAACCTCGACAGCGAAGGGGAAGCGGCACTGGGACGGGCGCTGCGAGACGCGAAAGCGCGCGGCGTCACCGTCGTGATCGTCACGCACCGCATTTCGATCGCAACCACCTGCGACCGCATCCTGGTGATGAAGAATGGGCGGATCGACGACTTCGGCCCGACAGACGAGGTGGCGCGACGGGCGCCGTCCGAAAGGGCTGACCGGGCCGCGAAGGCCGCGGCTGTCAAGCGACAGGCGAACCCGCCGCCGACAAACATTTCCACCTTCCTACCTGGCAGAACCGGGGATCGGCCATGACGGCGGCGGGTACTCCGCGCTCCTGGCGGGAGACAATCGTGACCGATACCGGGCTGGTCGCCCGGCTCGGCTATGGGACGCTTGTTCTCATCCTTGCCGGTTTCGGCTATTGGTCGGCAACGGCGCCGCTCTCCGGTGCTGCGGTCGCTTCCGGCACGATCACGGCCACGGGCCGTAATGTTCTCGTGCAGCATCTGGAAGGCGGGATCGTCAGCGAAATCGCGGTTCGCGAGGGCGATGCGGTCGCAAGGGGGCAGACGCTCGTGGTCCTCGACGACACCGTCGCCCGCACGCAGCTCAACCGCCTTGCCAAGCAATGGGTGGCGCTAAAAGCGCGGGAGGCGCGCCTTGCCGCCGAACGGGACGGCCGGCGGGACCTGACGATCGCGATCGGCAACGCGCCGGCCACGATGTCCTCCGCAAGCCGTGACCTTACGGAAGAGCAGGTAAAGGAGTTCCAGACCCGGCTTGCCCGCTTCACCTCCGAGACCGTTATTCTGCAGCAACGGGTCGAAAGCCTCAACGATGCGCTCGATGGCTTGGGCGCGCAGAAGGCGGCGGTCGAGAAGCAGACGCAGATCGTGCGCGGTGAAGCCGAGCGAAAGTTCAATCTCCTGGAAAAGGGGCTGACGAACCGCACGGAGTACACGCAGCTTCTTCGCGTCGAAGCGGACCTGCTCGGCCAGGTCGGCATGCTGCAGGCGGAAGCCTCGTCGAGCCGCACGCAGGTCGCAGAAGCGCGTGAGCAGATCGAACGGCTGAAGACCCAGCGCGTCGAGCAGGCGGTGACCGCGATGAACGAGGTGAAGGCCGGGCTTGCCGACATCGAAGAACAAGTCGAGGCCGCGCGCCGTGTGCTCGAGCGCACCGTCGTCAAAGCGCCGGTGGACGGCGTTGTCGTCGCCTCGGTCTACAATGCCGTCGGCAGTGTCGTCGGTCCCGGCGAGAAGATCATGGAGATCCTGCCGACAGGGGACCTGGTCGTCGACGCGCGTATTCATCCGCAGGACATCGACGTCGTCCATATCGGTCAGCCGGCGAGGGTCCGCCTCTCGGCGCTCAACACCAGCTTGGCGCCGGAGGTCTCTGCGACGGTTGCCCATGTCTCGGCCGACCGCCTGACCGATCCGGCGACGCGCGAGCCCTATTACAGGGCCGTGTTGCGCCTGGATACGCCGCTGCCGCCCGGCGTGCGCATGGAGCAGCTGCATCCGGGGATGCCGATAGACGCCTTTATCGAACTCGGCGACCGCACCTTCCTTGAGTATCTGATCCGGCCGATTTCTGACTCCTATCGACGCGCCTTTGCGGGGGAATGATCCCACAAGGCCCTTCCAGCGCAGGATTGCACTGGCCGAGGTATACTCCGATGTTCCAGGGACGCGCTCCGGGGCCTGGTTGGCGGGTCCGTTTCCGGTGGTTAAGGAGCACTTGTCGGCGTCCCTCGATCCTTAACCGAGAGCGTTCCAGCGCGCGGGAGGGTATTGAAGCGCCGTTTCCAGCCGCGCTAAGATTTATCTGATGTATATCTTCGGTTATTCTTTCGGTTGTTCTATCGGTTATTTTACATGCGAAAAATAACGACCGTTTAATGTAAAAATATCGGATTTGCGTTCAGTTTTTATGTTTTAGTTCTTTGTTTTGAACGGCGCGTTCTGTCATCCGTGTGGTGGAATGGTCGCTAGTTAATCCTAAAGTATTACGGATTAGTTTGCAGTGATACTATTGAGTTCTAATATAATTAGGTAAATTTCTTCCAATAAAACGAAAAGATAATTTACACGCGGTTCTTGGTGTGCGAGAGTTTCGGCGAAGTTGGCGTATTTTATTGCGAAGACCAAAACTTGTATCAGTGCATAGATAAAATAGATTTCAGGTAAATTTGTATGATCTGATCGGTATCAGAAGTTTATTCCAAACACATTCAACGAGACATGACGTCTCAAGGCGCATCACTCGTCCGTCCGTTATCGGCGCGGCGATTGAATGGCGTTCTATCGATCGAAGGGTGTCGCATGCATCGCAACGAGGCCGCTGCCCAGCCAACGCAAGCCGTCGCTCCGTCTCCGCCGTCTGTGGCGAGATACTGGGCAAGGTTCCTCACCATACTCGCCTGGTTTGCCGCCGTCGGACGTGCGCTTCTGCGCTTGGCGGCAAGAACCGCCGTATCGTCGGTCAAGCAGGTTCGTCGATCGCGCGTGCTCTATGCGATGGACATCGCGTCTGCAGCCCTGGCGCTCGTGGCCGCCTTTTTTCTGCGCTATGGCTTCGACGCCATGTCGACGCGACCGGAGCTTATCTGGGCGCTGCTAACGACCGGACCGCAATATCTTCTGGCCTGTGCGCTCGCTTTTCCGATTGCGGGATTGTACGCTCGCGACTGGCGCTACTGCTCCGTCTCGGACCTGCGCTCAATCCTTCAGGCCGTCTTGATCAGTTCGGCGGCGCTGGTGTTGATGTCGTTCTTTGCGAACCGGCTCCAGGATATGCCGCGAAGCGTTGTGCCGCTCGAGGCGCTGCTCTTGACCGCATTCCTTTCGGCTTCGCGACTGAGCTTCCGGCTCGACGAACTGGCGCTGCGCCCAACGCGGCGGCAGCCGATCGCCGAGGACAATGCCGACCGCATCCCGACCTTGCTCGTCGGCAGCGGCCATGCGGCAGATCTCTATCTGAGAGCGCTCCGCCGCGATCCACATTGCAGCCATAAGCCGGTCGGCTGCTTGGAAGTGACGCCGGAGCATACGGACATGACCTTGCGCGGCATTCCGATCCTTGGCGCGCTCAGCGATTTCGAAACTGTGGTCTGCGCGCTCGCAGAAAATGGACAGCTGCCGCGCCATGTCGTCTTTACCGAATCGCTTTCGGCGTTCGGCGAAGCCGCTGAGGATGTGATGCGGCGCGCCGAAGCGCGTGGCATGACCGTATCGCGCCTGACGCAGATCACGGAACTCAAGAGCGCCAAGCAGGAAAGCCGTTTCGAACTACGCTCGATCGAGCTGACGGATCTTCTGGAGCGCCCGCAGGCAGCCCTCGACAACGAGGCAATTCTTCGCCTCGTCCGCGGTCGGCGCGTCCTGATCACCGGCGCCGGTGGTTCGATCGGCAGCGAACTCACCTTGCAGGTGGCGGCGCGTGAACCGGCCGAACTCATCCTGGTCGAGAACTGCGAATACAATCTCTATGCGATCGACATGGAACTCGGCGAGCGCTATCCGGCCGTCAAGCGGACCGCAAACCTTTGCAACGTACGCCGGGCCAATCGCGTCAACGACGTCTTTGCCAAGTACCGGCCGGAGTTGGTCTTCCATGCCGCCGCGCTCAAGCATGTGCCGATGGTGGAGCTTAACCCTTGCGAGGGTGTACTGACCAATGTGATCGGCACGATGAACGTCGCGAACGCCGCCCGCCGCTTCAAGGTGCAGGCGATGGTGCAGGTGTCGACCGACAAGGTCGTCAATCCGACCAGCGTGATGGGCGGGACCAAACGGCTGGCCGAACTCTATTGCCAGGCGCTCGACCTTCATTGCCTGAAGAAGGGTTCCGGCCCGCGCTTCATGACTGTTCGCTTCGGCAACGTGCTCGGATCGAGCGGCTCGCTGATCCCGTTGTTTAAGCGGCAGATCGCCAAGGGTGGCCCGCTCACTGTTACCGATCCGCGCATGACGCGCTTCTTCATGACCATTCGCGAAGCCGTCGAACTGACACTGCAGGCTTCGGCCTATGGTCTGGAAGGCGAAATCGGCAAGGGCGAGATTTTCGTTCTGGACATGAATGAGCCGATCAAGATCATCGACATCGCCAAGCGGATGATCCGGCTTGCCGGCCTGACGCCGGGCAAGGACATCGATATCGATATCATCGGTCTCAGGCCCGGCGAAAAGCTCTATGAGGAGTTGTTCGACAGTGGCGAGCAACGCATAAGTTCACCTATTCCAGGTGTGCTCGGCGCGATCCCGAATGCCGTGCCCCTGGCGACGCTCAAGGAGATGTTCGCGCGCTTGAAGCTATTTGCCGAACTCGGTGATCAGGCGATGGTCTTTGCGATCATGAACAGCCTCATTCCGGGCTTCGACAAACACCCGGCTGAAGGCGCGGCTGCTGCCTCGTCGGACGACGGGGAGGATGGGGCCGCTGACGCCGATGCCGCGCATCCCACCGACGATGTCCTGCAAGCAGCGCTGTCGAACCTTAGGCGGGGGCCGCCTTCGACGCCGATGCCGATGTGACCAGTGCGATCTTTCTAACGCTCGTATGGAGCTTCCCGCATGTTGATTGACGCGAGCGACTATTCTGCGGTCAGGCTGCCGCCACAGCGGGCGGCTGCCGCCGCGGGATCGGCGGTTGCCAGCGTAGTTCCGAAACAGCGTATCGCGGTACTTTCGAGCTACAGTCGCTCTCTCACCAATTTTCGCCTGGAGTTGCTGCGACGCTTGGTGGAGGCCGGCCATTCGGTCCTGGCCGTCGGGCCGGAGCAGGACGAGGACGTCGTCCGGCAGCTTGCCGCGATCGGTGTAGAGTTCGTCCGCTCGCCCATGAGCCGCACCGGGCTCAACCCACTGACGGATCTCGCGACGCTCTGGTCCTACACGCGGCTGCTACGCTCGCGGCAGATCGATGTCGTGATCCCCTATACGATGAAGCCGATCGTCTACGGCGGCATTGCCGCTCGTCTGGCTGGCGTCAAGCGACGGTATTTTCTCGTGACCGGCCTTGGCCACGTCTATTCGGAAGCCGCAGGAAAGCGGTGGGTCGGGCGCCGCATCAAGCAACTGAGCGTGTTGCTCTACCGACTGGCGCTAAAGGGGGCAGGCGGGGTCTTTGCCTATAATCGCGCGGATTCGGCTGATATCGAGAGCTGCAGGCTGATTTCCGATCAGCGCGACTTGACGCTCGTGCCGGGCTCTGGCGTCGACCTCGACCACTATGCCTTTTCGAGCCCGCCCAGCGGGCGCCCGGTCTTTCTGCTCGTCGCCCGCCTGCTGAAGGACAAAGGGATCAGCGAGTATGTCGAGGCCGCACGCCTCGTCCGCCAGCAATTCCCGGAGGCCGAATTTCGTCTTCTGGGGCAGTTCGATCCGAGTCCGGCCGCGATCTCCGCTGAAACCATCGATGGATGGGTCAAGGACGGCAGCCTGAACTATCTCGGCGAAACCACGGATGTGCGCCCGCATCTCAGCGATTGCAGCGTCTTCGTCCTTCCGTCCTACTATCGCGAGGGCATACCGCGCAGCATTCTCGAGGCGATGTCGACGGGGCGCGCGATCGTCACAACCGATCTGCCGGGCTGCGACGAGACAGTGGTCGACGGGCTCAACGGTTACCTTGTGGAGCCGCGCAACGCCAAGCAACTGGCCGAAGCCATGTGCCGCTTCCTCAGGGCGCCTTCGCTGATCACAGACATGGGTCTCAGGTCTCGGGAACTTGCCCAATCCAAGTTTGATGTGCATGCCGTGAACAAGATTCTTCTCGAGCGCATGGCGCTTATCTGAGGGATCAAGGTTTTCGAACAACCATCAGCATTGGTCGCATGGCCCGCGTGCGCTGCGGCGCGGGGTGCCTATCGATCGAACCATGTCGCCTATCACGTCATCTGCGATCAGGATTCGACGGCAACTGGAATGAAAGCTCGCTTAGAAACGGCCTGGTCTTTCGCCCCATATGCTTCATGCTCAGGAACCACCACCGTCGATGGAAGAAGTCGCGCGCCGGATGCTGAGAACTCAAAACAAGAATTGGATCGAAGTTGGATTTCCTTTGACGGAAGTGTTATCATTTTTCATTATTGTCGGTCGGATACTTAACTAAGGTTTTTATGTTTAAAGCTCTCATGGCCGGCGGCGGCATGGTTTGTTTCATGAATAGTTCTTACGGGTTTGGAACGTCCCCGCGGAAGTCAAGGACGGATGCAGGATGTGCGCGGTACATGGTGACGAGCACTCGACTTGTCGAGCGGCTGCGGATATCGGCGACGTGTCGTGTTTTTCGCTTCGTTTGAAGAAAGTTCAAGGACTTAGCCCGCACATGTTACGGATCGAGTGGCGAGGTGCCCGGTGTCGGCAAGCCTCTACCGGCGCCCAAACGATCCTGCGCCTGACGCATCGGGTGTCTCTTGAGTCTAATCGGCGAACGGGGCGAACGCTCGTAGCGCGCACGAATGCAAATCGCATCCATGACGCTATCAGAAGAATGACCATTCGGTGAGGGACCAGTGATGTGCGGAATTGCAGGCCTCATAAACTACGCGGGACGCCAGCAGGAAAGATCGAACGCCACGCTGCGATCAATGGCGGAGGCACTTGCCCATCGCGGTCCCGACGCCGGCGGGATCTGGCTGGCTGAAGACGGGCATGTCGGCCTTTGCCATCGTCGGCTGTCGATTATTGATCTCTCGCCCGGAGGAGCGCAGCCAATGCACTCCGCCAGCGGGCGTTATTCGATTGTCTACAATGGCGAGATTTATGGCTTTCTTGGGCTTCGGGCCGAACTGGAGACGCGGGGAGTTCGATTTCGCGGCCACTCCGATACGGAGGTTCTTATCGAAGCGGTCGAGCTATATGGTCTGGAAAACACGCTCAAGCGCTGTAATGGGATGTTCGCCTTCGCTCTCTATGACAGCGTCGAGCGCAAAGTCATCTTTGCCCGCGATAGGATTGGCAAGAAGCCCCTTTACATCGGATTGTCCGGTGAGGCAGTCGTCTTCGGATCCGAGCTGAAGAGTATCAGGCGACATCCGTCGTTCCGCTCGCCGGAAATTGATCGCGGCTCAGTCGCATTGTACCTGCGGTACAACTACGTTCCCACTCCCTACTCGATCTTTCGTAACATATTCAAATTGCCGCATGGATCGACGGTCAGCATCTCTGTTGACGAACCTCCGTCCTCAATTGCCGCGGTGCTCGCCTCGACGAAGCTCTACTGGGACGCGTTTGATGTGGCCGAACGTGGATATGCGCGTCCGATCGAATCCGAAGAGGAAGCCTTGGAACTACTCGACAACTGTCTGAAGACAGCCGTTAGCGAGCGCATGGTGTCGGATGTGCCGGTAGGTGCGCTGCTTTCCAGTGGCGTTGATTCCTCGCTGGTGTCGGCTGTGATGCAGGAAGTCTCTACCTCTCCCGTTAAGACCTATACGGTTCGTTTCATGGAAGAACAGTATAACGAGGCGGATGCTGCGTCGGCTGTTGCTCGCCACCTGAAGACGGATCACACGGAAATTACCGCCGAACCGGAGATTGCGTTCAAGCTGATATCCGACCTGCCTGATGTTTATGACGAGCCTTTCGCCGATCCATCGCAGATCCCGACTCTGTTGGTTTCGAAACTGGCGCGACAGACCGTAACGGTTGCACTTTCGGGGGACGGTGGCGATGAATTTTTCGGCGGTTACAAGCGATATCAACGAATGTTGACGTTTGATCGTCTGGCGAAAATGGCGCCCCCGATTGCCCTTCGAGCCGTGAAATTCACTCCGGGGTGGTTGCTTGATGTCGCAGCGCCACTTGGCAGCCGCGCTCTTCCCGCAGCCTTGCGGGACGAGGCCACCGGCAGTCGCATGAAGCGGCTGGCCGAGCTGCTTCAGATCCATGATACTGACGACCGATACTTGAATTTCGTCTCTCAGTGGCCGGATGCGACCGATGTCGTCATCGGCGGACATGAACCACCCACCGCAATGTCGTCCAAGCGAATTCCGGCTGCCCTCAATCCCGTGGACAGGATGATGTATCGGGATATGGTGTCATATCTCCCGGACGATATCCTGGTTAAGTTGGACCGCGCTTCGATGGCTGTCGGCCTTGAAATGCGCGCACCTCTTCTCGACTACCGTTTTGTCGAACTGGCTTGGCGTGCGCCGCGGGCCCTCTGCTTTTCGCAGGGGCAAGGCAAGCTCGCGCTACGCAAACTGCTGGCGCGGCGGTTGCCAGAAAAACTCATGAATCAACCGAAACGCGGGTTCGGCATCCCGCTTAATGCTTGGCTGCGCGGTCCGCTGCGTGCCTGGGCGAGCGAAACCCTATCTCCATCTCGGCTGCGTCGCGACGGTGTATTTCGCTCGGAACTGATCGAGGCGCGTTGGAAAGAGCATCTAACGGGCAAGCGTGATTGGGGACCTCACCTCTGGACGATCCTGATGTTCAATTCTTGGATGGATCGTTGGACCAGTAGCTAGCAGTGGGGCGCACATTTGAGCCTCCCGCAGTAGCCGGGCGATGCCGTTTGGGTCGGGCGCTCTGCTCATGTTGCAGAGCCGTCTCATATTGTGTCGCGAAATAACGGTGCCCGAGTGAAGAACCGCTGGCGCGCCTCACCCCCACTGGGCGGAAGCCGTGCCTGAAGCTTCTGGCCTTGAGGTCGCCAGGAAGAAACTGTTTGAAACGACCGTCGACGGTTTCGACAGACCCGCGACCATTCTCAACAGGAGTTACTTCTCTGCCGCGCAGATCCGATCGGCCGGTCGAACATTCGATCCAATCTGTGCGGCGCCGGAAGCCTGCTGATCATGACCGCACGAACGAGAAGCGCAAAAACGGGGGCACGCTTTTCCAAGTGGGTGCCGGCGGCACGTTCACGCTGCTGATGCGCGTCGGTTCCGGATCGGAGGTTGAAGACTGATCCTGGGCTGTCCGTCGCCCTGATGCTCTCGCGATAGGTTATCGAGCGCAAGCCTTAGCCTTGTTCCTTCTCAAGTCTCTGCGAAACGGTAAACCTGGAGGCAGGAGCCTTGACGGCGTCTGGGCGACAAGGAAGATTGCAACACAGACGGAAGGTCCGGTCGCGGACTCACTGGCCGAGTGCCGGTCGCGCTCCACGGTCGGCTGGGCGGCTCAGGAATCCACCTACACTTAAGATCCAGGCGCCTCCGATCGCGATGAGGTGTCGCGAGGGAAAACGACTTGAAAAGGATACTGGTTACCGGTGGAGCCGGCTTCATTGGCGCGCACCTGGTCCGTCGGCTCATTAAGGCTGGCTATGACGTGACCGTCCTTGATGATCTGAGTTCGGGAAAGCGAGAAAACATCCCGCAGGCTGCGATCTTCATTGAGGGGTCGGTGCTCGACCGCGACGCCGTGCGCCGCGCGCTCGCCAATGTGGATGCCTGTATCCATTTGGCGGCGATCTCCTCGGTCGAGCGTTGCAAGCGGCAACTGACGTCATCGCACGCAATCAACATAACGGGGTTCCTCACGATCATCGAGGAACTTGCCCACTCCGGGGCTCATTTTCCGCTTGTCTATGCCTCATCGGCTGCGGTTTACGGGGCAAGCCAGGAATTGCCACTTTCGGAAGCCGGACGTTGCATTCCGTTGTCGCCTTATGGTGCGGACAAGCTTTCCTGCGAACTTCACGCGCGGTCTGCCTATGAGGTCTACGGCATATCGAGCCTGGGTCTGCGTTTCTTCAACGTGTACGGGCCGGGGCAGGATCCATCGTCTCCCTATTCCGGCGTGATCGCCAAGTTCGCCGAACGGCTGGAGCGCGGTGAAAACATCACCATCCATGGGGATGGCCGTCAGACCCGTGATTTCGTCCATGTGGACGACGTTGTGGAGGCTGTGCTGCACGCGCTTGGCCGCTGGGACACGGGCGCGCGCATCGTCAATGTTTGCAGCGGCGTCGAGACATCGATCAGCGACCTTGCGCGGATCATGATCGAGGAAACCGGCAGCCGCTCGGATATCACCTATATCGACGGCCTTTCGGGTGAAGTCAGGCGCTCGCGGGGGTGCGTCGAAGCGCTCCACGCAAAACTGGCCTATCGCTGCGTGACCGACCTTCGAGCCGGACTCGCGCGACTGCTGCAGTGATCTCGATGGCAGAGCGGGCGCGATGCTCGCCTGCTGCGGAGTGGGGGCGATCGCGCTATTGGCGTCCTCTTGCTGCAAGCATGGTGCGTGCCATTCCTCGCCCTTGAGACTTTTTTGTTCAACTTCCATGGTGTAGAAACGCCGGAAACGACCCAAACGGGAATCATCGAGGGGATCTGCGCATGGAACTGCTGACGCTTCAACATTTCGCGGGTTGCGTCGGTCAGGCGTTCGATCTGTCCCTTGGTGAGAGCACGGTGCCTTTGACACTTGCGGAAGCCACACCCGGTACGACGCCGATCTTGCCGGGCATGCTTCGCGCGCCCTTTTCGCTGATCTTCCGCAGCGGTTCAGCGATCGTGCTGCCGCAACAGATCTACCGGCTTAAAAATGCGTCGCTCGGCGCACTGGACATTTTTCTCGTGCCGGTTGCCCGCGACAAGCAGGGTATTGTCTACCAGGCCGTTTTCAATTGACGCTGAAGTGGGCGGTCAGCGGGGCTCCGCTTCGTCGAAATCGCCGGGCGACCACTCCATCTTGATATGCGAGCCGACATCGTTGATGCCCCGAAATCCAAGGCGCTGATAAAGCGCTTGGGCTCGAAAGTTTCGTTGCTCGACATGCAAGGTGAGAACGCACGCCTCTGAGGTTGCGGCCTCACGCTGAATAGCCGTCAGTAAGGCTGTGCCTTTGCCCTGGCGGCGCCACTCAGGCAAAAATCCGATATCGACGATGAGCCAGCGCTCCTTTTCGGCGTCCAGATAGAGCCGGCCGACCGGCTTGTCTCCGATTTCGACAACGAGATAGTCCGCGTCCGGATAGACCGACCGGTAGTGGCGATGCTGGGCGATAAATTGTTGTTCGAGAAAGACCTGCTTCTGCTCAGGCGACCATGGAACGGCCGCCAGTTCGTCCGCGCGAAACGACGAGTAGAGCTCGAGCAAGAATGGCGCATCCACTGACGCGGCATGACGCAGGGACATGCCCTGCACCCCCAAACGAGGTGGATCAGACCGGATCTGAAAATCGACCGCGAAAATGTCAGCGTAGGGTTTCACCCGAACGAGGGGAAGGCGCCGTTAAGCGCGATGCAGAAATTTACACCCAGGTAGGGCTGGCGGTTTTCATGCGGGAGGTTTCCACCCGACAGACCGATCATGGGGGGAGCAAACTGGGCATCCGGCTGGGCAGTATTCACCGCCATGACCGTATGCTGCGTTGGCAGGCTGAGTGAGTTTCCGGCTGAAGGCGTACTTGCTCTTTTCGTCCCGTCAGTCTGATTGTAGACCGTCAGTGAATGCGTATGTGCCGGCATTTCGGTTGAAAGCAGTGTAACATTCTGCGTCCCGAAGACCTCTCCGATCGTCCGGGGCGTAAGACCTGGACCCGTGCCCTGATTGCAGGGTGCGCGTCCTGCAAAGTTTGGCAACTGGAAATTGCTGTGACCGTTGCCGCCATACGACGTGCCGATGAGCGAGAACAACGCGGTATTTTGCTGGATGGGCATCAACGGTCCGTTGCAGAGTGCCCAGCCATAGGGTGCGTAATTGAAACTGAAGAGCTGGATCTCACCAATGAAAGGCTCTGTCATTCTTATCCCCTTACTGTGAAATACAGGCCCGAATCAACTTTGCTGCGGAAAGATTCCGTATAATGCAATGCAAAAGTGCGTCGTCAGCGTCGGCATCGTGTTGTCATGAGGCTGACTGCCGCCTGTGGGGCTGGTCGAATTCGGCGACGTCCCGCGCCCGGTCAGGCCGCTCACGTCCGTTGCGTAGAGTGTGTCGCTGGCAACCGCTCCTAACATGACAGTCGGCCCGACCGCCGTCGCGTCCGCTGTGGCCGTCGTTGCGACTATCGGGTGGCCATGCGGTGGGAGTTGGGTGCTGACCAGTGTCACGTTTTCGGTGCCAGCAATCTGACCGAGCACCCGCGTCGTCAGGCCCTGACCCGTGCCCCAGTGCATCGGCACGCGGCCGCGTAGGTCAGGCACACGAAATGTTGACTGGCCGTCTCCGCCGTAGGTGGTCCCGAGCAGCGTGTAAAGCATCTCATATTCCGCGATCGAAAGCAGCGAACCGTCGCAGGTCTGCCAACCGGTGGGAACCCGGGGGAACCCGAATATCCGTATTTCCCCGACATAGGGAGTGCTCATGCTTACCTCCGGTGGCTGAGTTCAGTTGCGCGACGGGTAGACGCCCGACAGCGCGATGCAGAAGTTGATGACGTTGAAGGGTTGCATATTCGCGTGCGGCTGCCCACCGCCCGCAGGCGCGATGCTCTGGGACGATAGAGGGACCTCAGACCCACCGGGTTGCGCGTAAATCGGCAGAGTTGTCGTACCGAAGAGCGACGGCGCACGTTGATCTCCAACGGTCGTCGTTCCATTACCCTGATGGAGATGAGAGGGGATCTGCTGCGTATTTAATGTCACGGTCTCCACGCCTCCAATCTCCGCCATCGCGGTGGTAGGTTGCCAGCTTGGATCGACAGAATTGCCGTAGGACACAGGCGCGCGGCCTTGCAAATTTGGTAGCATGAAGTTTGTCGTGCCGTTGCCACCGTAGAATGTGCCCAGCAGGGAAAACAGGGCCTGATTCTGGGCGATTGCCATCACCTGACCGTTGCAGAGAGCAAAGCCCTTCGGCGCAAAACCAAATCCGGTCATCATGATCTGCCCGACATAGACCTCGGTCATCGCTGCCCCTTCCGATAAATCTCAACGACTCTAGTTTGCGCCTTCTTCGCACTCTCCCTCATAACGCGTATCTTGGGAAGGGGGGTGTGCGGACTCTTTATTGTTTGAATTCCCGCATAAGTCGCACTAGTCCTGGTTGTGTGACTCGAATTTTCGTGTCAAGCAGTGGCTGGGGTTGGGAAGGACTGATCGTGGCGATGGACCCGCGTCCATGAAGCGCGCAGTGCGTACAGGGGCAGGACATGTTTCAAGAGATCTTTGGTCGGGCAGGCGCCAGGCGCGGTTACATTGCGCTGTTCTTTTTTTTCCTCACGTTCCTTTTCGTGGTGGCGATGGTGCCTGTGTCTTCGGCGCAGGCTGGTCTTTGCGGAACAACCCAGAACGTGACAGTGCAGTCCGGCGGGACAAGTGTCATCACCTGCTCGGAGTGGGGCTTTATCCAGCCGGCTGTGACCAACCCGTCCCACGGCAGTCTAACCTTCGGTATGCCCACCAATACGAACGCCCTTATTTACACCAACAACGGAGACGGGGCGACCTCTGACAGCTTCGTCGTCTATGATGAAAGCCCCTCATCGCCAGTCACATTTAACGTGACGGTTGCGCCATCGAGCTCACCGTTGACCGTGACGCCGGCAAATATGCCGACACCTGTCATTGGTGCGGCTTACATTCAGACACTCAACACCACCGGCGGCACTGGTCCCTATACTTATGCGCTCAGCGGTGGGACGACGCTGCCACCTGGCCTGACGCTTTCGGCTGCCGGGGTCATATCCGGAACGCCGACCGGCTCGGGCCCCTATAACTTCATAGTACGAGTGACCGATTCCACCACGCCGACGGCGCATACCTACGACAAAAGCTACAATCCGACGATCGCGGCACCCGTGATTGACGTTACCCCGGATAGTCTACCGGACGGCGGAGTAGGGGCCGCCTACAGCGTCCATTTTTCTGCGTCCGGCGGTACGCCGCCGTATACATATACTCTGGACGTAGGCACCTTGCCGACCGGATTAAGCCTTTCAACGAGCGGGCAACTGTCTGGCGCACCAACGACGGCAGGAAGCTTCAACTTCAAGATAAAAATCCAGGATAGCACGACGATCTCGACCGGTGGCGTCCATTTCGTGGCGCAGAATTTTACCACCACCATCAATTCCTTCCCGCCAGTGGCGCTCAGCCCGGCGAGCGGCGCGCTTCCTGCCGCAACGGTTGGCAGCGCCTATTCGCAAGGGATCTCGGCGAGCGGGGGGGCCGGGGCAATCAGTTACGCGGTGACCGCGGGTTCGCTTCCCGCAGGTCTCGCCTTAAACACGACGACGGGCGCAATCAGCGGGACGCCCACCGCTGCCGCGATCGGGACTGCAAACTTTACCGTCACGGCGACGGCGGCGACCTCTGGCTCGGCCACCGCGAACTACTCCATTGCCGTCAGTGCGCCCCCCGTAGTGCTGACGCCGGCAAACAACACCGCCTTGTCAGGGGGAACGGTGGGCGTTGCCTACTCAAACAGCTCGATTTCGGCGACCGGGGGTGTCGGTGCGATCACCTATTCGGTGTCGGCAGGTGCCTTACCGGCAGGGCTCACCATCAATCCCTCGACGGGCGCGATCACCGGAACGCCGCTTCCTGACGCCTATGGTTCCGCGCCTTTCACGGTGACGGCCACGGCTGCGAACGTCGGCACCGATTCCAAGGCCTATTCGATCACCATCGCGGCCCCACCGGTGGTGCTGACGCCGGCGGGTGGGGCCCTTGTCGGTGGCGACGTGAACGTCGTCTACCCGGGTGCGTCGATCTCTGCTAGCGGCGGATTGGGGACGTTCACCTATACGGTGACGGCGGGCTCGCTTCCAGACGGCCTCAGTCTGAGTTCGGCTGGGGCGATTGCCGGTACGCCGACGGCGGCCGGATACGGTACCAAAAATTTCACGATCACAGCGACAGGCTCGACCGCCGGTTCGGCGTCGGCCGCCTACAGCATCGCGATTTCCGCGCCACCGATGACGCTCACGCCCGCGGGCGGCGCGTTGACGGCAGCGACGGCGGGGACGGCTTACTCCGACACGTCGATTGCCGCCGTAAACGGGCTCGGGACGGTAACCTACTCCTTAGCATCGGGCACACTGCCGCCCGGTCTCGGCCTTGCGTCTGCAAGCGGCGCAATCACCGGGACGCCAACGGTTGCGGGAGCCTTCAGCTTCACCATCACGGCCACCGACATGCATAGCCGGACGGCCAGCGAAAGTTACAGCATCAATGTCGTTGCCATCGCTCCTGATGCTCCGACTGGGCCCGCGGCGATGGCGAATGATGCTAGCGCACGTGTGAGTTTCTCTGCGCCTGCCTTTAACGGTGGCAGCTCGATTACAGGCTACACAGTTACAGCGAGCCCAGGCGGCGTAACCGCGACGGGACCGTCAAGCCCGATCGACGTCACTGGCTTGACCAACGGCCTGAGTTACACGTTTACGGTCGCAGCAACCAACCTTGCCGGGACGGGTGTCGCTTCCGGTGCTTCCAACGCCGTGACGCCGAAAGCGCCGCAGACGATAACGTTTGCCAACCCCGGTTCCCAAACTTTTGGTACGACGCCCACCTTGACGGCAACTGCGAGTTCCAGCTTGCCCGTCAGCTTCACCTCCGCGACAGCAGGTGTGTGCACAATCGATCCTGGCGGTAAATTGGCCTTCCAATCCATGGGTACTTGCACAATTCACGCAGATCAAACCGGTGACGCGGCCACTGAGGCTGCGCCACGGGTAAGCCAGAGCTTCATAGTGAATGCGGTTGCTCCGGCGGCACCGACGGGAGTTGTTGCGACGGCTGGCGACAGCCAGGCTATGGTTGCCTTTGTTGCGCCCTCGAGCAACGGCGGGGCGCTGATCTCGCGCTACGTTGTCACATCGAGCCCGGACGGTTTGACGGGAGACGGCACCTCCAGTCCGGTGGTCATCA
Source organism: Ensifer sp. Root558 (assembly GCF_001427045.1). Classification (NCBI taxonomy): domain Bacteria; kingdom Pseudomonadati; phylum Pseudomonadota; class Alphaproteobacteria; order Hyphomicrobiales; family Rhizobiaceae; genus Ensifer; species Ensifer sp. Root558. The sequence continues at coordinate 33,073 of NZ_LMGC01000010.1, read as the reverse complement.
CCGGGCTGACGAACGGCACGAGCTATACGTTCACGGTCGTCGCTGAAAACAACGCCGGTCCTGGCCCTGCGTCGGCCGCCTCCAACGCGGTGACGCCGCGCACGATCCAGACGATCACCTTTGCCAATCCGGGTGCCCAGAACTTCGGCACGACGCCGACCCTGACGGCGAGTTCGGACTCAAGCCTGACAGTGAACTTCACCTCGTCGACGACGGCGGTCTGCACGATCAGTCCCGCTGGACTTCTGACCTTCGTATCGATCGGCACCTGTACCATCAACGCCGACCAGCCCGGCGACAGTACCTATCTGCCGGCAACGCAGGTTAGCCGATCGTTCGTGGTCAACGCGATTGCGCCGGGCGCGCCGACCGGCGTTGTAGCCACGGCCGGCAACGCCTCGGCCGAGGTCTCCTTTGCCGCGCCGGTCAATACTGGTGGTGCGCCGATCACCGGCTACACCGTCACAGCCAGCCCCGGCGGCCTGACCGAGACAGGCCCCGCGAGCCCGCTCACGGTGGCCGGCCTGACGAATGGCACCGGCTACACGTTCACGGTGACGGCTGCCAACAGCACTGGTACGGGGCTCGCGTCCGGCGCCTCCAATTCTGTCACCCCGAAGGGGCCGCAAACGATCATCTTTTCCAATCCCGGACCTCAGAACTATACGACGCCGGTGAACCTGATTGCGAGCGCCAGTTCCGGGCTCCCTGTGGCCTGGCAATCCATGACGCCCAGCGTCTGCGTCGTCACTTCAAGCGGTGCGGCAACCTTCCGCAACGGCGGCACCTGCACCATCGAGGTCTCACAGGCCGGCGACGGCGCCTATCTGGCGGCACCCAGTGTCAGCCAGTCGTTCGCGGTCTCGGCGCCGATCTTTGCCTTTTCACCGGCTGCGGGCTCACTGCCGGTTGCAACCGTGGCGACCGCCTATAGCGTGAGCTTCACGGCCACGGATGGCACATCGCCCTATAGCTTCGCGATCGCGAGTGGCGCCTTGCCGGGCGGGCTTTCGCTGGCGTCGTCGGGCGTTCTTTCGGGCACGCCGAACGAGGACGGTACCTTCACCTTCACGATCGCGGCCACCGATGCCTATGGTGCGACCGGGACCAGCGGCAGCTACAGCCTGATTATTCGGGTGCAAGCGCCGATTGCCGGAGCAACGACGAAGACGGTTGCCGCCAACTCGACGGCGAATGTCATTGCGCCCAATCTTTCCGGTGGCGCTGCGGCTTCCGTAACCGTCACTACCGCGCCATCACACGGCACTGCCACGGTGGCTGGAACGTCGTTCAACTATACGCCCGCCGCGGGTTTCTCCGGTACTGACACCTTCAGCTACACCGCAACGAACGCGACCGGGACATCGGCGCCGGCGACAGTCACGGTGACGGTGTCTCCACCGATCTTCGCCTTTTCGCCCCTTCCGGGACCGCTTCCCGGGGCGACAGTTGCCCAGCCCTACGATCAGACGATTTCGGCGACCAGTGGAACCGGGCCTTACAGCTACGCGATCACCGGTTCGCAGCCGCCTGGCCTGACGCTCGCGGCCAACGGCCGCCTGTCGGGCACACCGACGGTGGACGGCAACTTCAACTTCACGATCGAGGCGACCGACGCGAACGGCGCGACCGGCTCTGTCACCTATAGCTTGGCAGTGGCGGTTGAGGCGCCGTCGGCCGGTGCGGTTGCGCTTACGGTTGCCGCAAACTCGACGGCAAACGTCATCTCGCCCAGCATTTCGGGCGGTGCAGCCGCATCGCTCGCGATCGCAAGCCCGCCGCCGCGCGGCAATGCGTCGGTGTCCGGCTTGCAGATCCTCTATACACCCCAACCCGGCTATTCCGGCACCGACAGCTTCACCTACACGGCGACGAATGCGACTGGCACATCCACGCCGGCAACCGTCACGGTGACGGTCTCGCCGCCGGTGCTCGTCCTTTCTCCGACCGGTGGCACGCTTGCGGCCGCCGTCGCCGGGGTTTCCTATAGCCAGAGCCTGACGGCCAGCGCCGGCACGGCACCCTATCTGTATCAGGTTACATCCGGGGCATTGCCGGGCGGGCTGACGCTCGATCCAGTCAGCGGCGCGATCTCCGGGCGACCGGGCGCCGACGGCGACTTCGCCTTCACGGTGACGGCGACGGACGCCAACGGGGCGACGGGGCAGGCGAGCTATCGCATTGCCGTCGTCTCGGCCAACATCGTCTTCAGCCCGGCGGCCGGCCGCCTTCCGGATGCCATGGTCGGTGAGGCCTATTCTGCGCCGATTTCCGCAAGCGGCGGCACCGGCGCCCTGGTTTACAGCGTCAAGAGCGGCACTTTGCCAAAGGGCATGGTGCTCAATGTCTCGACCGGCGAACTGACCGGGCCGTTGGCCGCGGATGCGGTGCCCGACACCTATCGCTTCACCATTGGCGTCGTCGACAGCCGTGGCGCCAGCGGTTCGGCGGTCTATACGCTCAAACTCAACCCGCGTGCGGTGACGGCGCCCAGCATCGTCGTCGACGTGCCCGCCGGCACGACACCGAACAACGTCTATCTCAACGCCGGTGCCACCGGCGGTCCGTTCACCAGTGCCGCCGTCGCCTCGGTCTCGCCGCCGATCGCTGGCACAGCCGAGATCATCGAAGGCGAGCTTGCAGCCGCCGGCAGCTTTACGCCGGTCGGCTATTATCTGAAGTTCACGCCCAATCCTTCCTATTCCGGTTCGGCGGTGGTTAGCTACACCTTGAGAAGCGCACTCGGTACGTCGGGTGCTGGAACTGTCACCTACAAGATCGCACTGGACCGTGTCGCAGCCGGGGAAGAGATCGACGGCCTGGTACGCGATTTCGTGCGCAACCGGCAGAGCCTGCTGTCGTCGACGGTCAAGGTTCCGGGGCTGATCGAGCGGCGACGGGCGGCGATGAGCACCGATCCGGTGACGACGGCGGTCACACCATCGGAGAATGGCGCGCGCCTTGGGTTTTCCACCAGCCTCACGCAGATCCAGGCGGCGCGCGACGCAGCCGACGCGGCGGCTGCCGGCCAAACCTTCGTGAAGACCGACCAGCCCTTCGACGTCTGGATGGATGGCAGCTTTCTGTTCCACAAGGACAAGGACGACGATAGTGACAAGTGGGGCAACTTCGCCCTGTTTTCGATCGGCGCCGATTACCTGATCAGCGAGCGGGCGCTGGTCGGCCTGTCGTTCCACTACGACTACACGAGCGACCCGACCGACGAGGACGCCGAACTGACCGGCAATGGCTGGCTTGCCGGTCCCTATGCGTCGTTCGAAATCGGACAAGGTGTGTTCCTCGATGCCAACCTGCTCTATGGCGGCTCCTCGAACGACATCGATACCGGTATCTTCACCGGCACCTTCGACACGACCCGCTGGATGGCGGACGTCAAGCTGACCGGCGAGTGGCAGCTCGACGAGATCACGGTGCTCACCCCGAAGCTCAGGGCCGTCTACTTTAACGAAGAGGTCGACGATTACACCGCCAGGAACGCGCTCGGAGAGACGATCGACCTCAAGGGGTTCATCGAGGAGCAAGCCCGCTTCAGCATCGGTCTTGATGTCGAGCGGACGCTGGAACTGGAAAACGGCCTGATCCTGTCGCCGACGGTCGGCGCGGATGTCGGCTTTGCGTCGCTCGATGGCGAAGGCCTGTTTGGCCGGGTCTCGGCCGGGCTCGCGCTCAGCAACAACGACAACTGGGACCTCGACTTCTCGCTGCTCTTCAACATCGAGGGCGACGGTTCGCAGGCGGCTGGTGCGAAAGTCGGTGCGCGCGTCCGGTTCTGACGCCCGCGAGGTCTATACGGAGGTATCGCGTTGCGATTGACGCGATACCGATAGATGAGACGGCGCTGGACCGATACTTCCGTTCCGTTGACGGGGCTTCGATTGAGCGGCGGCTCACCGGCGACCATTGGCTCTGCGACACCGGTTTGCCGTTTTCCGTCGCGGGCAGCCATCTTGCGTTGTCTTTAGGACTCGGTCTTCGCGGTAGCAACTCCGCAATCGCGCCCTGCGATCATCCCAACCGCCCAGAGCATCCATCTACTTTCCCTATATCGTTCGCCCCACCACTTGGGCCACGACCGAAAACAGTAGGGCCGCGAGCGCGACGGCCGTTCCAAACCGCGCGATCTTCATTCGGCGCCCGCGAGCGCCATTCCAATCATAGCCCATCACCATCCTCCAGCCGGCGTCACGCCTCGTCTGGATGGTAGCGCACATCGTCGAACAAACCCTTCACATCCCATCATCAAACTCCGATACCTCTCCCTGCGCCAGGAGCTGCGCGAGGGCCGACAGCAATGCCTCCGCGCTGTACCGGTCCAGCAGCACCTCGATCGTCGTATCCGTCGAAGTTGATAGCTCGAAGACCCCCAGAAGGGGATCGAGGGACGCGACAGAATAGTTGCCCAGAAATTCGGCTCTGATCGTTGTCCCGCCAAGCCCCATGGATGCCCTCCTGCCGGCTATTTATCAAAGTATAAGATAAAGCTAAAATAAGTTATTTTGCCTGACCGGGAAAGCGGCATACCCAAACCAAAGTCAGGAGAAAAGCGACGAGAGAAGTCGATCGACTTTTTCTTCAATTGCCTGGCAATCGTGTTCTTTATTTTCAATCACTGCCGCGCCGTAGTTTTCGATCAGGCTGGTAAGGGCGAGGAATTCACTCTCCGCGAGCTTCTTTCGATGATGAGGGAGCCGCATCATCAGGCGGGCGCGTCCGATCCGTTCGAAATCCACCGGCAGGTCCTCAGTTTTTCCGGGCGATTGGCGATCGCAATGGTTAGAGCACGGCGAAAGGGCCCTTGCACTTCAATTTTTCTTCAACACTGGATGAACCAGGAAGACCCGATGCGTCGTCACCGCTCAGGAGGTTGGCGACAGCTGGACAAGTATGGCAGCAAAGTCGGCATGGACCGGGAGACACTTCTCAGCGCCCGGCCTTTGCAGGCGATGATCGGCGGAGAGCAGAGGGTTCCGGCGGTAGGTCGTTACCGAAGCGTCGTCAGGTGGCGTGCGTTCGCCGCCGCCTCGATCGCTTGGAAGCTAGAACAACCGAGCACTGAACGGCGCCAGCGCGACGGCCGTTCCATATCGCGCGGTCATCATGCGGCGCCCGCGTGCACTCAATTTGCCAGATCAGTAATGAAAATGCTTGAAACCGCGTCGGTCTTTGGCGCATCAATGCCGCGTCTGCGAAGTCGAACGCTCAACCGGGAAGCCCCGCCTTCTAAAGGGAAAGTTAGCTTGAAGTGCATTCTTGTTGCCCTGTTTCTCGTTTCAGCACTTACATCCTGTCAGGACGTGGTTCCTGGAGCGGGGCCGCTAACTGATGCTATCCTTTCAGACGCCGGCAAGTCACCTGAAGAGCTCCACCGCAATGACGCGACGGTCTATGAGGTCGTTGACGTCGATAATCGATCGGCCAGCCTAATTTCAGCCTATTCAAAGACGACGCTCTCAAAGCGCCTAGGTATGGGTGGAAGGCCGGAAAGCGCGACTGTCGGGATAGGCGACCGCCTCGTGGTCTCGATATTTGAAGCTGGGGCCGATGGCCTGTTCTCAACCTCTAAGTCGAAAGCCGCTAAGATATCTGTGGTCGTTCAACCGGATGGGAAAGCCGCAATCCCCTACGTCGGCGAGGTCAGGTTTGCGGGACTGACCCTTGAACAAGCGAGACGAGCGATCGTTGAGGCGCTCAAAGGCAAGGCCGTCGAGCCTGACGTCATTGTCACTTCGCTGGACACCGCATCGCGCAACGTCACGGTCACCGGCGCGGTCAACGCTGCTTCTGTCGTTCCGCTCAGCCTGGCAGGCGAGAAGCTCACTGACGTAATCACGAAAGCGGGAGGTGTACGCGGTGAGACCTATGACACATTTGTCACTGTAACCCGAGGGAACAAATCTGGCACCGTCTTGATGAGCGCGCTCATCGACAATCCTACAGAAAACATCTGGGTTCAATCCGGTGACGAGATAACCCTGGTTCGCGACCCTCGGCAGTTTACGGTTCTGGGCGCTGTTAAATCCAACAAGCGGCAGGCCTTTGGCTCTCGAGATCTCAGTCTCATTGAGGCGCTCGGCATGAGCAGGGGCGGTAACGATCTCGCGACAGACGCCGAAGGGGTCTTCGTATTCAGATATGAAGAAGCAGAGATAGCAGCATCCTTGCTCGGTAGATCTCGATATGAAGCGATGCTTAAGAAGGGAATGCGGCCCGACAGCCATGGGAGAGTGCCGCTTGTCTACCGCTTAGACATGAGCCGTCCAGACAGCCTGTTGGTCGGACAAACGTTCCCGGTCAACAACCGCGACATCATCTATGTGTCGCGCCACTTGACGACGGACATCTCAAAGTTCTTTGGTATCGTCGGTCAGCCGCTGCGAGTGGCGAATACCGGCGCAATCGCCATGCACCGTGCCGCGGATCTCGGCAACTAACAGTCCAAGCGGCCCTCGTCTGGCGCGCAATTGCAATCGATTTGGTTGCGTTCTGCGAGGGAATGGCGCTGATTTTAGACGTCTGCAGAAATTGAATGCTCGGGCAGAAGGCCGCGGATTACCTTGTGGGAATCCGGGGCCTTTTCTCCTCTTACGCGCCCGGATCGCACTAACTACTTCGCTGCTTTCGCAACAAAATTCGACTTTCGAACAGCGTTGGCGGTCCAGGGAAATAGCCTGGCCAATCATCATGGTCGGATGGCGTTCCCCCCGCGCGAGGTGACGAGTTGCAAGGCTCCATGCCTCTCTTGCTATTTCGTGGGGACCCGTGATTCACCTCGATTGATCACCAGCACGAGGGGCGTTCCATATCGCGCAATCTCCATGCGGCGCCCGCGCCCGCCACTCCAGACGTAGCCCATCACGTTCCCCTAGCCGGCATCATGCCATGCCGGGGTAGTGGCTCGTTTTTCCTAGCGAAGAGGTAAATTTGAGCGGGATGCACGCGCTGCTGCTACGCACCAAGCCAAATCGATAGGAACAGCATGGCGCCCTGAATGAGGAGGACGGCCAGGAAGGCTGCCAAAACGATCAATCCAAGTTGCTGGTCGTATTTCCGTGTATCGCGCTGCTTCATGAAAAATCTCACGCTCGCTGGCGGTTGTGGCCAGGGCGTTTGAGATACGCGATCACATCGGGGGTTTCGAGAGGCTGTGGCCAAATGCCACGGCCCTGCCGCTCGTCGCAGAGCGATGCCTCTCGCCTCACGCTGCATTGATCTTGGCCCGCAATTGAGCGGGGTCTTCTATTCTAAACAAAAAGGATCATCACATGGTTTGGGAATTCTTTCGCGTGGCCTCAAAGCCGCTTGGCAGATATGGCTCTACCCGAATTGGGTCGATATGGCTTGAGGTTGGCAAAGAAGAACGCGAGGGGCGCCTCGAGTTTTATGACCTCACGCCGCCGCCAGTTCCATTTCTCGTTTGGCGGCTTTTGCCGGGAACCAAGATCGGGTCAGTCCGTGAGCCTCAGCGAAGGGGTCGATATGCCCTTTACGCGGACCAATTTTTTTCGCCTCAGCCTTATGCACAACTAGTATCGCAACTCCCTCTATATTTCCGGGATCGGCCATCACGGCATCTAAAGATGAAGGTTCGGGAGTAGCCTCCTCATCAGCGACTAGGCCGTTGATATGCAGCGCCAAGGCTTCCTCAGCCATGGCGCGCGCATTTTCCAAGCTGGTGCCTGCTGTTACAGCACCTAGAAAGTCAGAAAAGGACGCACCGAATTCGCTGTCGGCGTTGGTTACGTCTGCTGCGAGTGATCGTCGGCTACACCCCATAGGGTTACGCGATGGTGTCTCTTACCTCAATTTCGCTAGAAGACGTAAATCTTTGAAATATGATAACAATAACGCGTTGGAGGCGTACCATGTTCTGCTTGCGTGGTGCCGCGCTTGGGCTTTGTGCCGTGGTCCTTGGTCCGATGTCCCTTTTTGCCGCCGAACCAGTCGGCAAGGCAGTGGAGATCCGGACAGCGGTCAACGGTGCGCGGGGTGCGATTGCGGTCAGAGACCCTGTCTACAAGAACGAACGGATATCGACATCNCCGATGTTTTCCGTCAAAAACCGTCGCCCCCCAAACGGCGTTGCGCACGGCTGCACTCTGGCTTTGCTTGTCAACAAGGCGACCCACGGCCAGCGCCTGCTGCGCACCATGATGATGTTTCCGATGATAGTGGAGATCCGGACAGCGGTCAACGGTGCGCGGGGTGCGATTGCGGTCAGAGACCCTGTCTACAAGAACGAACGGATATCGACATCGAAGTCCGGGCTCGGGCAGTTTGTCTTCGAGGATGGCACCAAGCTTGCCGTCGGCTGGGGGTCTTCCGTCGTCATCGACAAGTTCGTCTATGACGACAAGAAGTCAGTGAAGAAGCTGACCATCATGGCCGCCAAGGGCACGTTCCGCTGGATCAGCGGCAAATCCGGCAATTCCGCCTATGAAATCGTCACGCCGGCCGGCACCATCGGGGTGCGGGGCACCGCCTTCGACTTCTTTGTCGGCCCGGATGGCACCACCGCGGTGGTGCTGCTCAGCGGCGCGGCGGATTTCTGCGGTCCAGGCGGCTGCCGGCAGCTGACGCAGCGCTGCGATTGCGTCGTCGCCAAGCCCGGCCGCCGAGCCACCGAACCGAAACGGGTCAGCCGCACGACGTTGAAATCCCTGGGCAATGCCCAGGCGCTGCCGTTCCTCTCCGGAGGTCAGAGATTATCTGGTGCGCTGGGTTGGGCCGGGGGCGGCTGCGGATTAAGGGCGGCCAAGTTCGATGACACCGACCGCTCCAACCCTGTGCGATCGGCCCCCGCCGTCCAGGAAAAGCCTCGCGAGGAAAAACCGCGTGAGGAAAAGCCACCAAGGGAAGAAAAGCCTGGCGATCCGGGCCCACGGCCAGAGAAGCCCAGCGATCCCGGACCTCGGCCTGAAACCCCCCGTGACCCAGGACCGCGAAACGGCGATGGCGGCGACAAGCCGAGCCGAGATAAGGGAACGCAACAGCGCGAAAGCCACGATTGAGAGCATTGTCTGGATGCTTTTAGGCATCTTGGCAGCCATATCGGTCTTGGCCGGCATTCTGAAAAACAAAGGCGTGGTGTCAGGCCGAACAGCCTCCATGCTTATCTGTGGCTTGAACCCGACTGCGTGCCTCGGCTGACGGATGTACCGTATCCCGAACTGCGACGCGCCTTATTCTTCAAGGCGAACATTTTTGTGCTTGCCACATTGTCGACGGGGATCGTGCCGCAGCAACGATGGGCCTTCTCGGCGTTCCAGCGGTTCGTCATTGCGACGTTCGGAGTTTTTCGTCCTCTCCGACAGGTTTGTTGGTTGCGGTTAGAATGATTACTCGACCACAGATGGAGGCCGGCTGGGCAAGCGCGACCACCCAATGACCGCTGTCTAGGCGTAGGGTGGTCGCCACCAGGCCTTATTGAGCAGGCGTCGTAGTTGAAGGTTGCGTCGTGGACGGCTGAGTAGTTGACGGTGCCGTTGTCGACGGCTCCGTAGTGGACGGAGTGGTCGTCGAAGGTTGGGTCGTTGACGGCTCAGCGGTTGCCGGTGCTGTCGTCGACGGGGTCGTTGTTGAAGGCTGGGTAGTCGCCGGCTCAGTTGTCGATGGCGTGGCCGTCGACGGTTGAGATGTCGTCGGCTCAGTCGTCGTTGCTGGCGGCGTTGCAGTTTCCGTAGGCGCTTCCTTCTTTGGCATTAGAACAACGACCAGGGTGATCACCACCACGGCGAGAATAATTCCGAGGACGGTATTTCGGCTCATGATTCACTCCTCTTGGATGCATCTGACTCGTGGATTGTATCACGACAACCAAAACCGGAGATGAACAGGCCAACTCGGGCACCGCCTGTGCGCAGGTTGATGCACGAAAGCGGCGACTTCAGGTACGATTGCGAGATCTGGGGCCGGGCCCCGGCGCAGCAGTGCTACGATACGCGAACCGAATTTGGCAACACGAGGAGAAGGACGGCGACGACTACCTCTACCGTGGACGAACCGGCACGCAGTTGACGGGCAAGGACAACGATCGCCAGTTCCGCGGTTTGGTGTCGCGCCGCCTTCGTCACAGATTTGGATGCGGTCAACGCTGACCTTTGGGAAGGCCTTGTCCCTTGTTCTATTGGGACACCCGCGGGCTGAACCGGTGGGCCGATGAGGGCGACGGCGAGACCATCACGAAGGAGATCAATGGCGGCTAAAACGGCCCGGCTGACCGCTGCGACCGCCGGGCGCGGATCTCGCTCGTTCTCGCGGCTATCGCGCCGACAGCATCCGACAGTGCCAGGCTGACCAACGACCCGACGTCGACGGTGACGTCGGCCCGAAGACGCGATCCAACATTCACAAAGCTCTCGTCGCGCTCACGCCTGCGTGGCTGCAGGGCCAGAGGTCAAGGTGGTACCGGTTGCCGAGGAGATTCCCGTTTTTGTGATGCCTCTCAGTCTCGATGCACCGTGGTGGAAGTCGAAAGAGGTTAGCGTCCCGGTCATCAGCGGCGGCGGCGCTTTGATCCTGACGGCGATCGGAGGCATCCCTTGGCAGAACCTGCTGATCATCATCATCATCGGACCCGTGGGCCTCGCAAGGCTTCCTCTTCTGCCGGAAGAACGCCGACCTGAAGTTTTTGGCGAAGCAGGTCGAGGGGATAGCTTGATATCCAGCCGTGTTTCTTTGGCCGCTGGCGCTGCGGCCGGTGGCCCTGTCGTCTCCGCCATATAGGCGATCAATGCCGTCTGGCTGGTGCTTCGCGTTGGCATCGGCGCCGACGAGTCTTTCTGTCGGACCGCTCGGGTTTCAACCGGTGGGCCGCCGAGGGCGATGCAGAGACCTTCACGATCAACGGCGGAAGGAACCGCCTGCCGATCGCTTCGATCAGTTGGCTCGGATCTCGCTCGTCCTTCTAGGCAAGCGCGCCGATAACGTCCTGCAGTTCCAAGTGGATCGAGCTCGATGTGACGTGGTTCCGAAGACTTGACCGGATATGCGTGAGGCGCTCGTCGCGCTCATCTCCCGGCGAGGCGGCAAGGCCTGAAGTCAAGGTGCCGCCAGCGGTCGAGGGCGAGCCCTCGGGCGTTTGGCTGCCTGGCCACGGCTTTTGCAACTATAAGATGCATCGGAGGTGAGCTGCGTCGTTTTCACTTGGCAATCGACAGGGATACTTGCCACACGCGCTGCCCGTTTCTTCGATTACTGCGTGGGAGATGCGCTTGCTATCATGAGCTTTGTCCTTGTGGTGACAAAGAGTTTCAATCGCCGGATTTCAGCCTACCGCTGATGTAGCGGAATTCCTGCGTCTTGCCGCCATAACCATAGGCGGCAGCCGCAACTTCGTGGACGAGAACGTAGCTCTCGTGGTGTACCCGTCCGAGCAATTGTTCAAAGCGCCCGAAGATGGCTTCGAGATAAGCAGCCATTTCCTGCTTGGTGTTGGTGCCGTCGACGACCTTGATGTCGAGCCAGAAGCTGTTTGCATCCTGTTCGGCAAGCGACTTTCCGCCAGCGAACCAGTGTTCCGGATCCGCATAGGTGACGACGATTGCCGTGATCGTCGGATCCTTGCGCAGGTGCGCTGCCGTCAATTCGCTGACCGAAGCGGCGATCCGTGACGAGAGTGCGGTGTCCGGCTTGCCGCTGACGGTGACGTTGATGATGGGCATTGGGTGGTTCCTTTCGGCTTCCTGTTTCGTGTGTGAGCCCAATCTGCCACGTCCCTATCTTCGGAAAAATCGAATTGTTTAATATCATAACTTCGACTAAATTGAAGTAATGCAAGCCTTCGATCCCGATCTGCTTCGTACCTTTCTTGCTTTCGCCGAGAGTGGCTCTCTTACGAATGCGGCTGCGGCCGTTGGGCGGACGCCTTCGGCTGTTACCGCCCAGATGCAGCGCCTGGAAACGATGATCGGCGAGCCACTTCTCGCGCCCTCAGGCCGGGGGCGAATTCTCACGCCGGCCGGGGAGGAATTGGTCGTTCATGCACGCCGGATTCTCGAAGTTCACCGGGATGCATGGCTGAGCCTCAAGGGTGCCAGCACCGACGGCCGTCTGGCGCTCGGCTGCACCCAGGATTTTGCCGACAGCAATCTGCCGGATCTCTTGCGCCGCTTCGGGCGCACCCACCCGCGTGTGCGGTTGGACTTGAGGGTCGGCCGATCCCGCGAACTGACTTCGGCCTACGATCAGGGGCTGATCGAAGTACTGATCGTCATGCGGGAGGGGCCGACGCCCGACGAACTTGCCATTCTGCGCGAACCGATGCTGTGGCTATCGTCATCGGATGCTCCGCCCACGGCTGACAGCGAGTTGCCGATCGCGGTGCTGGATCCGCCCTGCGGTTTTCGCGCGGCCGCGACGGCAGCCCTCGATGAGACGGGTCGTCGCTACCGCATCGCGGCGACAAGCCCCAGCCTTTCGGGTCTGCGCGCAGCCGTGCGAAGCGGGATTGCCGTTACCGCGCGCACGGCGCGGTTTCTCGGAGAGGGGATCGCGGTCGCACCCCAGGCACTTTCGCTCCCGGCATTGCCGAATGCGGAATTCAGTTTGCGATTGAAGGCCAAAGCCGACAAGCCGGCGTCGAGCCTCGCTACACTGCTTGCCGAAGGCTTGGCGGCCGGTTCCGAGCGGTGGTGAAGACGATCAACCGGAAAGACTGCGGCGCTGCCGCGTCGATCTACAGGCATTCCCAACAGCGCCAAGGCGAATTCCGAAAGCAGCCGCTGCACGGGAAAAGGTCTACGATGACGCTCACATCTGCGCGGTCATGCCACCGTCCACCGTCAAGGTTATGCCATTGACGAAGCTGGCGGCAGGCGAGGCCAGGAACACGGCGGCCGGTGCGATCTCCTCCGGTCGGCCCCAGCGTTTCAAGGGAATTCGGATGTCGACGAAGGCCTGCAGTGCGGGATCGGAGGCGAGTGCGGCATTGGTCTCGGTTGCAAACCAGCCGGGCGCAATCGCGTTGACCGTCAGCGTCGCCGATCCAAGTTCCACCGCCAATGAACGGGTGAGGGCATCGAGGCCGCCCTTTGCCGCGGTATAGGCGGGGTCGCCGGGCCGCGCGACGGAGGCGGCGATCGAGGTGACGAAGATCAGCCGGGCGCACGAGGATCGCCGGAAATAGAGAAGTGCTGCCCGCGCCATCGCATAGGCTGACGTCAGGTCCGTGTTGACGAGGGTGGCAAAGGCGGCAGGATCCATGACGTCGGTGCCGCGCCGGTCGCGCTCGCCGACGGCGTGAATGAGGATGTCGAGTTGGCCGGTCCTGCCGGCGGCGTCAGCGACGATCTTTTCCGCATTCGTCGAAACGTCGCCGGGAACGATGTCGAGTGCGGTGCCTTCCGAGGCAGCCTGGGTACGGGCCGTCTCGAGTGCGGCGGAACTGCGGCCGTTGATCGCGACGGCTGCTCCTGCCCGTGCGAGCGCCTTTGCCATTTCAAAGCCGAGACCACGGCTGCCACCCGTTACCAATGCCGTCATTCCGCTGAGGTCGAACATGTCGGTCTCCGATGCATTCCGCCGATTCCGGGCTGACGCTACACCAAATCCCGGCAGGAGAGCTTTAGCGCCTGTCATTGCAGCCGCCAATGGCGCAAGGGCACGGACCGCAGGGCCGTCCTGAAGCGGTTACCGTAAAGCGCTTGTTCCGCCCGGCCCGGCTGTCTAGTTCGTCGAATGCAATGGCGCCCGATCCGGGCGCACAGGAAGAGAGAGGGTGCAAGATGACAGTCTCCAACGCCGTGCGCCGCTCGGCAGAAGCCGGTCTGAAACGGGACGACCCTCTCGTCTCAACTCTTTCTTCTGGCGGCAGGGATGGGATATCCCGCCGCAACAGGATTGCATTTCCATGCTTCTACTCGAACAAGCGGCCTATCCGGCTGCTCAGTTCCTTCTGAAGGACTTTTCCTCCACGCACGTAGCCATCGCTGCCGTACTCGACGGCATCATAAAAGGTGAAGTCTGGGTCGATCGTCCCGTCGAACCGCGCGTCGCGCTGCTCGCCAATGGCGATGCCTATTATCTCGCGGGCCTGCCCGACGAGGCGGGCGATAGCTTTGCCGACCTGAAGGAACTGATCCCCGACTGGGCCTATTTCTTCGTCGAAGGCCGCTGGTCCGATCGTCTCGGCGATATCTGGTCCAATGGCTTCGCCCGGCCGCATCCGCTCGTCAGAATGGGTTTGCCGGGAGCAAGTCATGGTCTTGCTGCGACGATGTTGCCTGACGGCTTCCGTCTCGTGCCGATCGACCAGCGCCTGCTGGATCTGGAATCCGGCAATATCGAGACGGTAACCGATCTCATGGAAGGCTGAGCTTCTCCCGAACTCTTCGTGGAAAACGCCATCGGCTTCTGTGTGCTTCACGACGGATCCGTCGTCAGCCATTGCGCAACCGACAGCGTAAGCGGTGCCCGTTGCGTCGGGACCGAACCTGCCTATCGGCGCCTTGGGCTTGGCAAAGCGGCAGCGGCTGCGACGATTACCGAGTGCATCAAGCGCGGACGTCCCGATATCGAGTGGCATACGCACGCCTCGAACAAGGGATCGATCGCGATTGCCAGGAGCATTGGCCTCATCGAAAGCGACCGGCACCTTGCCTATAGCGGTAACCTACCGGCAGAGAACGTCGGCGATCTCGATCTCGACACTTGGCGGGAATGGCGCTGCACTTGGAGCGGGCAAGCGATCACATCAACTGGTATCGCTTTCACGCAACCGGAGCCTGGACGCTTGCCGGCGACCGCACCCGGGCGCTTGCCACTCTCGGCCAGCTTGTCGATGGCGGTTGGGATGGCGAGGCCGAGTGGCTCGAAGGCTACTGGGCCGTGCAATCGCTCGTCGACGATCCCGAATTCAAGGCGATCGTGGCAAGGCAGCGCGCGATAAGAGAAGAGGAATAAAAATAAGATCCTGCCGTGCCCGTAGGACGCGGCCGGATCTTAAATTGGGTTGTTCCGCCCGTCTTCACGCGTCACTTCATCGTATAGACGTCGATGGTGAAGTACTTGTCGTTAATCTTCTTGTAAGTGCCGTCGGCGCGGATTTCGTCCAGCGCCTTGTTCAGCCGTTCGCGCAGGTCGTTGTCCTCCTGGCGCACGGCAATGCCGACACCTTCGCCGACGAATTTCTTGTCGGTGATCGGCTCGCCGATCAGTTCGCAACACGCCTTTCCATCGGCGTTTTTCGTCACCCAGTCGAGCAGCGGCAGCATGTCGCCCACCTGAAGGTCGAGGCGACCGTTGACCATGTCGAGGTTCGCCTCATCCTGCGTCGGATAGAGCTTGATCTCCGCGTCGGGGTATGTGGCGGTGATGTATTCGGCCTGGGTGGTGCCTGACTGTGCGCCGATCACCTTGCCCTTGAGCGCCTCATTGGTGAACTCGGTAAAGCCTGCACCCTTCGGGGCCGCATGCGTCATGGCTGCGAGGTAGTAGGGATTGGTGAAGGCGACCTGCTTCTTGCGTTCCTCGGTGATGAACATCGAGGCGATGATCAGGTCGTATTTCTTGGCAATCAGACCCGGAATGATGCCGTCCCAGTCCTGGGCGACGACTTCGCATTCGACCTTCATGCGCTCGCAAAGTGCTAATCCGATGTCGACGTCGAAGCCGCCGATCTTGCCGGCCGGATCGATGAAGTTGAAGGGCGGATAGGCGCCCTCCGTGCCGATCTTGATCTTTTCGGCGGCCTGGGCCGAAACGGCCGTTGCCGCCATGATGGCGAGCACTGCTGCTGCAATCCGCTTCTTCATTCGCGTTCCCCTTGTTGTGCACCATTCTTGATGCTTCCGGGGAAGACTAAGTCGCGCTCGTCTATAAGCGAAATAGATAGGCGCGATAATCGGTATTGTTTTGGTTGATCTGCCTGGCAGCCAGGTCCTACTTGTAGCGACCGTGGCGCTGCAGCACTTCGACCTTGTAACCGTCGGGATCAACCACGAAGAAAAACCGGGCAAGCAGCGCGCCATCGCGGTTGAAGTCGACGATCTTGCCCGGATTGAGACCAGCGTCCGTCAGCCGCTGGTGCTCGGCGCTGAGGTCGTCGACCGACACCGCCAGATGACCATAGCCGTCACCGAGCGCATAGGGCTCGGTCCGATCTTTGTTGACCGTCAGCTCAAGCTCGAATTCGCTTTCCTCGTTGCTGAGATAGACCAGACTGAAGGTTTCGAACTCCAACCGTTCGGCGATTTCTAGCCCAAAGGCCACACGATAGAAATCGATCGATCGCTTCTCGTCGAGAACACGGATCATCGAATGGATCGCTTTGGCCATGGGCATCTCCTTCAAGCTTGGACCTCGGCGGCGTAGCAGAGTGTCGCCGATGATGGAACCCCGCCGAGTTGGTGGAGATTAGGCTTTTGCGCTCCGCTTCTTCAGCTGCTGTTCGCGGAAGAAGATGAAGAGGCCCGAGGCGACGATCAATGCCGCGCCGACGAGCACGGTCGGGCGCGGTGTGTCGCCGAAGAAGAACCAGCCGAAGACGACGGCCCAGAAGAGCAGCGTGTATTGCAGCGGGACGACGGTGGCGGCATCGGCGAGCTTCAGCGACCGATTGACGAGGATATGCGCAAGCATCGCGACGATGCCGAGCGCGCCGAGCTGCAATAGCGCTTCGCCATCGACCGGCGCCCAGCCGGAGGGATTGGCGGCAACGCCGACGAGCGAGAAGATGAGCGCGCCAACGATCTGCCAGAAGACCAGCGTCGTGTCAGGTGTGGAGCGGAGCGTGCGACCGAGCATGAGGGCAAATGCGAAGGCGGTGCTGCCGGCAAGCGCAATCAAGGCCGGAAGGCCGAGGCTTTCCTTGGAGGGCTCGAGCGCGATCAAGACGCCGGCAAAGCCGATGAGGATCGCCGTCCAGCGCCGCCAGCCAACCTTTTCGCCAAGCAGGAACGGCGAGGCCGCCGCCACATAGATCGGCGCCGCCAGCCAGTAGGTCATGGTATCGGCGAGCGGCATGTAGGCGACCGCGAAATAAAAGGCGGAAGCGTCGATGGCAAAGAGCAGCGAGCGAAGGGCCTGGAGGCCAGGGCGCTCGACCTGGAACATTGAGCGCAGGCCGCGCCTGAAAATGAAGGGCGACAGGAACAGAAGTGCCGCAACGCTTCGGATCACCATCAACTGGCTGACCGAGTAGGTCGCGACCAGCCACTTGCCCATGACGTCGTTCAGCGAAAACATCAGCATGCCGAGCAGCATGATGAGAACCCCGGTCCGGGCGGCGTTCGGGGCGGTTATGGGGGCGGAGATCACGGTCATGTCAGGGCCTTCAATAAGTTGCGCACGCCATGCCACATTCAGCGCGGCCGGTCCATTGCCGTCTGTGTATGGAACCATAAGTTTTGCGAATGAATCGGTGACGACGCTTGGTGCGGCGGCCGAACCAAGACAGGGCTTGGCAACAACCGTTTGGCGATCCACCATCAAAGCGAGTGGCCGCCCCCTTGACGTTCCGCCCGACACTGCTAATTAGTCAAGCGTGCCCGCCGTCCAGACATCGGATCGCGGGTCGAACACTGGTGCCGGGCCCCTCTGGCGAGAGTTTTTACGGCGCTCTCGTGATGTCGGTACCGCCAGCAAATTAGCCGGCGGATTAGCTCTCATGAAAACTGATCTCATGCCTCACGCATGTGCCCCTTCGGCCGTGCGCATTTCTGTTTTGAAACCTCATCTTTTCACCGAATCCGGCGTCGTCCGCGCGAAGGAGGCACGTCGATGAACCAGCCTCAATCGCATTCGAGCGCGCTCGGCTATTTCACCTGGGCCTTCATCGTCACGGTGGTCGGCCTTGTGCTCGGCGCCTGGCTCGGCTGGCAGTCGACCGGCACCATCGGTGGCATGGCCTCCGTCTTCTTCATCTGCACCGTGCTTGCGGTGCTTGAAATCTCGCTGTCGTTCGATAACGCCATCGTCAATGCCAACAAGCTCAAGGACATGACGCCCGAGTGGCAGCATCGCTTTTTGACCTGGGGCATCATCATCGCCGTCTTCGGCATGCGTATTGTCTTTCCGCTCCTGATCGTCGTCATCGCGGCGAAGATCGGCCCGATCGAAGCGATCGTTCTGGCGGCAAGCAAGCCTGAGGAATATGCGCGCATCATGAACGACGCGCATCTGCCGATAGCGGCCTTCGGCGGCACCTTCCTGATGATGGTGGGCCTGACCTACTTCTTCGACCATGAAAAGGACGTGCACTGGATCAAGTGGATCGAAACCAAGATGGCGCGCTTTGCGACCATCAAGGGTATCGAGATTGCGTTCGTTCTCGCCCTCATTCTCAGCTTTTCGACGCTGCTCGAACCGGCAGAGGTCCACACATTCGTGTATTCGGCGATCTACGGCCTCTTGACGTTCCTCGTGGTTGAGGTGGTCGGCGGTCTGCTTGATGCCTCGCAGCAGACCATGAATGCGGCGGCAAAGGGCGGTTTCGGCGCCTTCCTCTACCTCGAAGTTCTCGATGCCAGCTTCTCGTTTGACGGCGTCATCGGCGCCTTTGCGTTGACGCAGAACCTCTTCGTCATTGCGATTGGCCTCGGCATCGGCGCCATGTATGTGCGCTCGATGACGATCATGCTGGTTGAGAAGGGAACGCTCAACGAGTATCGCTACCTGGAGCACGGCGCGTTCTACGCGATCCTGGTCCTCTCGGTGGTCATGTACTTTCAGACGCTGGTCCACATTCCGGAAGTCATCACCGGCCTTGGAGGTGCTGCGCTCATCGGTATCTCGCTCTGGTCGTCCATTCGCCACAATAGGCGCGAACGCGAAATGGAAGAGGTGCAAACGCGGGATTCGCAGGAGCAACTGCGAGCCTGATCGGATCTCTTGACTTGATAATGAGCCCGGCGGGCATGTCCGCCGGGCCTATTCTTTATCGAGAGCAACTTCTCGAGGGGGATCGGTGGTTTTGCTTTGAAATGGCAAAATGACGGCGGGCACAGGACCAAGAAAAGCGTCATCCAACAAAAAGGCCGGGTTAAACCCGACCTTTCGTGATCGCACCATGCCGATGCCAGTACATCCGTGGTCAACGGCAAAGGGTACCTGTGCTCTCAATTCAGCCGTCGATCGCAATTTAAGCAAATCGGAAATCCTGATCGCCGTCCCAGTGATGCCGCCTAATCCTGCCGTCTCCCCACGAAGGCCATCTGAAGCGGTGCGCGGGTTCTACGCCTGGCCGGCCCAAGGTTAAATAAAAGCACCGTAGATCAATCTGCCGGATCGAGCCCGTACAAAGCGTGCTGTGTCCTTCCAAGGTCAGCCTTGCGGCGGCTTATTTCCCACGCCGGCTACCTTTGGCTGCCGCCGATGTCTCTTCCGTTGGCGAGGGCGCCGGCAACGGTAAGCTCCGTCTAAAACCCAGAGGCGGGATCATCAAGTGTGCTCATTCCCGCTTCCGAGATCACAAGTCCTAACCGCCCACCGATAGCCAGAAAAACCGCCCTGCGAACTGAGGTGTGTCCTCAGTCGCCGAGGATGAAGGCCCGTGTTCGATCGACCGACGCCAAGGAATGCGCGAAGCCATTGCGCGACAAGCCGCAAACACCGGTTCTTCAGGAACGCTGATGGGCCGCGATAAGCGCGCTCAAGCCGGCGAGCGACACGGCGTCGCGGGTGGCCATCGCCCCCGAGTTCCCTCAAAACGAAGCGCGCGCTGGCCGCAGTCATGCAGACGAGGCGGTGTTAACCAGGTGACGGCAAACGGTGCGGTGAAGGGGAATGCCACGATCTCCACGCTCCCTTAGCGCGTTAGCGACGGTCTTTTCGGAGAGCCCCTAAAGAGTGCGTCCGTGCTCTCGAAGCCGAACCACGGCCGCCCCTGCACGGGCCAAGGCGATCGAAAATGTGGCCTCACCGCATGCGTGTAAGCACATCCATGTCCTGACATTGGAGGTCGCCGTAGGGCGCTATCGACATCGAGGACTTCCGACAGGCCCGGCCCGATCTCGTCGCCAGGGACGTCTCTTCAAGCGCTCTCCGCCAGACGAGGCCAGTTGATGTGGCGCAAGATCCCGGACTCTCCGCGTTCCGATCATGGTCAGTGTCTCCTTCAGCACGCCCGTCGAGACATGGCTCGGTTGTGGCAGACGCTGCCAGCCCATCAACCCTGTTCCGCACCAGCACCGAGAACAGGGTGTGACGGGCCGGCCTCCCGCGTCTGCCCCTGCCGCCTCGCCCTCGACGGAGGGGGCGAGCTGAAGGAGGCACCAATGACCACAGATCGCAGACGCCAAACACAAGTCGATATCTACGAGCGCGTCACTAACCAGATTATCGCCGCCATCGAGGCCGGCGCCGGTGACTACAGAATGCCCTGGCATCACGACGGATCGGCCATCACCACGCCCGTCAATATCGCCTCAAGCAGGACTTATCGCGGCGTCAACATCCTCTCACTCTGGGCTGCGGCGCACGCGGCCGGCTATCCCACCGGGATCTGGGGCACTTACCACCAATGGCAAGCGCTCGGCGCTCAGGTTCGTAAGGGCGAGCACGGCCACCTTGTCGTGTTCTGGAAGACCCACGATCGCGACAAAACGGATGACCAAGCCGACGATGCAAATCGTGACGAACCCGCCCGGTCCATGTTTGCTCGCGGCTACTCGGTTTTTAATTGCGCCCAGGTTGACGGCTACACACCGCCCGAGAGCCCGGTCTTGCCGGAAGCGAAGCGGATCAACCGGGCCGAACGGTTCTGCGCGGCCCTCGGCATTGATATCTGCCACGGCGGCTCGCAAGCTTACTATCGCCCGGCTACGGATCAGGTACAGATCCCAAGGTTCGCGTGCTTCCGCGATGCGGTCGCCTACTACGCGGTGCTGCTTCACGAATGTGGCCATGCATCTGGCGCCAGCCACCGTCTCAACCGCGATCTCTCTGGACGTTTCGGCTCGGCCGCCTATGCAATGGAGGAATGCACGGTCGAGCTCCTGAGTGCAATGATTTGCGCCGATCTGGGCCTCAGTGTCGAGCCGCGTCCGGACCATGCCCGCTATATTGCATCGTGGATCGACGTGATGCATTCCGACAAGCGCGCCATCTTCACGGCTGCCAGCAAAGCGCAGGAGATTGCCGACTGGATGCATGCACAACAAGACACGCAAAATGAGGCAAGGGGCGCCGGCTAGGCGTCCCTTTCAAGAGAAAATGCCATGGATCATCACCTCGCGAGCGAAAATGCGAGGTGATGGGTGCGCCGACGGCGGCGGCAGGGGCGCGGTGTTTGAAATTGCCGGTTGCCGTCGTCGCGGCAATCGGACATTTGAGTTTTCTGAAGAAAGGCAGTCGGCAAAGCAAGTTATGCCGGCTCGCCGCATGACGGCATCTCTGTTGCTTAGCACCCTCTACCGATAAAAAGTTGCCGACAAGAAAGGGAGCTGTAGCCCATTGCGAAGTGCGCTTACGCTGTCCGCAGAATCTGGATTTGTTCGTGAACTCTGCGAACCGTCCGTTTCCCTTTGCGCCTTCCTTCATCATCTAAAAGCTTGCCACCTTTGTCCGAGCAAAGGCAACGCAGCCGGCATTCTGACGATCACGGCAACTGCGGCATGTCTCCCTCGGCAATGTACCAAATCCAAGGCGTCATCTCCGGTCGTGCCTCGATCATTTCCGTCAATGCCCGCTGGTAGTTCCCACCTGCACCGGCCGACACGATAAACATCGCAACCGGGCAGGGTCGCTGTTCCGGCAAGGTGACCGACACGATTGGTTGCTCGTGTGAGAGGTTGAAGCGTAAGCCTTTGACGAACTTGCGTCGCAGCCCTGCCAGTCTGTTCAGAAGATGGCGCTCATGGACGTTTTCGAGTGGGATCCAGTTCTCGTTCACCACCATCATCGCGACTTCTTCGACGGCTGCAACCCCGGATGCCGAAATCCCAAACGTCGCGATCATGACGAGGTGCAGTTCATCGTTCGAACGCCACAATTCAAGTTCCGTGTCGTATCTGGCGTTCAACCGCTTCCATGCTTGGTCTTCAAGCATGAAGGGAAAGGGCAGATGCCGAACCGCGATCCGGTGTCCGACGCGTGCGGGGATGAACTCCTTTACTTCCGCAACAGCGATCATCAGTTTGCGCGGTCCTGTCCCGGACGCTTGCGCACCGCGAAGCGCGGTTGCTCGGCGCGCGGCAATTGCTTCCTTGTCCTCCTGATGGAACGTCTCCGGCACAAACAGCACATCGCTGAGCTGTCCGCCGCGGGTCGTCATCTGGGACGCGGCATTCATGAGGCTCGTGCGAACCCGACCCCAGCCGCGCTTTCCAGCCCAGGAGGTATGCCATTCGGTCAATTCTCCCACTTCCCACAGATAGTGCAGCGTTGCGCGCAACGAGAGCTTCTGTGGCTCATTGCGAATGGCGGACTCTTGCGGACCCGCCGATCGAGATGCGGCTGCTCGTGGACCTTTCTTCGTCAGCGAAAAATCGATCTTCAAGCTTGCTCGCCCGTTCGCATCGACCTGGATTGCATTGCCGATCAAAGGCCCGAGGCCGGATAAATCATAGGGAGGTTCAAAGGATGGGCAAGCCGGGTCATGATTGCGCCCGGTAAGCGGCATGCGTTTGACGAGGTGTTGCTCATCGAGCCGCGCGATGTACATCGCAACCGGCGGTTCGTTGCACTGGCAATATGGCCGAAGCCCCTGTTCATAAGCAGGTGCAAGAATTGCCCGGAATTCGCTCGATTCCTCCTCGAATAGCCTGTCGCCGATCAGAAACCGCCGCACATTGAGCCTCCGCTTCCCATTCAATGGGCCCTAAGGGTCAATGACGATGTAGCATGGATTTTTCGGTTATACGATCACAAAAACGATAGTATAAAGTGGATGGGATAGCGCCACATGCTGTCGCCACGGAGATGAAGGCGGTGCCAAAAGTAAATTTCTCGCCGCAGCATTGCCAAGCGTCTTCATGGATGCGACGTCGATCCACCTTCACGTGGCGTTGGCTTTCATCCCATTCCCTGGAGCATGATAATTGTAAGGAAAGCTTTCGTCGCTACTGAAAACACAACGGTTTCTAGCGCTATCGGAGGTTCGGCGACTTGCCGGGTCGCCGAGGGCCCGTGCTGCTGGATCGCAGGAAGGCTTTCAAACGCGCTGCAATCGGAGCGCCATAGCGACCTTTGCGAATCGATGAGATTGGGCGGGGCCGAAGTCGCTCCAGCTCCGGGACATAATCGGGGAAGCAACCACAGAAATGGGCAATCGGCGATGTCACCGCGGCCGGCAGCGAATCCATCTGGCTCAGTCGATGTGGGCTATCCCGCTTCGTGCTGAGTTCGAGGTTGCGAGCGAACATGGGTCGATGAGCAACCTCGACGCAAAGATGGTTTCCTCACGTGTCAAAAGAACAAGGAGAAATTTTTCGCCGGAGCGATCGGCTGCCTGGCGAACGCGAGGGGCGTGACCTCGAGCCGTAACTCCTGGCCGCGCGGTACGACGTCGGTCGCTCAGGACGATGGATGGCAATTGGCGCGCGTCTGACGCGGCAACGCAGCTAGGGGCAGCATCGTTGAAGTTCGTTTGTCGATCTCGGCGATGGCCGGGGCGGGGACTTGCAATCCAGTTTGCGGGCGTTGTGGTCACCGCGACCGCGCAATGTGCATCCGAGAGATCTGGCGGCAGTCCATGCTGCTCGCTGCTTGCAATGGCAGAGACCGGGACGGGCGTATCGTAGGGCGGCGTGCCCAGTTGAAATGTGCCGCGGTCTTATGAGGTGCCGGCGGGTGGCCGGAACGGTCTGTCGCCGGCGTCGGTTGCACTAGATCATTCCCTCTTCTACATCGCCCTTTAGCCGACCGCCTGCCTTTCCGGTCAACCCCTGAAGGGGTACGTCTCACCCAAATATTCTGCTAAATTCCATTTTTGGATCACTGCTGGGCACCGGATGCTTTCCTCCAGCAAGCATAACAAACGCGCACGCGTTTTTTTGAGCAGAACATGGAATTTAGCAGAAATTGTGCGAGATGACCGCAGCAGATCGGCCGTCTCCTCGCGCGCTATCGGGAATGGTCCCGAGCAACCGAAGGAGACAATACCATGGCCACCACGATCGCAGCTCTCACGCAGAAGACCGATGGCACTCTCGAAGGCGTTTTCGCCACCATCCGAGTGAACGCGCCGATCGCTATCGTCCCCAACGCCAACAAAACGAGCGAAGAGGCCCCTGACTATCGCGTCATCCACCGAAAGACCGGGTTCGAAATCGGCGCGGCGTGGAACCGTATCGCCCGCCAGACCGGAGAAGAGTACCTCTCCGTGAAACTGGAGGCTCCAGAGATCGGCGTGATCTTCGGCAACCTCGCACAGGCTCCCGGCGGCGATCCGAACCGCAAGGTGATCATCTGGAATAACCCAAACTGAGCCACCAGCGCCGGTCCCGATCAATCGGGACCGGCACCCGCTCGTTCTGAATGCGACCGATCCCGAGCGGGATGCCCACGTTTGTACCCAGAAACAGGACGGGCATCGAGCCCGCACCTGTTCTTTTACCCTGCCACACGAGATGAAAAACTATCTGCTCAGATCGCCAAGTCTGCCGCGAGGAATCGTGCCGCCTAAAGGACGAGCGGTCCCCCCGAAATGCTCCGCATTCCGGCTCCCCCACTCGCCGGCTCCGCCGGTCGCATTCGCGATCCTTGACCCGGCCCAATTCTCGCGGCCGGCGGCGTCATCTTTCCCAACAGCCAAGGAGATGACGAAAATGACGGTTGCACTGGAAGCCCACATCGAGGAATTGCGCCGCGAGCTGAACTGCTGCGACCCGGCTGAACGCGCCCAGATCCAGGCCGAACTGGAACAGGCCTATGCGGAGCTTGAGGTCATCGTAGCCGAGCTCGAGGGCCGCGTCAGCAGCGAGCCTCCCTTCTAGGGAGGCTTTCGCCAGGCTCGCATTTACGGCAAATCCAAGAATATAGCAGATCGCCAACCCGCGCTCGGGTTCCTATGCGACGAGCGATTTTTCCCGGAAATCCGGGGACATCATCGCCCCCTGTCTTGGTCAGTAACGATCACCCAGGGCGACAAGCCGCGCTTGGTCCTCCTCAACATTAACGACTATGAGCCCTGATGCGCGTCCGAAGCGCGCTCGGTCGGAACCATCGAAACCATTTCCAACAGCCTCTTTGCGGACTTCGTAAGTGCCGTCGACGTCTTTTGGTCGAGGACGAGCGCTTGCCTGAATAATTCGACGCAGGCAAACCTTGCCGATGGTTCGCTCTTCAGACCAAACAGGTCCGCACACCAGTTGCCGAAAGATCGGACGTTCCGGGTTGGTGAACGGCTTCGAGAGCATCGGGTAGAGCAAGCGCGTTCAAGCGCAGCACACACCTCACTGCGATTGCTTTAAGCTAGATCCCGATCGATTTTTCCACCGCGCTCGAACCCGATTTGGACCATTGCCAGATGAGGAACTTGTGGGTCGACCTTAAGATCCTTGCCAAGGGCGCGGGGTCGGCAAGGACATTACCGCTCGCGTCACGAAGACAACTTGGGCTCGTATCGGCGGCGCTGACGTCACTCAAGCCGGATGTCGGACGGGGCAATAAGCACGGGTAATGGTTGCCTTGGCGGGGAAGGTTAAATCCGGACAAAGCGGTTTGCCTTGGCTGCCTGATCCATGTCCTTCCGCCGAAAATATATCGCGCGCCCGCAGCGGATTGGGCTATGACCTTGCACGATAATGATCTGCTCGTCTTTGCGCATCGACTGCGTGATCTCGTGCGGCATGATCAGCGGTCGGCGCTGGAGATTGACGCTTTCGGATAGGCGCGATCCTGCGTTTTTTGGGCCCCAGCCAATGACGCGTGAGCCTCTCTTCACCTCGACCGTCATCTCGCCGCATTGGGCCGAGACGCTGCGGGCCGTGTCGAGCGCTTTAATCGCGGCATAGCTGGCAAAGGCGCAGCCGTCGATCCACGACGTCGCGCCATCCCTCCCGAAATGCCGCTCCAGTTGTCCGACCGACTGGTACATAAGCATCATGGAGATTCCGTACTTTCGGCCGCGATCACGCGCCTCTTCCAGCACCCGCATGTAGCCGAGCAGATCGACCTCATCGAGCATGAACAGCGCACGGCGCTTGAAGGTGCCATCGGCCTGCACCATTGCGTTGATCAGCGAGCCGATGATCACGCGGGCGATACCCGGATAGGAGCGCAGGATCGATGCCGGAATATTGATGAACACGTCATTCTTGCCCGCTACGATGTCGCTCGACCTGAACGCGTTCCCGCAGACAAGCGCCGCGTAGCTGTCGAGCGACAGCCATTGCGTGTCCTTAGAGGCCGTGGAATAGACGCCGCTGAAGGTCTGCTCAGTCATGTTGGTAAAGACGCCCAGCGTTTCGCGGATGAAGGCCGATCCCGAATGGTCCTGGATGTCGCGCAGCATGGCGAGCGCAGAGGGTTCTGGCTCGGATAAGATCTGCCGGAGACTGCGTAAGTTCCGTCGCCCATCATATTCGGGCGACAGCATGACATGGGCGAGCAGACCGGTCAGCAGATTGTGTGCCTGGTTCTGAAAGTAGGAGCCAGTCGAACTTTCAAAGCGCACGCTCTCCGACAAAAGCATGTGAGCAATGCCGACGATGTCCTCTTCCTTGTGCTTCGATTTCTCGATGCCGTCGAGTACGTTGAAGCCCATGATCGGGCTTGTCGGATCGAGCACCATCACCTCGCGGCCGAGCGCGCGGGTTCTATGCTCGACCACCATTGGCGCGACCTCGGTCGATGGATCGAGGCAAATCAGCGGCCCGGTGTAACGCAGCGCCGTGGGCACGACGTTGCTGGTGGTCTTGTATCCACCTGACCCGGCAAAGAATAGCACGTGCGTTGAATCGAAATCCTGTTTGTAGGTCAGCAATGATGCCTTGCCGCCCTGGCCCCATGTTGCTGGATCGTTCGGATCGAAAGGTAATTGATGAACGACTTCCTTGTCGACCCGGTAACGCTCGCCAACGACGATCTCGCCATCTGGCGGAAACAGCTTTCCCGCCGCGGCCATCGACAGCCAGTTCGCGTCCCCGAAGATCCCGCGCTTGGCTCGCTTCACCGGTTCTGGAACAACCGTGGAGATGCGCGCGCCCACCGCCACCGCCAGGAATCCGGCCACCAAGCCAATGACGGCGACGATGTCGAGATAGGAGAGTGCCCGGTCCCACGAGACCGCACCGCTCGCCACGTACGGCGCGAGCCGATCGAACTCGCGCAGGACATAGAAGCCGGCCACGAACAGAAAGCAGACAAGGTTCACTATCGAGATCGACCTTCGCCGGTGCAGCGGCAACGCACAAACGGTCAATAATCCGACGACCGGCCCAAGGAACAACGCGGGCAGGGGCGAGGCTCGTAGGAACCAGTATGATGTTTTTCCAGATAGCTCGCCGGCAAGCTTCGGCCAGTGCCAGCCGACGATGTAGACGGCAAAGGCGGTGACAGCAATTGGCACCAGAACGAGCAGCAGGCTGGGATGCAGTCTTTCCTTTAGTGCCACTTCGCCGCCTCCTCGAGGTGAGATGATCCTCTATCATGCGAAGTCGCCTTGAAGGCTTGCTCACCGATATCGCGCAGCCGCCGATGCTCGTCGGTGCCGGGCACGACGCTTGCCAGTTCCGTTAGGCCACCTAGCAGAAACGCTCGGTCGGCCCCCGCGAGACCCGCTCTGACGACGATGCCACCGAGCAGGAATTTCTCGCGGGCCTCTCGTTTGCGATCATTCGTCATGAGAAACCTCCGCCGTCGTTCCAGACCCGCCACCTGGCTGTCGACGCGACGAAGCTGTTGCGCCAGCAGTCCCCTTCTTCTCCTCTTTGCGAAATCGCGCGGCAATCTGTTCGAAGATCGCGTCGAGTTCTTCCTCCGTGATCTCCATTTCCGCCAATCCCGTTTTTGTCGCGGCGCGCGCAAACCGCTCGGCGGATTTTACGATTAGCGTTCGTCTGCGCTCGCGCAGCTTCTCGATCTGGGCATCGATATCAGAGAGCGATGATTTTACGGCCATTCCAGCGTCCCTCGTGTCGGAGCAATCTCACGGCGATAGTTATACTATCTATTTAGTGATAGTAAAATAGGATAGGTTGCATCACCCCAAAAAAGCCGCAGCCGGAATTTCGGCATCGGCCGTCTTTACGGAAGAGCGGCATCGGCCCTCCGGTCCGATCGGTTTGAGGGCGCAATATACGTCGCTGGCGCGACGTGCTTGAAAGCTTCGGAGACACTCGTGGCGATCATGTTCGTTAGAGCGCAGGTGATCAGCAGGGGAGGGGGGCGCAGCATCGTCTCGGCCGCCGCCTACCGCCACCGCGCCCGGATGACGGACGAGCAGGCCGGGACGTCCTTCAGCTACCGTGGCGGCGCGTCGGAGCTGGTGCATGAGGAGCTGGCGCTGCCGGACCAGATACCTCTCTGGCTGAAGAGAACAGTCGACGACAAGACCGTCGCGGAGGCCAGCGAGGTGTTCTGGAATGCGGTAGATGCGTTCGAGACGCGGTTGGACGCGCAGCTTGCGCGGGAGTTGATCATCGCGCTGCCCGAGGAGCTGACGCGGGCGGAGAATATCGCGCTGGTGCGCGAGTTCGTCCGAGACAATTTGACGTCGAAGGACATGGTCGCTGACTGGGTCTATCACGACAAGGACGGCAATCCGCATATCCACCTGATGACGACGCTCAGGCCTATTACGGAGGAGGGGTTTGGGCCGAAGAAGGTCCCAGTCCTGGGCGATGACGGAGAGCCGTTGCGTGTCGTTACGCCGAACAGGCCGAACGGCAAAATCGTTTACAAGCTCTGGGCCGGCGACAAAGAAACCATGAAGGCATGGAAGGTCGCGTGGGCGGAAACGGTCAACCGCCACCTGGCGCTGGCCGGCCATGAGCTCCGTCTCGACGGCCGCTCCTATGCTGAGCAAGGCCTCAATGGGATCGCGCAGAAACACCTCGGCCCGGAGAAGGCGGCGCTCGCGCGCAAGGGTGTCGAGATGTATTTCGCGCCCGCCGATCTAGCGCGGCGGCAGGCGATGGCCGACCGGCTACTCGCGGATCCTGCGCTTCTCCTCAAGCAGCTCGGCAACGAACGTTCCACCTTTGACGAGCGCGAAATCGCCAAGACGCTGCACCGCTATGTCGATGATCCAGTGGACTTCGCCAATATCCGCGCGCGGCTCATGGCTTCGGACGACCTCGTGCTGCTGAAGGCGCAGCAGATCGACACCCAAACGGGCAAGGTGACAGAGCCGGCGGTGTTCACAACGCGGGGGATCCTGCGCATCGAATATGACATGGCGCAGTCAGCCGAGGTTCTGTCGATGCGAAAGGGCTTCGGCGTCTCCGGTGCCAAGGCCGCCGCCGCCGTCCGAAGCGTCGAAACGGCCGATCCGAAAAAATCCTTCAGGCTCGATGCGGAACAGGTCGATGCGGTACGTCATGTCACGCGCGATAATGCCATTGCGGCGGTCGTGGGGCTTGCCGGCGCCGGTAAGTCGACACTGCTTTCGGCGGCCCGCGTCGCATGGGAAAGCGACGGCCGACGGGTGATCGGCGCGGCCCTAGCCGGCAAGGCTGCGGAAGGGCTGGAGGACAGTTCCGGGATCCGGTCGCGCACGCTGGCGTCCTGGGAGCTTGCCTGGGCCGGGGGGCGCGAAACAATGGAGCGCGGCGATGTGCTCGTCATCGATGAGGCCGGCATGGTGTCATCGCAGCAGATGGCGCGTATCCTCAGGGCTGTGGAGGACGCAGGCGCAAAAGCCGTGCTGGTCGGCGACGCGATGCAACTGCAGCCGATCCAGGCGGGTGCGGCGTTCCGGGCAATCACCGAACGGATCGGCTTCGCGGAACTTGCCGGCGTGCGGCGGCAGCGTGATGTCTGGGCGCGCGATGCTTCCCGTCTCCTTGCGCGCGGCAAGGTCGAAGAGGGCCTTGATGCCTACGCGCAGAGGGGCTGCATTGTCGAGACCGAAACCAGGGCCGAGATCATAGACCGCCTCGTTGCCGATTGGGCCGACGCCCGCCGGGACCTGCTTCAGAAATCTGCAGTGGGCGAGCATCCGGGACGTCTTCGCGGCGACGAACTGCTTGTGCTTGCTCACACCAACGATGACGTCAGAAAGCTGAATGAGGCCTTGCGCAAGGTCATGATCGACGAGGGCGCGCTGACAGGTGCGCGCCAATTCCGGACGGCACGTGGGCTTCGTGAGTTTGCCGCGGGCGACCGGGTGATCTTCCTCGAAAACGCCCGCTTCCTTGAACCACGGGCAAAGCGGCTTGGTCCCCAATATGTCAAGAACGGCATGCTTGGCACGGTCGTTTCATCCGGCGACGAACGCGCTGACGCACTGTTGACTGTACATCTCGACAATGGCCGGGATGTCGTGATCAGCGAGGATAGCTACAGCAATGTCGATCACGGCTACGCCGCGACCATCCACAAATCTCAAGGCTCGACCATCGACCGGACCTTCGTGCTCGCCACCGGAATGATGGACCAGCATCTGACCTATGTGGCGATGACCAGGCATCGTAACCGCGCCGATCTCTACGTGGCGCGCGAGAACTTCGAACCGAAGCCGCAGTGGGCGCGTAGCGCACGTGTCGACCATGCAGCCGGCGTCACCGGTGAAATGATGGATACCGGGTTGGCCAAGTTCCGGCCGCAAGATGAAGATGCCAAGGAAAGCCCCTACGCCGATGTGAGGACGGACGACGGAACCGTTCATCGACTTTGGGGCGTGAGCCTGCCGAAGGCACTCGAGGAGGGCGGAATCAGGACCGGTGATACTGTGATGCTCCGCAAGGATGGCGTCGAAACGGTCACGGTAAGGGTGCCCGTCA
Organism: Ensifer sp. Root558; assembly: GCF_001427045.1. NCBI lineage: Bacteria > Pseudomonadati > Pseudomonadota > Alphaproteobacteria > Hyphomicrobiales > Rhizobiaceae > Ensifer > Ensifer sp. Root558. The sequence goes on along the minus strand of NZ_LMGC01000010.1, from coordinate 2,231 downwards.
CTGATGAGAAGACCGGCAAGAAGCGTCTCGAGGAACGTCAGGTCGAGCGCAACGTCTGGACTGCAACCCAAATCGAAACTGTCGATGCGCGCAAGGCGAGGATCGAGCGGGAAAGCCGTCGGCCGCTTGTGTTCAGAAAGCTTGCTGAGCGCCTCGGACGATCCGGCGCCAAGACGACGACGCTCGATTTCGAAAGTAAGGAAGGCTATCGGGAGCATGTCCTTGATTTTGCCCAGCGGCGTGGCATCGATACGCTCGCCCGGGCCGCTGCGGAACTGGAGGAGGGTGCGGCGCGGCGGCTGGCATGGCTTACGGAGAAGCGGTCGCGGTTGGCGAAGCTCTGGGAGCGAGCGAGCATAGCGCTCGATTTTGCAATCGACCGGGAACGGAGCGTCTCGTACAACGAGGAGCGCAGAGTATCCTTGGTTGCCGGCATCCCGTTAGCCGGAAACTATTTGCTTCCACCCGCCACCGAGTTCCCCCGCAGCGTTGAAGAGGATGCGCGTCTCGCGCAGCTCGCCTCGCAACAGTGGAAGGAGCGGGAGGAAATACTCCGGCCGGTGCTGCAGAAAATCTATCGCGACCCGGGTGGCGCGCTGTCGGCGCTCAACGCTCTGGTATCGGGCGGAGACGTCGAGCCGCGCAAGATTGCCGAAGATCTTGGCCTTGCACCCGAACGCCTTGGCCGATTACGCGGCTCTGACCGCATGGCCGATGGCCGCGCCGCTCGAAACGAGCGCAACGCAGCCATGGCCACCTTATCGGAGCTGCTGACTTTGGCGCGCGCGCATGCAACCGAGTTCCGCAGGCAGGCGGAGCGCTTCGCCAGCCGCGAGCAGCAGCGGCGCGCTCTTATGGCATTGTCCATTCCCGCGCTTTCGAAAATGGCGATGGCGCGTCTCGTCGAAGTCGAGGCGGTCCGGGAGCGCGGCGGGGTCGGTGCCTACAAGACGGCCTTCGCCTACGCCGCTGAGGACCGTTTGCTGGTGCAGGAGGTCAAGGCGGTCAACGAGGCGTTGACCTCACGCTTTGGCTGGTCTGCATTCACCGCCAGGGCCGATCCGATCGCCGAGCGAAATGTTGAAGAGCGGATGCCGGAAAATCTCGCCACTGAGCACCGTGAAAAACTGGTGCGCCTGTTCGAGGTGATCAGGCGTTTTAGCGACGAGCAGCATCGCGTAGAAAAGCAGGATCGCTCGAAAATCGTTGCCGGCGCAAGTATCGAGTTCGGAAAGGAAGCAGTGCACGTGTTGCCCATGCTTGCCGCCGTCACGGAGTTCAAGACATCCGTCGCCGATGAATCACGGGAAAGGGCGCTTGCCGCTCCCTATTACAATCATCATCGCGCCGCGCTCATGGATGCAGCGACACGCATTTGGCGCGATCCGGCCGGCGCGGTCGCCAAGATCGAGGAGCTTGTCGCAAAGGGTTTTGCCGGCGAGCGGATTGCCGCAGCGGTCACCAACGATCCGGCCGCCTATGGGGGGCTGCGCGGCTCCGGTCGCCTAATGGACAAGTTGCTTGCTCCCGGCCGGGAGCGGAAGGCTGCGCTTCAGGGCGTGTCGGAAGCAGCAAGCTGTGTCCGTTCTCTCGGAGCGTCTTATGCCGCGGCGTTTGAGGCCGAGACCAAGGCTATCGCCGCAGAGCGCCGGCGTATGGGGGTCGCCATTCCCGGCCTATCGCGGAAGGCTGAGGATACGCTGCGGCAGTTGACGGCAAGAATGAAGAAGAAGAGTGGCGGGCTCGACGTTGCTGCGGGTTTGACCGATCCGACCGTCGCCCAAGAATTCGTCGCCGTCAGCCGGGCGCTCGACGAGCGCTTCGGCCGCAACGCGTTCCTGCGTGGGAACAGGGACGTTTTCAACTTTGTGTCGACAGCGCAACGGAATGCATTCGAGGCAATGCAGGAGAAGTTGAAGCTTCTTCAGCAGATCGTGCGGGCAGATAGCGGCCAGAAGATCGTTTCCGAGCGCCAACGACAGGCGGTCAATCGGGGTCCTGGTGTCGAGCGGTAGAGGCAATTCAAAGAGCTTCATTCACTCAGGTGTCTCGGCAGCCGGTCCTTGCTGCACGGCGCGGCAGCGAGTTGCCCCGCAGACCGAACCGAAGAACGGGGTTGGAATCCCATGACGTTTCTCCAATGAAAGAACGCAAGGGGCAGAACGCCTTGAGTTGGCGGCTTTCCTTGGGTTCGGTTTTGTTCTGACCGGCCTTTTTTGCCGATCGGCTCA
>NZ_LMGC01000009.1:119964-250078 GCF_001427045.1 Ensifer sp. Root558 | reverse complement strand
ATTGAGCCGATCGGCAAAAAAGGCCGGTCAGAACAAAACCGAACCCAAGGAAAGCCGCCAACTCAAGGCGTTCTGCCCCTTGCGTTCTTTCATTGGAGAAAGTCATGGCAGCGAACGGCAGCCTCAACGGAAAGTGCTTCTGCGGCGCAGTCGAGATCGAAGTGAGCGGCGATCCGGCCGCCATGGGTTATTGCCATTGCAGTTCCTGCCGAAGCTGGTCGGCAGGCCCGGTCAACGCCTTCACGCTCTGGCCACCGGAGAAGGTCAAGATCGTCAAGGGTGCGGACAATCTGGTTGGCTACCAGAAGACGGCAACGAGCGTGCGCAAATGGTGCAAGGCCTGCGGCGGGCATCTCATGACCGAACATCCGCTCTGGGGTGTCACCGACGTCTTTGCAGCGGCAATCCCGTCGCTTGCCTTCAAGCCGATGCTTCACGTCAACTATCAGGAGACGGTGCTGCCGATGAAGGACGGCCTGCCGAAGTATCGGGACTTCCCGCCGGCCTTCGGCGGAACGGGCGAGATGATGGCGGAATAGCTCATTTTCTGAGCACAATTCCGGACGGAAAACCGCTGTGCCCTTTTCCTGGAATTGCTTTACGCCTGCGCGGCGCCGGCCAGATAGTGCTGGAGCGCCGTGCGGGTATTGACGAACAGGCGGTCAGGGCCGAGCTGATCGGCAAAGCCGGATGCGCGCACATAGGCAAGCACGTCCGGGTTCAGCTCGGCCAGCCAGACGGTGACGCCGTGTTCACTGATGCGGCGCTCGCCCTCCATCATCATCTGCAGCGCCGAATATTCGATGTCGAAAACCCGGCTCATGTCGAGCACGACAACTCTGGGCTTCTGCTTTGCGACCAGCATCTGCGCCTGGTCGGCCACCTGCTGGGCATTGCCAAAAAAGAGCCGACCCTCCGGGCGTAGGATCAAAAGCCCCTCGAAGGTCTCGTCATCGGGGTGCGCGGACGAGAGCGGCCGCAGCCGATCGGTGCCGCGCTTGCGGCCGACAACATAGACCTTCGCCGAGGCCGCCTGGCGCGCGAGCCCGATGAACGACAGCACGATTGCAACGATGATCCCCTGCAGCGTGCCGAAAAACAGCACGCCGAGAAAGGCGGCCAACGCCCAGTGAAACTCCATCAGCCGGACCTTGCGGACGGAGAGGAAGTCCGCGGGCTTGATGAGCCCGACCGAGTAGACGATGACGATCGCCGCAAGCACGGCCTGCGGCAGCAGGCCGAGCAGCGGCGCGAGGACCAGCATGGTCGCAGCCGCAGCCGCCGCGGTGACCAGAGACGCCATCTGGCTGTGGCCGCCGACCGCTCGCACCACGGCGGTCTGCGACGTGCCGCCGCCGGCACTCATGGCACCGAAGAAGGCGCCTCCGAAATTCGCGGCACCCGTCGCCAGCAACTCGCGGTTCGCCCGGATCGGCGGGTCGGACGGGGCGGCAAAGGCCCGGCCGGCGGCAATGGTCTCGGTGAAGCTCATCAACGCGATGCCGAGCGCGCCCGGCAAGAGTTCCTGAACAAGACCCAGGCTCGGAAGTGTCAGCGAAGGCAGCGATTGCGGGATGAAGCCGACGGTGGAAACGCCGAGCGCGGCGAGACCCGCGAACCAGGAAAGCGCGATGCCCGCGGCCACCGCCAGAAGCGGCGCCGGCGAATGCGGCCAGAGGCGCTCCATCGCAAGCAAAGCCACCAGAGCCGCAGCCGCAATCGCGAGCGTGAGCATCGATGTCTCGGACAGGTGCCCGGCGATGCTGAGGATATCGCGGAAGAAGCCTTCCTTGGTGATGTGAATGCCGAGCAGCTTCGGCACCTGGTCGAGCACGATGACAAGGCCGATGCCGGCCTTGAAGCCGATCAGCACCGGCGACGATATGAAATTGGCGACAAAGCCGAAACGCAGCAGCGATGCCAGGAACAGTAGCGCGCCGGTGAGCGCCGTCAGCGTCGCGGTCGCCGTCAGCAGCTTGGCCGGATCGCCATCCGGGACGGCAAGGCCGAGCTGCGTGCCGGCGAGGATCGCAAGCGTGGTGGTCGACGAGACGCTGAGAACGCGCGACGTGCCGAGAAGCGCGTAGATGATCATCGGCACGAAGGCGGTGTAGAGGCCGACACTGACGGGCAGGCCGGCGACCGTGGCATAGGCCATCGCCTTGGGCAGGACCACGGCGGCGGCCGTAAGACCTGCGATCACGTCGAGCCGCAGGCCAGCGGAGAGAGAGCGGCCGTCGCCGGCAAGTGAATGCTCATGCGATGCCATCCGGGTTGTCCTTTGGCAGGAGCTTTCATGAGATTATTCTAAAGCGATAGCACTCGGCCAAAGCGGTTGCAAGAAATGCAACTGACGGCATCGCATCCCGTTTGCCGGCCGGAAAACAGGCGCTGGAAGCCGACCCGACTCAGGGCTATCTTCAGAGCGGCGGCGGTGCGTTCGCGAAGGGATTTCGACGGCGGCAAGCGAGCCTTGGGCCGACCGTCCTGGGGGCGTGGCTGGTTCGCCTTCCGGGCCTATCCGCGAGAGGGAGGATTGCGTGGCGGAATCTCAACGCCGGCGGCAGACGAAGAGAATGCGACGCCGGTTCTTCTCCAATCTCTACCAGCAGCTTCAGCTGCTCTGGCCGATCTTCTCAGCAATCCTGATCGTAATGGCAGGAACCGGCGTCGTCATCGGCCGCATCGAAGACTGGCGGCTCGACGAAGCGTTCTATTTCACCTTCGTCACGGGCCTGACCATCGGCTACGGCGACATCACGCCGAAGCATCTGAGCGCTCGGGTGCTGGCGCTGGTGATCGGTTTTTCCGGCATCGTACTGACCGGCCTCGTCGCTGCGGTCACCGTGCAGGCGCTGAATGAGACTAGCCGGGATGAGACCGACGACCACTGAGGGGGCAAGCCGGCAAGCCTTGCCCGCCCCCTCGTTTGACGGGTCAGCCGGCCACGAACCGGCCTTCGGATACGATCTCCGACAGCGCCTTGCGCGGGCTTGGCTGCTCGCGCTGCTGCAGCGCGTGCGGAAGCAGCGTCTTGTCGCCGAGACGCCCGATCGCGACGGCCGCTTCGATCCGATAGTTCTCGGGCACGCCGAGCTCCGTTCGCGCGCGCTCATAGTCGAGACCGGCCATACCATGCGCCTGCCAGCCGGAATGCGCTGCCTGCAGCGCAAGCGCACCCCAGGCGGCACCGGCATCGAAGGAATGGGTGTAGGACGCCACCTCTTCGCTACCGCCGGGCGGCAACAGTGAAGTCTTCGACAGCACGAAGATCAGCGCCGATGCCTCCGCCGCCCAACTCCGGTTGAACTCGTTCAGGAGACCGAGCAGCCTCTCCCAGCCTTCACTGCCGCGGCGCGCATAGACGAAATGCCAAGGCTGGGCATTGTAGGCGGACGGCGCCCAGCGAGCAGCCTCAAGAATCTCGAACAGCTCGGGCTCGGAAATCTCGGCACCCGAATAGGCGCGCGGAGACCAGCGCTCGAGAAAAAGCGGGTTGATCGCATAATCTGCGACGCGGGAATTTACATGCAATGTCATGGGGATTTCCATTCATCGACGGCGTGCCGTCGTCACTTCAGGTAATTGTTGGCGGATTTGGTCACTGACGGCCGAAGCTTTGATAGCGTCCGCAGCGGCTTTTCAAGGTCGAGATCTCATCGGAGAGTTCGGCAATGCGATCCTTAAGCTCATGGACCGTGCCATCCTCGATATCGTCGAAACCAAAACAATCGCGTGCCTCGTGCAGTTCCAGCCGGCCCTGCAGGACCTCGCGGATTGCACTCAAACGCTCGTATTGCCGCAACATGCTCATCATGGACCTCATCTCAGGCGGCCGCCGCAAACTCGCGCCGGCCGACACCACCGAGATTATCCACTTAAACAGTAGATTAAAGGAATTCTGACCCAAAGAGCGGGCGGGACGTGGAAAACTGCTCCGCCCGGGCGACGACGCTGCGTCGCGGGCAAGAAAAGACCCGGGCGGTGGGAGGTCCGCCCGGGTCTTTTGAAATCATACGGTTGGGCGAAATCATGCGGTCGGGAGGTCGTGCCCGTCGGGGCGGTTGCCGTCGAGAAAGCCCATATCCCGCTTCAGGTGATCCGACAGATCCCTGACGTCGACGACATCGGTCGTCCGGCTCTTCCTCGCGAACACGAGCGCCAGCCAGGAACCGACGGAAAAATCGTTTGTCGACGAAAAACTACGTACTTGAATGGTTGTCATAGCCGTCATCCTCTTCATCAATCCGTCTAATGGACGGACCTTGAAAATGGTTGTGGACGGCATCAACTTCCAATCGAATATCGGTCACCATGCATAAGGCCATTTGATGCATAAGACACTTCCGCTTCCCCCATTGACGGCGATACGGGTCTTCGAGGCGGTCGCGCGCCATGGAAGTTTCACCAATGCCGCAAGCGAACTCGGCATGACGCAAGCTGCGGTGAGCTATCAGATCAAGGTGCTGGAAGATCGGATCGGCGCACCCCTGTTCCTCCGCCGCCCACGCCAGATCGCGCTCACCGAGGTCGGCCAGCGGCTTGCACCCGTGGTGACGCAGGTCTTCGAGCAGCTCAGCGAAGCCTATGTGAGCGCGCGCGGCGGCGCCCAGGGAACACTGGTCATCAGTACGATCGCGACCTTTGCCTCCAACTGGCTGGCGCGGCGCCTCGGCTCGTTTCAGATCACTCACCCCTCGCTTGCCGTGCGACTTCAAACCGAGCCGCATCTGGTTGACTTCAGTCGCGAGGAGGTCGATATCGGCATTCGCTCAGGCCGCGGCGAGTGGCCGGGACTTGCCGCCCACCGTCTGATCAACGCCGATTTTTCGCCGATGTTGAGCCCAGGCCTTGCCGCCAGCATCGGTGGCGTGAAGGAACCGGCCGACCTCCTGCGCCTGCCGCTTCTCGACCCCGGTGATCCCTGGTGGGCGCAGTGGTTTGCCGCCGCCAACGTGCCGGTGGAAGGGCTTGCGAGCCGGCCCGGCTCCAGCATGGGCGCCCAAGTCTATGAGGGAAATGCGGCCGCGGCCGGACAGGGCGTGGCGATCCTGACGCCGGCCTTCTTTGCCGCGGAACTCGCCGACGGGCGTCTGATCCAGCCCTTCGATCTGCTCTGCGACGAGAGCCAGGCCTTTTGGATGGTCTATCCGGAGAGCCGGCGAAACGCCCCGAAAATCAGCGCCTTCCGCCAGTGGATTCTCGGCGAGATCGGCCAGCAAAAACGTTGAGGGCGGCTGTCGGAGCGGGGTGGCCTTGCGTCTCGACCGCCCCGGAAATTTCTCCCGTTCTGGAACCCTTTGGGTCACCGGGGAGTTGCACCCCCGTAGCGACCAGAGCGAGGGAGTGCGGGAGCGAAGATGCAAAGCGAGCCGACGGAACAGTTCCGCTCAGCCAGCGAAACCACCTGGTGGACCGCACACCGCGGCGATGGGCCGATCGTCGGCACGGCGATCCACAACGGGCACGCGATGCGCAGCGACGCCCGCGCGCTCACCGCCCTGACAGACGAGGAACGGCTGCGCGAGGAGGATCCGTTCACCGAGTTCGTCATCCGCGATCTTGCCAACCGCATCGTCGTCCACAGGTCCCGCTTCGAGGTCGACCTCAACCGTGCCCGCACGGGCGCGGTCTATCTTCAGCCGGCGCAAGCCTGGGGCCTTTCCGTCTGGCGGGAACATCCGCCCGTCGAGATGATCGAGGCGTCCCTCGCCGTCCATGACGAGTACTATGCCATGCTGCATTCGATGCTGACGGCGATCGAGCGCCGCCACGGTCGCTTCATCGTGCTCGACATGCACAGCTACAACCACCGGCGACAGGGACCGGACGCCGCGCCTGCGGCTCCCGACGAAGCCCCGGAGATCAACATCGGGACCTCCTCGATGGATCGGCTCAGATGGGCCGGCGTCATCGATACGCTGATGTCGGCGCTCGGCACCGCCTCTATCCAAGGCCGGCCGGTGGATGTACGCGAGAACGTCGCCTTCCAAGGACGCGGAGAGCAGACGCGCTTCATCCACGAGCATTTTCCCGAGACCGGCTGCGCGATCGCGATCGAGTTCAAGAAGACCTTCATGGACGAATGGACCGGCAAGCCGGATATCCGGGCGCTTCGTTCTCTGCGGGCACTGGTCTCTTCCCTCGTCCCGATCCTGACAGAAACGTTGGCGAGGCAGCGATGACGGAGGAGAAAGCGACGCCCGTAAGTCCGGCCCCGGCCTGGCTCGACGAAGCCATCGGCCGGCTGACGGATGGCCGCGCCGTGCGGCGCGATTTCGGCGAGGGCGGACGGCTGCACATCGACCGCCTCGTTCCCTTCCTCTGTGTGCACATCGCCGCCGAGCACCAACAGCCGGTGGCGCGCGACATCGCCCAGGCGAACGCCGCCTATCTACTGGCGCCCGACATCGATACCGCCGCCGCAATCATCGAACGTGTCGGGCGCGTAATCGAACAGCGACTCGGCCTTTTCATCGTGCTCGAATTCGGTGAGCTCGAAAGCGATGAACCGCCGGCCAAGGACGCGCCCTTCCTGCCGCCCTTTTTGATCGAGGTGGTCGCCGGCGCGCGTGCCGCCGAGCAGGTCGCCGCCAAGGCCCTGATCGAGACGGCGGCAACGATCGAAGGAAAATTCCGCACACCGCATGTGACGCTCGTCGAGCGCCCAGCGGCGACAGCGACAGGCCGAAAGGCGCTTGCGCTCGACACCCCACACCTGACGGTGCGCTTCGCGCCGATCTACTGCGAGCCGGGAACGCGCCGCATCTATCCGCAACTGCGCGAGCGGCTGGTCGCGAGCATCTTCGACGCGGGGCTAAGAGCCGTTGCTGCTTTCGCCCGCGCAAAATCGGACAGTTTTCGGCTGCCGACGCACCGCGCCTTCGGCCGAAAAGCCTTCGTCGATGCCGTCGTGCGCGCCGACCGCGGCATCGACGAGATTGCCTCCAGCTTCGACTTCCTTCTGGCGGTGACGCCAATCAACGCCGAAGCCGCTTGGACGGAGTTCGCTTCGGGCGGCTTCTCCAAGAGTCCGCGCCTCTACTACCGGCCGCTGACGCTGCAGATCGAGACGGCCAAGCGGAAGCTCTTTTCCCTCAACTTCGAACATCTCGAAGATCCGCTGCTCTACGCCCTCTACCGGGAAAAGCAGCAGGAGGTCGATCTGCAGTTGTCGATGATCTCGGCGCGGGAGACGCGCACCTTCGTCGAGTTCGGTCGCGCCCTCTATGGCCCGGTGGAAGCCACGCTTCATGACGCCGCCTCCGAAATCCTGGCGCGCACTGCACCCGACCGCGATGCACGGTCTTCGGCCGCAGACAGGCGCGATTGCGAGTACATAAGGGAGCGCGCCCGGGCGATGATATCGGCCTATCGGCGCCAGTCGGCCGATTTTTCCGCCTCCGTCGACATTCGCGACGACCTGCCGGCTGGCTTGCTCGTTTCGCGCGGCCAGCTTTTGATCGCCAGGAGTTCCGCGCTCGACGCCGATCGCGTCGAGGCGCTGCTCAACCACGAGATTGGTGTGCATCTGCTGACCTATTTCAACGGTTCGGCCCAGGGGCTGCGTATCCTTCGCTCCGGACTGGCCGGTTACGAAGGCATGCAGGAGGGGCTCGCGGTCTTTGCCGAATATCTGAGCGCCGGCATGACGATAGACCGGCTGCGCGTGCTGGCGGCACGGGTCGTCGGCTGCGCCGCCATGCTCGACGGCGCACCCTTTCCGCAGACCTACCGGCTGCTCGTCGACGGTCATGGCTTTGCGGCCACCGAGGCCTTCAACATCACGCTGCGCATCTATCGCGGCGGCGGGCTGGTCAAGGACGCGATCTACCTGCGCGGCCTCTTGCAGCTTCTCGATCACCTCGCCGGCGGCGGCACTCTCGAACCGTTCTGGATGGGCAAGATCGCCGCCTCGCATTTCGGCGCGATCCAGGAACTCAGCCTGCGCGGCCTCCTTGGTACCGCAGCGCTCCGCCCTATCTTTCTCGATGAGGTCAAAGCGCGCGACCGACTTCAGCGAGCCCAAAGGGGACTGTCCCCGCTCGACTTGATCTCAGAGTAGGAAACCGAATGCGCATTGCCTTTCTCGTCAACTCCATCGAGGGCGAAGAGACGTTCTATGCGACGACGTCGCTGGCACTCGCCGCCCTCGCCCGCGGCCATGAGATCGTCTACCTCACGCCAGGCGATTTCGTTCTGACACCAGACGGCCGCCTGATCGTCCATGCGCTTTCTCTCGGAACTGCAAAGCCGCGCAAGGCTGAAACCTTCATTGCGGCACTGCGGGGTGATGCGACGCGGCGCGAGGTCCTGGACATTACGGATATCCAGATCCTCTTTCTGCGCAACGACCCCTCGGAGGATGCCGCAACGCGTCCCTGGGCGACCCAGGCCGGCATCATCTTCGGGCGGCTCGCCGCCGAGCGCGGTGCGATCGTCGTCAACGACCCGGACGGATTGGCGGCAGCACAGAACAAGCTCTATCTGCAGGGTTTTCCCGAGGTCGTCCGTCCAACCACGCTGATCACGAAACACATGGAGGAGGTCCGGTCCTTCCTCGACGCCCATCCCGAAGGCGTCATCCTGAAGCCGCTGCAGGGCTCCGGCGGCAAGAACGTCTTCAAGGTCGGCTCCAGCCATGAGACGAACCTCAACCAGATCTTCGAGGCCGTCAGCGAGATGGGCTATGTGATCGCGCAGGAATACCTGCCGGCGGCGACGGAGGGCGACGTCCGCCTGTTCCTGATGAACGGCCGGCCGCTCAAGCGTGGCGACACCTATGCCGCCGTGCGGCGCGTTCCGGCGGAAGGCGAGCTGCGCTCCAACATGCATGTCAACGGCCGGCCCGCCGCGGCCGTCGTCACCCCGGCGATGCTTGCGGTCGCCGAGGAGATGCGCCCAAAGCTTGTGCGCGACGGCATGTTCCTGGTCGGCCTCGACGTCGTCGGCGACAAGCTGGTGGAGGTCAATGTCTTCACGCCCGGCGCCCTGCCCGAGATCGCCGAGCTGACCTCGATCGATTTCAGCGAAGACATCGTCGCCGAGCTCGAACGGAAGGTCGAGATAAGGCGGGCCAATGATGGCGTGCTTTCCAATCGGGAGCTTGCGACCCTTTGATGGCGGCCAAGGTGGCTCTCACCCGGCGACGGCCTCGTGCCAGTGGCTGGCCGGCGGCACCACGCCCTTGGTGAAGAGGAAGCTGCCGAAGCGGCGCGCCTCGCCCGTCACGATGATACAATAGGCGCGCTTCGCTTCCTCGTGGAAGGCGAAACGCTCGATCGCATACATCTTCGAAAGAATACCATCCGCACGCACGAGCTCGGCCTGCACCTCGCGCTGGACCTCCGGCAGTTCGCCCGCCTCCCCGTCCGGCGTCAGCCGCGCCGCCGAGGGCTGCAGCGGCGTGTCGAGCGGCATGACGGAAAGAATGGCACGCACCGCACGCGCGGCCGAGACATTCGCAATGTGCAGCGGTAGGCCGAGCCGGGTGTGGCGGGCGATCGTGTCGGCGGGAAAATTCGCGTCAACGATCGCGATCCGGTCTCCATGTCCCATTGAGCGTAGTGCATGCAGCACGTCGGCGTTTAGCGCCGGATCGATGTTCTTGAGCATCAGCCTAACCTTCCCCATTTGCTTCTGCGTGAAAACCAGGCCGCAGAGATCCCCGCGGGCGGGTCTATCGACCCGACCACCTTGTCCTTCACCGCGTTTCGTCGATTGCGGCGGGCGGCGATCCGTCCGCACGTGGCTCCCGGTCTTAGATACCGGTCAGCCGTTCGCGATATTTATCTATGATGACGGCGAGGATGATGACGACACCGGTGATCATCTGCCGCATGAAATCGCTGAGCCCGAACAGGATGAGGCCGTTGGCAAGCACCCCAGTGATGCAGGCACCGAGCAGGGTGCCGATCACCGTGCCGCGGCCGCCGTTGAGGCTCGTGCCACCGATGATGACGGCGGCGATCGCGTTCAGCTCGAAGCCGATGCCGATGATCGGGCTCGCGATGTTAAGGCGGGCCATGTAGACCATGGCGGCGATGCCGACGAGCGCACCGGCAATCGTGAAGGCCGCCACTTTGTAGAACATCAGCGAATGGCCGGCGAGACGCACGGCCTCCTCGTTGTTGCCGATGCCATAGAGCAGCCGGCCGAACACCGTCTTTGACAGTACGAACCAGGCGATCGCGACGAGCAGCAGCGCGATCAGGAAGACGACGGGGATGCCGAAGATCATCTGCGAGCCGAAGGCGTTGAAGCTCGGCGGAAACGAATAGATCGTGCGTGCGTCCGTCACCTGCAGCGCGGCACCGCGGGCGATGTTCAGCATGCCAAGCGTGACGATGAAGGAGGGCAGCCCCCAGAAGGCGCTGATCCAGCCATTCAGGAAGCCACAGACGACGCCGGTGCCGACAGCGGCGAGCGTTGCCAGCGCCACGGCCTGGAACACCGAGAGATCGGGAATCGTCAACACCGTGCCGCCGACGACGGCGCAGAAGGCCAGCATCGAGCCGACGGAAAGATCAATGCCGCCGATCAGGATGACGAAGGTCATGCCGACGGCGAGGATCAGGTTGATGGTGATCTGCGTCAGGATGTTGGAGATGTTGTTGGCCGTCAGGAAGTGCTCGGTCGAGACCGAGAAGAAGAGGATCAAAAGCAGGAGCGCCAGGCCGATGCCGGCATCGCGCAGGAGCACCTTTGGCGACCAGCCCGGCAGCTGGCGGGCATGGACGGTTTCGCCGGCTTGTGTCTTTTCGAGTGCTTGCATCTTACTGCCTCGCCTGTTGCTGCTCGCCCTGGTAGGCAAATTGCAGAATACGTTCTTCGGAGAATTCCGGCCGCGACAGCTCGCCGACGACACGGTGCTGCGACATCACGAGGATGCGGTCCGACAGGGTCATCAGTTCCGGCAGCTCCGACGAGACGATCAACAGCGCCAAGCCACGTTCAGCGAACTGGCGGATCAGGGCATAAATCTCGGCCTTGGCGCCGACGTCGACGCCGCGTGTCGGCTCGTCGAGCAGCAGTACCTTCGGATTGCGCGCCAGCCATTTGGCGAGCACCACCTTCTGCTGGTTGCCGCCCGAGAGCGTCGCGGCATTCTTGCCGGGTCCGCCATATTTCAGCTTGAGCTCGGCGCCGAGCCGTTCCGTCACTTCGATTTCCGCCTTCCTGTCAAGGATGCCGGCACGCGAGACGTCCGAGAGGGACGCGAGCGTGACATTGGCCGAAATCGGCATGTTGAGGATCAGGCCTTCCTCTTTCCGGTCCTCGGTCACGAAGCCGATACCGGCATTGATCGCCTCGCGCGGCGAGCGGAAGGAGGCGCGCTTCCCCTCAAGGAAGAGCTCACCGGAGAGCGGCCGTTGAGCGGCCGCGATCGCCCGCAGAAGCTCGGTGCGGCCGGAGCCGACAAGCCCGGCGATCCCCAGGATTTCGCCCTTGTGCAGGTGCAGTGAAATGCCCTCGGCATGCGGCGATTGCGGCGGGCGAAACCGGGCAAGCGACAACGCCTGTGCCGGCCGAGCAAACGAGACCACTTCGCTCGCCATCTGCTGCTGCAGCTTGCGGCCCACCATGGCGCGCACAAGTTCGTCCTGATTGGTCTCGACGATCGGCCGCGAGAACACCGTCTCGCCGTTGCGCAGCACCGTCACCCGATCGCAGATGCGGAAGACCTCGTCGAGATGATGCGACACGAAAACGATCGAGACGCCGCGACGGCGAAGGTCGCTGACGATCTTGAACAGCCGCTCGGTTTCGCGCGACGTCAGCGTCGCCGTCGGCTCGTCGAGGATGAGAATACGGCTTTCCGTCATCAGCGCGCGCGCCACCTCGACCAACTGTCGGTGGGCGATGCCGAGGCGCGCGACCGGCCAGCGCACGTCGATGTCGCTGAGGCCGATGGCGTCGAGTGCGGCCCGTGCGCCGGCATGCATCTCCTGCCGTCTAACGACGCCGAACGCATTGCGCGGCAGATGCTCGATGAAGATGTTTTCCGCCACCGACAGATGGGGCAGAAGGTTGAATTCCTGGTGCACCACCTGGAGACCGTTGGCCTTGGCCTCCCGGGGCGTGGCCGGCGCATAGGCCCGGCCTGCAAGATTGATTGCGCCCTCGTCCGGACGGACGATACCGCAGAGAACCTTGATCAAAGTCGATTTGCCGGCACCGTTCTCGCCGATGAGGCCGTGCACTTCGCCCGGCTGAATGGAGAGGCTGACGCCGTTCAGTGCCTTGGTACCCCCGAAGGCCTTCTTAACATCGTGCAGTTCCAGAACCGGCGGCATCGAAACGCCAGCCGCTTCCGCCTGCACGGTTTGCGTGTTCATCATGACCTGGCCCTTTTGAAACGCAGCAATTGCGCACGCAAACCATTGGCCTGCGGCGGATGCTGTCCTTGCCGAAGCGCACCGGGCAGCGCCCGGTGCGCACGCGCGGTCTCAGAGCTATTTCACGTTGTCCTTGGTCACGAGCTCGATGTCGGTCTTCACCCAACCTTCGAGTTTGGGCCCGCCGGCCACGACTTCGAGCGCCTTGTCGATTGCGTTCGCCGCCATCTGCGAACCGAACTGGTCGACTGTCGCCAAAAGCTTGCCGTCCTTCAGCATGGGGGCTACCGCCGGCACATTGTCGAAGCCGACGACCTTGATGTCGCTTCGGCCAGCCGCGTCGAGCGCCTTGACGACACCGATCGCCATGGAATCGTTGGCGGCGAGCACACCCTGGATATCGGGATGCGCCGTCAGCATGGTCGAGAAGACGGAATTGGCCTCTTCCGTTTCCCAATGCGCCGTCCGAGAATCGAGAAGATCGAGCTTGCCTGCCGCGATCGCATCCTCGAAGCCGAGCTTGCGCTGCGCTGCATTGTCGGCGCCCGGATTGCCCTCGAGGATCACGACCTTACCGCCGGCGCCGAGATCCTTGGCGAGCGCATCACCGACCATCTTGGCGCCGCCTCGATTGTCAGGGCCGACGAAGGCCAGATCGACGCCGGCATCCTTCTTTGCCTGCTCGTCGAGCGAAACGTCGAAATTGATGACGACAATACCCGCATCCATCGCCTTCTTCAGCGGCGCGACCATGGCGCGGGAGTCGGCCGGCGCAATCACGATCGCATCGACGCCCTGGGTAATGAAGTTCTCGACGCCATTCAGCTGGCTCTCGAAGTCGGTCTCGTTCTGCATGCCGATGGCTTTAAGCTCGTAGTCGCCACGCTTCTGCGCATGTGCTTCGGCGCCTTCCAGCATGTTCTTGAAGAAGTCGTTTGCAAGCGACTTCATGACGAGGCCGACGACGGGTTTATCGGCAGCCATGGCAAGTGTCGGCAATGCGGTGGCAACGGTAAGTGCGACGATAGACGCATACAGGGAAAATTTCATGGGTTCTCCTCCGGTGAAAAGATGGTCCTCCAACCATCAATGAAACGTTTCATCACATGAACATGCGTGGCCCGCTTCGACCTTTAGAAGATAGAAAGGCGGTATCGCTGTCAATATGAAACGTTTCATCGCTGAGAAATTTGTGCTGGAAGCCGCTACCGGTTCGCGGCATTCTCTGATCTAAGAGGAAGGCCAGCTGCCGTCGGGCGGACCCGCGGTCGCTGGCGTAAGACTTTGATCCGTTGCATGATTTTTCCCTCCTGATCGATGCAGCGAACGTGATAGGGAGCCGACCGTTTGAACCCGACGATCAAGGATGTTGCCCAGCGCGCCGGGGTGTCCGTCGGCACGGTTTCGCGTGTGCTTGCCAAGAACAAGACGGTGAGCGAGGACATCAGGGCTAAGGTCGAAGCAACGATCGACGCGATCGGCTACCGACCGAACATTCTCGGTCGCAGCCTCCGGCTCGCCAAGACCGACATTATCGGCCTGGTCGTGCCTGACATCACCAACCCCTTCTTTGCCGAGCTTGCCAAACAGGTGGAGATGTTGGCTTCCGCCGAAGGCTACTCGGTGCTGCTTGCCAACACCCATGACGACCCGGACGCCGAGAAGCAGCAAATTGAAACCCTGCTCGGACGGTTGCCGGCCGGGCTGATCCTCGTTCCCGTCAGCAACAGCCTCGCCGATGGATTGGCGTCGCGCACGCGCACGGTGACCGTCGACCGGCCCTTGAGCGGCCATGCGCTCGTGTCCGTCGACAATCGTCAGGGCGGTTATCTCGCCGCGGACCACCTGCTTTCGCTCGGCCATCGTCGGCTTGGCTATATCAGCGGTCCGGGCACGACCGAAGTCTCCGGCGAGCGCCGCGGCGGTTTCGTTCAACGGCTCGAGGAATTCCGGAAAAGCCACCCAGGCGACTACGTTCCGCCGCAGATCGTCGAGGGGCACTTCGACTACCGCTCAGGTGAAGAACTTGGTAAGCAGCTGCTGACGCAACCCGTAGCAAGTCGCCCGACGGCGATCGCCACCGCCAGCGACCAGCAGGCAATCGGCTTGCTGCGCGCCGCCGACGACATGGGGCTTCGGGTCCCGAACGACCTTTCGATCGTCGGCTTCGACGACATTCCTCTGGCTTCGCTGGTGCTGCCGCGGCTCACCACCATTCGCCAGCCGATCGACGAGATCGCCCGGCTGGCACTCGAAGGCGTGCTCGGCAGCCATGCGCTGCAGGAGGAATACAAGCTGCAGCCAATGCTGATGAAACGCGGCTCTTGCGCCGCGCCCTCAACACCCTGACATCACGGCGCGCGCCCCAGGTTACGCGGCGTGGCTGCCGTCGACGCGTCATCAGATCGCGAGCACTGCCGCCCCTCCCGCAAGCCCCGCGCCGGCCGCCGTCAGCAACAGCTTTTCGCCGGAGACGAAGGGTTTTTCTCGGTGCGCCAGCGATAGCGACAGCGGGATGGTCGCGGCCGACGAATTGCCGTAGTCCGAGATCGTGCGCACCGTTTTCGACGGCGCGATGCCGAGACGATCGCAGACGGCGTCGAAAATGCGGGCATTGGCCTGATGCGGCACGAAGCGGCTGATGTCCGAGGCCACGCAGCCGGCGGCGTCCATGGCGTTCACGGCACAGGCCGTCATCATCTCCACCGCCTGCGCGAACATCTCGCGCCCGTCGCGCATTGTCATCAACAGGTCCTCGGGCCTGGTGTCGGCGGAAAACGGCCTGTTGCCGCCGCCGGCGGCAATAGAGATCAGATCGTAGCGGCTGCCATCGGCGGCAAGGTCAACGCCGACGAGGCCGGTTTGCGGGTCATCGGACGGCGCGACGACGACGGCGCCGGCCGCATCGGCAAAGAGCACGGCGCTCGCCCGCTCGGCCGGATTGATCCTGCGGCTCAAGATGTTGGCCGCCACCACCAGCACCGGCTTTCCCTGAGCCCGCGCGAAACCGTCGGCAAGCGTCAGGGCGTAGAGGAAACCCGAGCAGGCGCCGGCAAGGTCAATCGCACCAGCGTTGGAAAGGCCGAGACGATGGGCGAGCAGGGGTGCTGAAGGCGGCAGCAGGTGATCGGGCGTCGAGGTCGCAAGCAGGACCAGGGCGATATTGCCGGGCGGGGTGCGGGCATCCTCGAGCGCCATTGCGCCCGCCTTTGCTGCAAGCCCCGACAGCGTGTCTTCAGACGCGGCCCAGCGCCGCTCGCGAATGCCGGTGCGGCGCTCGATCCAGCCGGGCTCAAGCCCGAGCGTCGTCTCGATTTCGCCGTTGGCGACACGCCGCTCCGGCACCGCATGGCCGAAACCGACGATCCGGGATGAGCGAACAAGCCTCATAGCTGCCCTGCCCCGAAGAGCGACGCCGCCTCGTCGATGGCGTCATAGGCCCGCCCGAGATCGGCATCGGTGACGCAATAGGGCGGCATCAGGTAGATGACGTTGCCGAGCGGACGGATCAGCAAACCACGCTTGCGGAAAAACGCCCTGAGCTGCGGGCCGACCTCGGCGAGATAGCCGCTGGACGGCACCGTGAGGTCGAGGGCTGTAATGGTGCCGATTTGGCGAACGTCGCCGAAGCGAGGATCATCGGCGAAACGCGCCAGATGTCGACCCTGGCGCGCGACCAAGGTTTCGATACGCGCGCCCACCGGCTCCTGTCTCCAGACGGCGAGATTGGCAAGTGCCGCGGCACAGGCGATCGGGTTGGCCGTGTAGGAACTCGAATGGAAGAAGGTCTTGCGTCGGTCGGCCGAAAGATGCGCCTCGAAGATCTCCGAGGTGCAAAGCGTCGCGGCCAGAGGAAGCGCGCCGCCGGTCAGCCCCTTCGAGGTGCAGAGAATATCGGGCGCGATCCCGGCCTGCTCGCAGGCAAACAGGCTGCCCGTCCGCCCCCAACCGGTCATCACCTCGTCGGCGATCAGCAGGCTGCCATGCCGTTCGGCAATGCGTTTCAGCTCGGACAGCACGGAAGCCGGATAGGTCTTCATGCCACCGGCGCCAAGCAGCAGGGGCTCGATCAACAGGGCGGCAACCTCGCCGGAAGCGCAAGCCTGTTCGAAGGCGTCGAGCGTTGCCTGCTCCCGGCCCGGTTCCGGAAAGGGCAGGCGATCGACGGCGAAGAGCAGCGGCGCGTAGGCGGCATTGAAGACGCCTCTTTCGCCGGCCGACATCGTGCCGATCGTGTCGCCGTGATAGCCATGCTCCAGCACACAGATCCGGCTCCGCGGCTGGCCGCTGTTGTGGAAGAACCCGAGCGCCATCTTCAGCGCGACCTCGACCGCAGTCGAACCGCTATCGGAATAAAACACATGGGCGAGCCCGGGCGGTGCGATCTCGATCAGCCCGCGCGCCAGGTCTTCCGCCGGTGCGTGAGTATATTCGGCGAAGATGATCTGGTCGTAGGTCTCCGTAGCCCTGCGGATCGCCTCCATGATCGTGGGGTGACGGTGGCCGTGGGTGATAACCCACCAGGACGAAATCGCATCGAGGATCGACGCGCCATCTTCGTCGACGAGATAGGCACCTTCGGTGCCGACGATGCGGCGCATCGCCGGTTCGAGGGCATGCTGGGTGAAGGGATACCAGACGGCGGAGCTCTTCATGCCGGCATCCCTCGAAAATCGGCGATGTTGAAATTCTCGGCGAAGGCGTGGCGCAGGCGGTCGGGCGTCAGCGGGTCGAGCCGCGGTAGCCGCCCGAGCCGGTGCACCCCGCCAAGGCGCGTGATGATCGCTTCGCTGTCCTCCTGCGCGTCGCCAATGAAGGCGACGCCGAGAACGGGAATGGCGCGGCGGCGCAGCGCTTCGAGCGACAAGAGGGTGTGGTTGATCGTGCCGAGTCCGGTGCGAGCGCAGACAACCACCGGGATCAGCCAGCGCGCAAAGACATCCGCAAAGACCGTGTGCTCCGTCAGCGGCACCAGAAGCCCGCCTGCGCCTTCGATCACCAGCGGTCGTTCCACCGCCTGCGGGGAAAGATGCTCCGGCTCGATGGTGACGCCGTCGATCCGTGCTGACAGGTGCGGCGATGCCGGTGTTGCGAGCCTGTAGGCTTCGGGCAGGACGCGGTCACACGACAACCGGCCGAGCCGGGCGACGGTCTCGCTGTCGGTTTCTTCGTCGAGCCCTGACTGCACAGGCTTCCAGTAGCAACCGTCGAGCGCATCGGTGAGGGCTGCGGAAAAGATGGTCTTGCCGATGCCGGTATCGGTACCGGTGACCACGATACGGGTTTTCATGGCCGCTCCTTCGCGATCGCGATCTTCAACTGCTGCAGCATCTGCACGATTGCGGCCCGGTCGACATTGAGGGTGATGGCGATCCGAAGACGCGCGGTGCCTTCCGGCACCGTCGGCGGGCGGATTGCCCTGACATCGTAACCCTCGGCGCGCATACGGGCGGCGATGCGGACCGCTCGGCCGTTATCACCGATCGGGATGGGCAGGATCTGCGAGCCGCTGCCTTCGATGCCGAGCACTTCGGCGAGCGCCCGGTTGGCGAAAGACCTGAGGTCGTCGAATGCGGCGCGGCGTTCCGGCTCGTCGACGAGGGCGGCGAGCGCTTCACGCACCGCGGCCGCGATGAGTGGCGAGGGCGCGGTCGAATAGATGAAATTGCGGGCGCGGTTGACGATATAATCGCAAAGCACGGCGCTTGCTCCGACCAGTGCGCCGGAAACACCGAGCGCCTTGCCGCAAGTATGCAGCATGACGACGTTCTCCCGGTCCTCCAGCTCAGCGGCGAGACCGCGACCTTCCGGCCCGAAGACGCCGGTCGCGTGCGCCTCGTCGATGACGAGAAAGCCGTCATGCTGCGCGGCAAGCGCTAAGAGGTCGGCGAGCGGCGCCCGATCGCCATCCATCGAATAGAGGCTTTCGACGGCAATCCACGGGCGCCCTGTGCCGCCGGCGCGGCGCCATTGGCCGATCGCATCGGCAAAGGCGTCGATATCGTTGTGCGCTGCCGCAACCGAATCGGCCTTGCTCGCAGCGATGCCTTCATGGGCGCTCGCATGGATCAGGGCATCGTGGACGATGAGGTCGTCGCGCTGCGGCAGCGTCGAAAACAGGGCAGCATTGGCGGCATAGCCGCTGCCGAAGAAGAGCATTCGTTCCGCGCCGAAGAGGGTGGCCGCTTCCGCCTCAAGCGTCTCGTGTTCTTCGTGATTGCCGCGCAACAGCCGTGAGCCGCCGGAGCCGACCGGCACGCCGCGCGCGATGGCACTCGTTATCGCCGCCTTCAGCCGCGTCGAAGCGGCGAGCGCCAGGTAGTCGTTCGAGGTGAAGTCGAGGCCGCCAGCGGGGGCAAGTGCGCGCCGGCGGCCCTTGCGATCAAGGCCCTCCAGCGTCTTCTCATAGCGCGCAAACAGACCCAGGGTCATTCGGCCGCATCCTGCCTTGCCGCCGGAGCCATCGGCTTCAACCCCAGGCGTCGGAAGAGCGCCGCATCATGGTCCTCGCCGGGATTGTCGGCGGTCAGCAGGGTTTCGCCGACAAAGATCGAATTGGCGCCGGCGAAGAAACCGAGCGCCTGCGTCTCGTCGCTCATGTCGGTCCGGCCGGCCGAAAGCCGGACATGCGATAGCGGCATCAGGATGCGGGCAAGCGCGATGGTGCGGACGAAATCGATCGGATCGACGGGCGCTGCATCGGCCAGCTTCGAGCCCGGGATCGGGATCAGCATGTTGATCGGCACGCTTTCGGGCGGCACCGGCAGATTGGCGAGCGTCACCAGCATGGAGATCCGGTCGTCGGCGGTTTCGCCCATGCCGAGAATGCCTCCGGCGCAGACCTTGATGCCGGCATCGCGGACATTCGCGAGCGTCTCCAGCCGGTCGGCAAAGCTGCGGGTGGTGATGATCTCGCCGTAGAAGCGTTCGGAGGTATCGACATTGTGGTTGTAGTAGTCGAGCCCGGCCTCGGCGAGCCGTGCGGACTGGTCCGGCGTCAGCATGCCCAGCGTCATGCAGGTTTCCATGCCAAGCGCCCGCACACCGCCGATCATGGCGACGATCGCGTCCATGTCGCGGTCCTTCGGGCTGCGCCAGGCGGCCCCCATGCAATAGCGCGTCGCACCGCCGTCGCGCGCCTGTCGCGCCTCGGCAAGCACACGCTCGACCTCCATCAGCTTCGATGCCTTGAGCCCGGTCGGATAGTGGGCGGACTGGCTGCAATAGCCGCAATCCTCGGCGCAGCCTCCGGTCTTGATCGAGAGCAGCCTGCTCATCTGGATGGTGTTGGGATCGAACTGCGCACGATGGACCGTGTGTGCGCGGTAGAGCAAATCGTTGAACGGCAAATTATAGATTTTTTCAGCTTCCGCTTGGGTCCAGCGGGATTCGCCCGCGTCGCCCGGGGTAAAATTAGCGCCAGTTGATAGGGTTCCGTCCAGCATTTCGGCTCGTCCTCCAGGTCATCGCAAACGCGAAATAGATAGAATCTGATATTATCTATAATTTTATCGACCAACAAAGTTCGCAAGCACCCAGATGGAGAGTTTGTGTTAGCACATACCCTTATGGTTGTTTTTTGACCGTGAACGCATCTGGAAACCGCCGAGACGGGGCAACAATCATCAACCAATCGGTCGCATCTCCCATTTCCGAAATCGGGCGTACCGCACCCGAGAAACAAGGACGCGGCTGGGCTTCTCCGGTGTTTTTCGACCCGCTCCACCCGGTTGCCCCACCTCCTTTCATCACGCCGCCAACGCTTCCGCTTTCTCGTCGCAAATTATAGATAATTTTTTCGGCAGATGAGATCACATCGCACACGAATGCTGGCTCTTGACAAAAACCGCCCCGAACGGTCAGCTTGGAGCATTCACCAGGGGTGTCCCGCCAAGGGGCTGAGATTCTGCTATGCGGTTTGCGCGGCGCAGTGACCCGTTGAACCTGATCCAGTTCATACTGGCGTAGGGACGGTGCAGACATCGCTGCCGCAAACGTCGCCTTCACGCGACCATTCAACGGCAAGGCGTCCTTCCCCTTCCTTCGCTCGTGAACTGGGTCTCCACAATCGGAGCCTCGGCATGCACACCGCCAACACCATCCCGCTTCCCTCACGACGGCCCGCCCACGCCTCGCGGGAACACTGAGCCATGCGGATCCTCGTCAAAGGTGCCGGCGTCGCAGGGCTCTGTCTGGCGCATGAACTCAGCGCCCGCGGTGTCGCGGTGACGGTTGTCGAGCAAAAGCCAGGCTTTGCCGGCGCGGCCTCCTGGTTTGCCGGCGGCATGCTGGCACCCTGGTGCGAACGCGAAAGCGCCGAAGAGGTGGTGCTGACAAAGGGCATCGGCGCCATCGACTGGTGGGACGACGCCCTGCCAGGCGAGGTTTCCCGAAACGGCACGCTTGTCGTCGCCCCGCCACGGGATGCGGGCGAACTCAAGCGCTTTGCCTCACGCACCTCCGGCTTCGAATGGCTCGACGCCGCCGCGATCGAACGGCTGGAACCGGCGCTTGCCGGACGTTTCCGCGAGGCGCTGTTTTTTCCCGGTGAGGCGCATCTCGACCCGCGCCGGGCGCTGAGCCGGTTGCGGCAGAAGCTTGTCGATCACGGCGTCACATTCCTCGATGAGACGAGCGACGATGGCCACCACGATCTCGTCGCCGACTGCGCCGGCGCGGCACGCATCGGCGAAACGCCGGGCCTGCGGGGCGTGCGCGGTGAAATGCTCTACCTGCAGACAAGCGACGTGGAGCTGTCGCGGCCGGTCAGGCTCATTCATCCCCGCATCCCGCTCTACGTCGTGCCGCGCGGCGGCGGCCTCTTCATGTGCGGGGCGACGATGATCGAGACGGATGACGGCGGACCGATCACCGCCCGCTCCCTCATGGAACTGCTGAACGCCGCCTATGCGCTGCATCCGGCCTTCGGCGAAGCGCGCCTCTTCGAAACCGGCGCCGGCGTCCGCCCCGCCTTCGCCAACAACCTGCCGCGCGCCCTGCGCACCGGGCAGACCATCACGATCAACGGACTTTACCGCCATGGCTTCCTGCTTTCGCCGGCCCTGGCGGCGGAAGCAGCCGACCTCGCGCTTGCGCAGGACCTGAAGGGAGATGCCGCATGAGACTGACCGTCAATGGCGAGGATCACGACCTCGCCGTCACCACCCTCGCCGAGGTTCTGGCCGCCCTCGATTTCGAAGGCGACTGGCTCGCCACCGCCGTCAACGGCGAACTGGTGCACCGGGCCGACCGTTCGGGTCATGCGCTCAGCGACAGGGACCGGATCGAAATTCTCTCGCCGATGAAAGGAGGCTGAGACATGCTGACGCTTTATGGACAGGACCTGCGCTCACGGTTGTTGCTCGGCACCGCCCGCTACCCTTCCCCCGCCGTTCTGGAAGATGCGGTGCGATCGTCAGGCACTGGGGTCGTCACGGTCTCGCTCCGGCGCGAAACCGCCGGAGGCCGCCAGGGCGGCGCCTTCTTCGAACTGATCCGGGCGCTCGGCGTGCACGTGCTGCCGAACACCGCCGGCTGCCACTCGGTGTCAGAGGCGGTGCTGACGGCCAAGATGGCGCGCGAGGTCTTCGGCACTAACTGGCTGAAACTCGAAGTGATCGGCCACCACGATACGCTGCAGCCCGATGTCTTCGGGCTGGTCGAGGCGGCGCGCATCCTCTCGGCCGAAGGGTTCGAAGTCTTTCCCTACACCACGGATGATCTCGTGGTTGCCGAACGGCTCGTGGAAGCCGGCTGCAAGGTGCTGATGCCCTGGTGCGCGCCGATCGGCAGCGCCATGGGCCCGCAGAACATCCAGGCGCTCAGGGCAATGCGGGCCAACTTTCCCGATGTGCCGCTGATCGTCGATGCCGGCATCGGCCGGCCCTCGCACGCAACGAGGGTGATGGAGTTCGGCTTCGATGCCGTCCTGCTCAACACCGCCGTCGCCGGCGCCGCCAAGCCCGCGCTGATGGCCGCTGCGTTCGCGGGCGCGATCGATGCCGGCCGGCAGGCCTTCGAGGCGGGCATGCTCGAACCGCGCGATTTTGCCGTCCCTTCCACCCCCGTCATCGGAAAGGCGGTGTTTGCGTGAAACTTGACCCCTTCTATCTCATCGTCGACAGCGCGGATTGGATCGAGCGGCTGGTGCCGCTCGGCGTCAAGCTGGTGCAGCTACGCGTCAAGGATCGTACGGAAGCGGAGATCCGCCGCGAGATCCGCGCGGCCAAGGCCGTTTGCGACGAGCAGGGCTGCCAGCTCATCGTCAACGACTACTGGCAACTGGCGATCGCGGAAGGCTGCGACTTCGTCCATCTCGGCCAGGAGGACCTGGCGGAGGCCGACCTTACTGCAATCCGCGCCGCCGGCCTGAAGCTCGGACTCAGCACCCATGACGAGACGGAACTGGAGACAGCACTTGCTGCCAAGCCCGACTATGTCGCGCTCGGACCGGTTTACCCGACCATTCTCAAGGCTATGAAGTGGGCGCCGCAGGGACTGCCGCGCCTTGCCGCCTGGCGGAACCGTGTCGGGTTGCTGCCGCTGGTCGCCATCGGCGGCCTCAACGTCGAGCGGATCGCCGGCGTCTTCGAGCACGGCGCCGACATCGCCGCCGTCGTTACCGACATCACCCGCAACGCCGACCCGGAAGGCCGGACGCGCGAATGGATCGCCAGAACCGCACCGTGGCGATAGGCACGGGCCGGACCGCGGGTAGCAGCCTCCGCGGTCAGGCGATCTCCAGCTGCGAGAGCCAGGAGGCGTCCAGGCCACGCTTGCGACAATAGGTGGCGAGCCGCTGGCGGGTCGGCCCCGGCCGGTCGAGGCCGAGGTAACGGGAGGCGTTCTTCCAGAAGATGTTCTGCTGGTCCTCCTCGCTGACATTGGCCTCCTTCAGTTGCTGGGCAATCCGCGGGACGTAGGCGTTGTAGTCCTTCTCCAGCGCCATCATCGACCAGTCGGTGCCGAACATCAGATGGCGCGCATCGGGATCGTAGTCCCGCAGCCATTTGTCGAGCAGCGCGCGGATTTTTTCGTGCAGCCCGGGCGTGTTGTCGGTGACGAGCTCGCTCAGGTAGCTCAGGTCGGCAAACAGGTTCGGCCGGCGCCCGTGGCCGATCGTCTTGCCAATGATGTCCTCCCAGGTCGGCGGACCGGAGAATTTGTCCTGGGCGCAGGACACCATGACCCCCGTCGGTGCGCCTGGGCGAATGACTTCATCGAAAGCGCCGAAATGCGCCAGATTGATCCGCAAGTCATTGTAACGGTTGGTGTCGAGCAGCTTCTTCCAGTAGGCGGGGCTCGCCATATTGCCATAGCCGCAGCCGGCGCCGATGCTGTTTTCCGCATGCGCCATGATCGGCACGCTGTTGTCGCGGCACCAGTCGTAGAGCCGCTTCAGCGCCGCATCGATCTTCGGATCCGCATTGCCCCATGCCTTGAAGCCCATCGGCGGGTAGATCTTCACGCCGATGAAGCCCTTTTCCATGATCGCGTAGCGGACGTTTTCCAGCGACGAGCCACGCTTCTGCGCCTCCCGGTGCGGATCGAAGCCGACGAAGCTGTGCATGTGGATGCCGTGCCGCTTGATCACCAGCTGCTGGATCTCGTCCATCACGTCGATCTGGTCGTGCTGCGGCGATGCCCTGCCGCCGATCGACTTCTCGAAATCGAGGATGCTCGGCGTGATCATGGAAAACCGGCATTTCGACGCGAAGATCCGGGCATAGGTTTCCGCCAGGTTTTCGCGGTAGTCCTGCATGAGGCGCACGAAGGAAAGGTAGTTGCCGATCTGGTCGTGGGCCTTGGCGGCCGACGCCAGGGCATCGACATCCGTCTCCTCCACGCTGCCGGAGCGCCGCTGCAAGCCCTGCGGCAGGCCGGGGGTGCCGCCGATCTGTTCCAGCAGGCCTTGATAATCCGGCGTTTCGGCGCCGCTTCGTGCGGTCAACGATGCGCGCTGCTCGCCGGCTAGCGCGACCAGTTGCTTGACGGCGATGCGCAACTGCTCGTCCTTCTGCCGCTCGAACTCGGCGTCGGAGGGGCGCGGCACCCGCTTCTTGAGAATAGCGTCCTCGGCCTTGGCCTTGGGCGCGACGTCGCCAAGGGCCGTCACGAGGAAGACCACCAGGGCATTTTCCAGGCGCTTCGACTGCAGCGGATCGGCGGAGAGCTTTGCTTCCGGCAGTTTCTCCCGCAGCGCCACATAGCGCACCAGCCCTTCCACGGGCACATCGGCCGCGTTGAAGAAATGGCAGTGAACGTCGACGATCGGGTAGGGAAGCTCGCAGGCCGCGGCCGGTGGCCAGTCGTGTTGACACCCGGAAAGCACATTCGCCATCACGCCTGCCGAGAACAGCCGCAAGACATTGCGGCGTGTCACGGCGGCGACCGGAACAGCCCAGTCGACCCCCATCATCCCCTCCTGTTGCGAGACCCCCTCGAACAATCGGGCAAACATTACTCCGTTCGCAAGCGGCGTGGAACAGATATTTACTTGCCGTTACTGGAAACCCATAGGTCAACACGGGCGGCCTTTAAGTGCGAAAGGAGGCATGTTACTCTAAAATCTTGGGGAGAATTTTGCGTGGTAGGTGGCGCCGGCAAGAATGAATTCCAACGTTACCTGTCGGGAGCCCTGGTTCGATGGTCTGCCCCGGCGGCGACGGATTCGGCTGGCCCGACGCGCGAGGACTTTCCCGGCGCCTTGCTGTTCGCCGACATCTCCGGTTTTACCCGCCTGACCGCCAAATGGTCCGAAAGCGACCGCGCCGCCGGCGCCGAACGGGTGAGCCGGCTGCTCAACGGCTACATGGGGCCGCTCGTCCGGCATATCGAGGAACATGGTGGCACCGTGTTGAGCTTTGCCGGCGACAGCCTGCTTGCCGGCTGGCAGGCCGCCACCGACAGCGAGCTGGAGCAGGCCGCCTGGCGCAGCTGCTATTGTGCCGGCCGCATCCGTGAAGAGATCGGCGGCCCGGGCGGGCCGGAGGACGCGCTGCAGCTGCGCATCGCCGTCGGCGTCGGCACCATCACCCTGCTGCACCTCGTTCCCCGCATCGACCAGCGCTGGCTGATCGTCGGCGGCGACTGCCTGGCGCAGGCGGACCATTGCGGCCTTTTGAGCGATGCCGGCGAAATTCTCGTCTCCGACGCCGTGTGGCAGCTGATCGGCAAGCGGGCAACCGGCCGGCCCGGCCGGGAGGGCACCGCCCGCCTCGAACGCATCGATCCCTATTCGACCGCAACCGGGCAGCCCCACCCCCTTTCGGGCTTCGCCAGCAAGCGGCTTGAAGCCTACCTGCCGCTTTCGCTGCGCGGTCGGCTTCTCTCGCCGCTTTCGGAGTGGCTGGCGGACCTGAGAACCATTACGGCCCTGTTCGTGCATATCGTTGGCCCGGACCTCGAGAAAGATCTCGATCGGCTGAACCAGCTCGTTGCACGGTCGATCGCCGTTGTCGGCCGCACCGGCGGGGAAATCCTCCATACGGCCCTTCACGCAAACAGTCTCGAGATCTTCGCGGTCTTCGGTCTGCCCGGCCCCAAACATGCCGACAATGCGCGCCGCGCGATCGTTGCGGCGCTGCGTCTTTCAGGCGAGCTCGACGATCCCGATATCGGCCTCTCGGCCGGCATCTCCACCGGCGAAAGCTTCTGTGGCGCGCTCGGCGCCAGCCACCGCGCGGACTACACGGTGGTCGGCGCCGCCGTGAACATGGCCGCGCGCCTGGCAAGCGTTGCCGCCGGGCGCATCCTTGTCGACCAGGCGACGGCAAAGGAGACGGCCAGCCAGATCGCCTTCTCCGGACCGTGGTCGCTGGCCATACCGGGCGTGCGCGGCGGCGTGTCTGCCTTCGCGCCGATTGCCGAGACGGTCGCAACGATCGACACCAAGTCACCGGCACTCCTCAACCGTGCGGCCGAAATGACGGCCCTTTCCGCCTATCTCGAAAGCGCGCCCAGGGGGCAGTCCGGCATCATGATCGTCAAGGGCGATTCCGGCGTCGGGAAGTCGGCCCTTCTGCGCGCCTTCGTCGAGCGCTGTCGCGACCGCGGCAACCGCGTGCTCGTCGGCAATGCCGACGACATCGAAAGCGACGTCCCCTATTTCGCCTGGCGTGGGGTTATCCGCGACCTGCTCGGTATCGGCGATCTGCGCGGCGTCGAGGCCACGGACCAGGTGGCGCTCTTCTTTGCGGAAAGACCGGAGCTTGCTTCCCTCGCGCCGCTGCTCAACGATGCCATCAACCTCACCTTGCCGGACACGCCGGAGACCCGGGCCATGTCCGGCGACGGGCGCTCCCATCGGCTGCGCGAGCTGCTGAGCGAGCTCATGGCCGACAGTCTCGCCGGGGGACAGGGCTTCGTCGTGCTCGAAGATGTGCACTGGCTCGACGAGGCGTCCGGCCAGCTGCTCGGGCGGCTGGTTTCAGGGGCGGCACCCGTGCCGGTGGTCGTATCGACCCGGACGACCCGCACACAGGAAGACCTGACCCGGTGGACCGGCCTGCACCACAACGGCGCCCAGACGCTCGATCTTTTGCCGCTCGACTTCGAGGGCACGATCGCGCTCGTTCGCGCATCGATCGGCAGCAACTCCCCCGCCGACGGCTTCGGCGAGGCGGTCTATGCGCAGTCGGCCGGAAACCCGCTGCTGATTTGCGAAATCTGCCGGATGATCGGCGAGCGCCGGCTGCCCAAGGCGGCCGAGCCTGCCGCAGCCGTCTCGCTGCTCTCCGAGCCCCGCTCGAACGATGCGACCCTGCTCAACACCGCCAAGGTTACCGTGATTGCCCGCACCGACCAGCTTCCGGCAGAGCTGCAGGTTCTCCTGAAGATCGCAAGCGCCATGGGCGCGACCTTCTCGCTTGCCGAGCTTGGCGCTCTGCCGCCGATCAGGAAGACGGCACTGGACATCGAGGCGAGCATCGAGCGGCTGCAGGCGGCGCATCTGATCAAGCCCGCCGACGACCGCCCGGGCCGGTTCATGTTCAGCCATGCCGTCATCCGCCAGGCGATCTACGAAAGCCTGCTGTCGGAACAGCGCCATGAAGCGCATCGCGCGATCGCCAAGGCGATGGAGGAAGGCGGGCAGCCGGACAATGCGGAAAACCTGCCGCGCGTGCTCAGCCACTGGGAGCGCGCAGGCGACGCCGCGCAGGCCTTCAACTATCTGGACCGCGTTGCCGAACTGCGGCTGCGCCAGTTCGACAACGCCGCCGTCGTCGATCTGATCGAGCGCTTCTTCAAGACAGCGCGCGACCTTTCGATCACCATTCTACCGGCAAGACGGGCGGCCGCCTGCTTCCTGCTCGGCGAAGCCAGCCTCAATCTTGGCCGCGCCGAAGCGGCCCGCCATGCCTATGAGGAAGGCCTGCGGCTTTCCGGCCTGCCGCTGCCGCGCACCTCTGCCGGCCTCGCGCTGCATCTCGTACTCGATCTCGCCGAACAGGTGTGGCGGCGCACCATCCACCGCGACGCGGACTGGATCCTGAAGCGCGAAATCTCGCGATCGCCGTCCGATCCCTTCCTGCTTGCGGCGAAGGCGCATGAGGACCTGACGCGGATCTATTACTTCACCAGCGAGAAGCTGCGGCTGATCCATGCGACGCTGAGGGCGACGAACCTTGCCGAAAGAAACAAATACGTCTCCCCGACGACCGCCGCCAATTATGCCAGCCTCGGCGCCATATGCGGCGTGATCCCGCTGCACAGCCAGGCCGAACACTACAGTCGGCTGGCGGCAGCACTTTCCGAACGCGTCGACCAGTTGGGAACGCGCGTGCGGGTCGACTTACTGTCGGGCATGTACCAGATCGGCATCGGTCATTGGCACGCGGGCAAGCGGGCGTTCGAGGCCGGCCTGAACAATGCGGCGACGGTCGGCGACCTGAGGCGCTGGTGCGAAGTGGCGGTCGGGCTGGAGACGATTTCCGGCCCTTGGCTTTTGACCTCCGCCTTCGAGGGCATCGCGCCCTGGGAGATCCTCGTGCAGCGGATCTGCGAGGAAGGGCGCCGGCGCGGGGACATGCAGGTGCTCGGCTGCGGCCTGCTCGGCCGTCTCAGGGGCCACGCAGCACTTGGCCGCTGGAACGCGATCGACACCGACCTCGACGAACTCGAACAGATCCTTCGCGAAAAGGGTGACGGGCTGGAACTCGTCCATTCGATCGAAGGCGCATCGCTTCTGAGCGAGGCCGCCCGGCGACGGGGCAACAGCACGGAGGCCGCAAGCTGGCTCGAGCGCGCGCTTTCCTGGTGCGA
The DNA here is from genome assembly GCF_001427045.1 of Ensifer sp. Root558. NCBI lineage: Bacteria > Pseudomonadati > Pseudomonadota > Alphaproteobacteria > Hyphomicrobiales > Rhizobiaceae > Ensifer > Ensifer sp. Root558. Next base: position 221,477 of record NZ_LMGC01000009.1, on the reverse strand, counting down.
GACGCTCAACCCGGCGATGAAGACGCGAACGCTACCGGCGCTCGCCCGTCTCTTCGATGTCGCCAGCGACCCTGACGGAGGCGACCTGCTGGCCGCACAGCTCGTTCTTAGAAAACTCGAGCGCTTTGCGCGGGTTTACCCGATCGGCCGACCGGTGGCAGCGCTCGGCGAAGCGACCCTGCATCTGCGCCGCGGCCAACAACGCCGCGCCGAGCGCGTCACCCAGTATGCCCTCGCGGAGGCGATCCGGCTGGAGATGCCGGCCGTCGCGCTGGCCGCCCTGCAGCATGCCGCCGGACCGAGAGACGCCGAAGCGCGCCAGGCGTTCGAGACGATGTTTTCGCTGCGCCGGGCCACGTGGTGCGAGGTTCTTCCGCTTGGCCAAACCGACCAGGCGCCGCATGTCCAGTTTGCCAGATCTCAGGGGAGCCGCGCATGAACCGTCCCAGTCCTCCCCGCATCCTGATCGTGCTAGCCCATTTCGACGAAACCCGGAACCCCAGGGGCCGCCCCGACTTCATCCCCCAGGGAACCGGCCACCTGTTCCTGGCGGGCGCCTTTGCCCGCGACCGCGTGGACCTTCGCGCCTACAGCGAATTCCATGACGGACCGCTCGTCGACGAGGCAGCCTTTGCCGACCTCGACATGCTGGTGTTGACGGGCGTGACCGCAGCCTTCGACCGGATGCAGCACCTGACGGCCTATGCCCGCACCAAGTCGCCCGGTTGCGTCGTCGTCGCGGGCGGGCCGGTCGTGCGCAATCTGCCGGTTTCGAGCGCCGAAACCTTCGACTACGCCTGCGACGGTGACGTCGAGGAGATGCAGGCGGTCATCAGGGAGGTGTTTGGCGAATGGGCCGTCTCCGAGACGATCCTGCCGCGCTTCGACCTTGCCAATTGGCGCGGTCCGGTCAGCTACATCGAGACGAGCCGCTACTGCAATTTCAAGTGCAGCTTCTGTGCGCTAACCGCCGAAGGCAGACGCTATCACAGCTACGACCCCGCCTATATCGAGGCGCAGCTGCGCAACGCCCCGCCGAAGAAATACGTGCTGTTCATCGACAACAACTTCTACGGCAACAGCAAGGACGTCTTCTATGACAAGCTCGACGTGATCCGATCGCTGTGGCGGGAGGGGCTGTTTCAGGGCTGGATTGCGCTCGTCACCGGCGACTTCTTCCGCGATCCCGCCAATCTGGAAGCCGTGCGGGCGGCCGGCTGTCTCGGCCTTTTCAGCGGCGTCGAAACGCTGAACGAAGCGCAACTGAAACGCTACCAGAAAAAGCAGAACCTGGTGGTGCCGCAACTGGAGGCGATCCAGACCTGCCTCAACGCCGGCGTCGCCTTCCAGTATGGCTTGATGTTCGATCCGTCGTCGCAGACGATCGAGGCTATGCAGGAGGAGCTCGCCTTCATCACCGGCGAAACCACGATGCCTCTGCCGGCGTTCCTGAGCCTGACGATCCCGCTGCTCGGCACGCCGCTCTTCGACGAGTGCGTCGCCGACGAACGCTTCCTGCCCTCGGCCAAGCTGCGCGACATGGATGGCTTCACCCTGATGACCCGTCCGCTCGATGGTCTTGAGGACGTGGCCCTCTTTGCCCGCAAGTTGTCGCGCCTCGACGGCAACCGCGCCCGTATCCTGCGCCATTGCCTGGGGTTCTACCGCAACTACCGCCACTCGCTTTCCGGGCGGCAGATGATCCACCTACTGGCCAACAGCCTGCGCCTCGCGCTTCCTTCGGTCCTGCATCGCCACGGCCTGCCGACGCGCTCGGGAAGCGACGAAAATCTCACCTATGTGACGACGACACAGCCGCTCGGCCCGCTCTACACACCAGCCTTCCGGGTCGGCGAGGGTTTCCGTTCGCATTTTGCGCCGACGATGATCACCGACGCGTCCGGCGCGCTCGACGACACCATCGCCCGCAACCTCGAATTCCGCACCAGCCGCCGGCAACGGACAGGCACCGGCATCGAACATTCGTCCAGCTGACAGCGCCACCACGCCTGCGTCAAAGTGCCCGGCCCGATGCAACCTCCAGTGCGTGAAATTGGGTTCGCTTGGTAAGATTGGATTCAAACTTTTTGGGTAAGCTTCCGTTAGCTATTTCACACCTGTCGGCCGGCGATCGCCGTCGACCTTGTTTTGCGTACGGGTGCCCATGCGTCTTTCAGCTGCGACCGCAATCCTTTTTGCCGGCCTCATTTCGGGCTGCTCCTCCAGTTCGAGCCTGGACACCATCGCGCCGCCCTCGCGCGAAACGACGAGTTCGGTCGCGATGTCGGCCGCACCGGTGCCCGCCGCCAATGTCGGCGCGCGGGTCGCGCAGATGACGCCGCCGCAGAACGTTCAATCGGCACCGCCCCAAGAAATGCTCGCCTGGGCCGGACCGGTGCCGGAGCCGGAAGCCTTTGCACCCGCGGCAAACACCACGACGACGCTCGCCGCGCCTGTTCCGGACGCGCGGCCGGTCGCTTTCGTCGCGCCGGAAAATCCGGTGACCCAGGCGATGCCACAGGGCCGCTCGCGGATCTACGGTCATCGTTTCCGTGACGCCAAGCCGATCAACTTCGGCCGCGCCAAAAATCCGCGCAAGATGGCCGTGCATGGCGTCGACGTCTCGCGCTGGCAGGCTGACATCGACTGGGCTCGGCTGCGTACACAAGGGGCGAACTTCGCCTTCATCAAGGCGACCGATGGCGGCGACCACCTCGACCCGATGTTCAAGAAGAACTGGCGCGCTGCCAAGGCGGCCGGCATCCGCCGCGGCGCCTATCACTTCTTCTACTGGTGCCGCACGGCCGGCGAACAGGCCGACTGGTTCATCCGCAACGTTCCGCGTGAACCGGGCGCGCTGCCGCCTGTCATCGACGTCGAATATAACGGCGAATCGAGCTGCAAGCGTCGCTTGTCGCCCGAGCGCGTGCGCGAAAAGATGCAGGTGTTCATGGACAAGCTCGAGGCCCATTACGGCCAGCGTCCTATCATCTACACGGCGCCGGACTTCTACGCCGACAACCTGCAGGGCGCTTTCAAGAACTATCCGTTCTGGCTGCGTGCCGTCGCCCAGCACCCGTCGATCGTCTACCCGAACCGCAAGTGGCTGTTCTGGCAGTATTCCGGTTCTGGCCTTTCTCAAGGCGTCGATGGCAAGATCGACCTCAACGTCTTCCACGGCAGCGAGGACCAGTGGCACGACTGGCTGGAGGCACGGGCGAACTGAGCCGGCAGGCTCTCGCTAACCTGCCTTCTCAGTCTGCAACCTCTCAATCCGCGCGGGCCAGCTTCGGCCCGCCATGGTTGACGCGGTCGAGGAACCGCCGATAGCCGGCATTGTCGCGCAACAGGCGCCGGCCGAGATCCGCAAGAAAATCGACGTCCTTTTCGTTGAGGCTCAGCCGATTGTGCAGCCCGAGGATCCGCCGCGCCAGCACCGGGTCGGATACATCCGACAGCGCCAGCCGGATGATATCGACATCGAGATCGCCGCAGCCCCGCTTGGCGCCGCTGCTGCCGCACCGCCAAGTCACGAAGCTTTCCCGCCAGGCCGGCAGATGATCGCGCAGCGCATCGAAGCTCTGAAGATTGGGAATATTGATCATCGCGTCGATGGCGGCGACGATCGCATCGGGAGCCTTGGGGTTGTCGACTGTCTTCGAGATGTCCCCGCCGATCCGCGTGGAGGCATCGACGACGATGACAACCAAATGCCTGAGACGGAAGGCGCGCTCCGCTGGGATGGGTTCCGGAGCACCCCGGCCCATCAGGTGCAGCAGGCTTTGCGTTCCGACGCCATCGACCAGGCCGCCATCGTAGAGTTTCAGATAGTTGAGATCCCTTGCCGTTTCATAGCGCCTGAGGGAGCCAGCGTATTCGCGCGCAACGAGCGAGCCCGGCGCGCGAACCCCTGTCTTCTGTGTTTTCGCTTCCGGCAACGCCTCGCAACCGCTTCGGAAGTTCTGCAAGGTCAGCGGCGCGAAAACGACCGGGACGGCGGCCGAGGCCGCAACCGCATAGGCGAGCGGATAGTCGTCGTAGCTGCTGCAGATGGCGGTGAACGAGGCGCGGTCGAAGATGAACGGTGCGCGGTTATAGAGATCGGTCGCGTGGATCACCAGGCGCGGATGGCCGGAGCGCGAGATGTTGCCGAGCGTTGCGCCGTTAAACAGGTTGGCGTCGAGCCAGGCCGGAAAACCGGAGAGATCGTTCACCCCGCCGCGATAGCCGCGCAGGATATTGGGCGGTGAAAACGACGTCTTGAGCGAGGCCTCGACATCGCGTCCGAGAAACCGCTTGCGGAAATCCTCAAGGCCCGCGCGGCCGTTCAAGGCAAAATAGGAGGCGAGCACAGCACCTCCGGAGACGCCGGCAACAACCGCGACATCGTCGGCAAGCCGGCGCCCTCGCTCGCCCGGGGACGGCGCCTCGGCCAACGCCGACAGGACGCCGTAGCCGAAGGCAGCAGAGCGGGCGCCGCCACCGGAAAAGGCAAGGATAATGCCGGTGTCGCTCACATCAAACGTCGACTGCGCAAGCGGCACGGCACCCGTCGTCAATTCAAGTCGCCTGTTTGTGGGCGTCACGTCCGGGCCGGCGCAGCCGGCGGTGGCAAGAGCGAGCGCCAAGATACCGTGACGCAGGAACCGACCTGCGCGCGCAAGTGCAACCGGATGCGCTGCACGCCAGCCAGCCGGCCTTTCCCTGCGTTGTCTGAGTGTAGGCGACGTCCGTTTGCTGAATGTCATGCGCCGTGATCCGGGTTGGCTTTGTCCGCGAACCCCGTTCTTGAGGTTTCACTGCTGCACAGCCTAAGGATCAAGATTGAGACAGCATGTCATGCAGGGCGCCCGCAACGAATGATTGTGCGGCGACAAAGATCGGGATTACCTTGCGGCGGGATGACAGGTTCCCTCAATCAAGCGGCACTAGGATCGCGCGCGTAGGCACGTTGCACGGGGTAAAGCGCATTCATGCGGGTCTTGCTGGTCGAAGATGAGAAGGAGCTCGCGGGGGCGCTGAAGGCCGCGTTGAGCCATCACCGGATGATCGCCGATCATGCGCGCGATCTCGCTGAGGCCGCGCTGATCCTCAACGACGCCGTCTATGACGTGGTCGTGCTCGATCGCAAGCTGCCCGATGGCGACGGGCTCTCGCTCATCCCCGTGATACGGGCGCGCGGCAACACCGTGCCGGTGCTGATGCTGACGGCGCTCGACGACCTCGCCGACCGGGTGGCGGGGCTCGATGGCGGCGCCGACGACTATATCGGCAAGCCCTTCGCCTTCGAGGAACTGCTGGCGCGGCTGCGCGCGCTTGCTCGTCGCCCGGTTCCGGTGCAATCCGATGTCGTCACCGTCGGTCGGCTCTCCTTCGATCTCGCCCATTGCGAGGCGAGTGTGGCCGGCACGCCGCTGAAGATGCCGCGGCGCGAGCTTCTGGTGCTTGAAACGCTGACCCGTCGCATGGGACGCATGGTGCTGCGTGCCGCCCTTATGGAAGCCGTGTTCGGGCTCGACGACGAGATCCAGTCCAATGCGCTCGACACCCATATCTCGCGCGTGCGCCGCAAGCTGGCGGACGCAGACGCGGGCGTGACCATCAACGGCATCCGCGGCGTCGGCTATCTTCTCAGAGAAGACCAATGAGCGGCCGCGCTTCCCATTCCTTCAAATGGCGGCTCGTCGGCTGGCTCGTGCTGTTCGAAACGGTAGCGACCCTTGTCGTCATCGCCATTGCGGTCGGCCTGCTCTGGGTGACCGGCTATCTCATCGACGGCTACGAGAACGGCAATGTTGACGTCTTGAAGGACGCGATCACCCGCAAAGCCGATGGCGGGCTCGAACTTCAGGAAACGCCGGAGCTGCAGCGGCTGCGCCAACAGGCGGGAAAGATCTGGTTCATCGTTCGCGACAGACAAGGGCACAGCCTCTCGGAGGGCACGGTGCCGGAAGAATTCGCCTTTGCGGTCGCCGGGCTCGAGCGCATGAACGACGCCCGCTTCCGGCTTTCGCCCGACAAGAACGCCCGTCCGGAAGCGGTCGTCAAATGGCTCGAGTCGCCGGCCGGCATGGTCCAGATCTTCAGCGGCACGGAGGGACAATTGACGCTCGGCCGCCTGCTGCTCAGCACCACCGGCGCCTTCCTCAGCATCTTCGTGCCGATGCTGCTACTGCTCGCCTTTGCGACCGTGGTCGTCACCCCGATCGTCGTTCGAAGGATGCTCTCGGGCCTGTCGCACGCGGCCTCACATGCCGCCCACATCGAATATGACCAGCGCGGCATCCAGATGCCGGTGACGGGTGTTCCCAATGAGTTTCTGCCGCTGGTGACGGCCGTCAACGATGCGCTGACAAGGCTCGATGACGGCTATACGAGACACAAGCGCTTCCTGGCCCAGGCGGCGCATGAGTTGCGCACGCCGGTTGCCATTCTCGGCGCTCGCATCGCCTCATTGCCGCCGGGACCGGACAAGACCCGCCTCAACGAGGACGTGACGCGCCTTTCCATTCTGGCGGGCCAGCTTCTCGATCTCGAACGTCTCGACGCCCAGAGGGATGATTTCAGGCCCATCGATCTCGCAGCGCTTGCCGAGCGGGTGATCGTCGCGCTCGCGCCACTTGGCTTCGGGGCAGGTTACGAGATGACATTCGAGGCCGATCAACACCCTGTCATCGTGGCGGGAGACGAGGCGTCGCTGGAGCGAGCGCTCACCAATCTCGTGCAGAACGCCATCGACCACGGCGGAAGGCGCGGCACAATCACGGTCAAGGTCGATCCTCAGGGCGTGATCGATGTCTGCGACGACGGCGACGGCATTCCGCGCAGCGAAACCGACCGGATCTTCGAGCCGTTTCAGCGGCTGCGCAAGGACGGCAAGGGCGCGGGCCTCGGCCTCAACCTCGTGCAGAAGATCGTGCACCTGCATGGCGGCTACGTCGACGTCTCCCGCTCGGCGTCCGGCGGCGCCTGCATGCGGATCGTGTTGCCGCTGGCGGCAGCCGTAACAGCTTGAGAAGAACAAGCCCCGGAACCGGCGCTGTCGGTCTTGCCCCGTAAATCGGCTAGGACATGGGGGAAGACGACATGCGGTTCCGGGGCTCGACGCGGCCTGACCGGGAGAAAAAGTCAGGCTGCCTGGACCTTTTTCGACACGCGCGCCCATTCCGGGATCCAGTCGCGATGCGCGACGAGCAGGTCGTCGACGAGCGACCAGATCTGGTCGAGATCGAGCTCGGCCGCCGTGTGCGGATCCATCATTGCGGCGTGGTAGAGATGCTCGCGGTTCTCGGTCATGAGCGCCTGAACCGTCAGCTCCTGCACGTTGATGTTGGTGCGGATCAGCGCCGTCAGCTGCGGCGGCAGATCGCCGATGAAGGTCGGCTGGATACCGGAGGCATCGACCAGGCAGGGAACTTCAGCGGCGCAATTTTCCGGCAGCGAGGTGATGCAGCCGTTGTTCCTGAGGTTGCCGTAGATGACGGAGGGTTCGCCGGTCCAGACCGAGTTCATGATCGAAGACGCGTATTCGTGGCTCTCGGCCACTTCGATCGTCTCGGCTTCCTTGAAGGCAGCCGCCTGCCCCTTCCAGCGCTCGATCTGCTCGACGCAGCGCTTCGGGTACTCGTCGAGCGGGATGCCGAACTTCTCGATCAGGTCGGGACGGCCGTCCTTGATGAAATAGGGCGTGTACTCGGCGAAATGCTCGGAGCTTTCGGTGACGAAATAGCCGAGCCGCGTCAGCATCTCGTAGCGCACCTTGTTGGGGCAGCGCGGGTTCCAGTGGCTGGGCTTGGGGAAGCGGCCTTCGCGGTAGCCGCGCACCAGATCCGGATAGAGATCGCGGAAGCTGCCGTCGGCCTGTTTGTGTTCGAACTTGAGGAAGAAGGCCATGTGGTTGATGCCGGCGGCGCGGTAGCGGATCTCCGAAACCGGGATGTCGAGATCGCGTGAAAGCTCGTAGGCCGTGCCCTGGACAGAATGGCAAAGGCCGACCTGACGGATCGTCGGATACTTCTCGGAGATCGCCCAGGTGTTGATCGCCATCGGGTTGACGTATTGCAGCAGGATCGCGTTCGGGCAGACCTGCAGCATGTCCTCGCAGATCTTCCAGAGATGCGGCACGGTGCGAAGGCCGCGCATGATGCCGCCGACGCCGAGCGTATCGGCAATGGTCTGGCGCAGGCCGTACTTCTTCGGCACCTCGAAATCGGTGACCGTGCAGGGCTCAAAGCCGCCGATCTGGAAGGCGACGACGACGAAGTCCGCACCCTCCAGCGCCTTTTTCTGGTTGGAATGGGTCTCGATATCAGCCTTGACGCCGAGCGTGCGCACCAGCTTGCCGGCGACGACCTCGCTTTCGCCGAGGCGCTCGGGGTTCACGTCCATCAGCGCGATCGTCGCGGCCGACAGCGCCGGACGCTGCAGTACGTCGCCGATGATGTTCTTCATGAAGACGGTGGAGCCGGCGCCGATGAAGGTGATCTTGGGTTGTCTGGTCATGGATTGCCTCTGCTTTCTAGCGGTCATGCTGCCACATCGAAGGCGGCTCTCACGAGCCTTTCGGTGTAGGCGGTCTTGGGATTGGACAGAATTTCGCTCACCGGCCCCTCCTCGACTATTCTGCCGTGCTGCATCACCACCACCCGATGGCAGAGCGCGCGCACGACCTTGAGGTCATGGGAGATGAAGAGGTAGCTCAAGCCCCGCTCGTCCTGCAGCTTGCGCAGCAGTTCGATGATCTGGGCCTGGACCGAGAGATCGAGCGCCGAAGTCGGCTCGTCGAGCAGGATGAATTCAGGCTCAAGCGCGATGGCCCGGGCGATCGCAATGCGCTGGCGCTGGCCGCCGGAGAACTCATGCGGAAAGCGCGACAGGATGTTGCCCGGCATGCCTGCGGCGTTAAGCGCATCCACCACCCGGTCGAGCCGGTCCTTGCGGTTCTCACCGATGCCGTTGACGACCAGCCCCTCCTCGATGATCTGGCCGATCGACATGCGCGGGTTGAGCGAGGCGAAGGGGTCCTGAAAGACGATCTGGATGCGCGAGCGCAGAGGCCGCATCTGGGTCCGGTCCTTGTCGTGGATCGGGATGCCGTCGAAGTAGATCTCGCCGCCATCGGGGTTGAGCAGGCGGATCAGCGCCTGGCCGAAGGTCGTCTTGCCCGATCCGGATTCGCCGACGAGCCCCAGCGTTTCGTGCTTGCGCAGATTAAGGCTGAGCTTGTCGACCGCGACCAACTCAGAAAACTGCGAGCGGAAAAGACCGCCCTTCTTCAGCATGAAGGAGACCTTCACGTCCCGCCCGTCGAGCATGATCGGGGCGTTGTCCGGTAGCGTTTTAGCCGCACCCGACGGCTCCGACGAGAGCAGCCGTTTGGTATAGGCATGCAACGGGTTGGCGAAGAGCCCGGCCGTGGTGTTGTGCTCCTTCACCTCGCCGTACTGCATGACGTAGACGTAGTCCGAGAACTGCCGAACCACCGTCAGGTCGTGGGTGATCAGGATCACCGCCATGCCGAGCTCGCGCTGCAGGTCTCGGATGAGGTTGAGGATCTGCGCCTGGACGGTGACGTCGAGCGCCGTCGTCGGCTCGTCGGCGATCAGCACATCCGGATCGTTGGCGAGTGCCATCGCGATCATCACCCGCTGGCGCTGGCCGCCGGAGAGCTGGTGTGGATACTGATTGATCCGAAGCTCCGGGTCCGGGATCCGCACGTGGCGCAGGAGCTCCAGCGCCCGCTCGGTCGCGGCGCGTCGGCTTATCCTGCGATGCGCCCGGATCGCCTCGATGATCTGCGCGCCGACCGTGTAGACCGGATTGAGCGAACTCATCGGCTCCTGGAAGATCATCGCAAGGCGATTGCCACGCAAACCGCGCCGCTGACGCGGCGAGAATTTCAGCACGTCCTTGCCGTCATAGTCGATGCGCGATTGCGGGGCGATCGTGGCACGCTTGGAGAGCAGCCCCATGACGCAGCGCGCGGTAACCGATTTGCCCGAGCCGGACTCGCCGACGATGGCGATGGTCTCGCCGCGGTAGAGCTGGAAGGAAACATCCTTCACCGCCTCCACCGTGCCATGTTCGACCTTGAATCGAACCGCGACATTGCGGGCGTCGATGACCGGCCGGCCATCGCGTTCGGCAAGGTCCCTGCGCTCAAAGGGCGCGGCAGTGAGGACGTCGATTGTCTCTGTCATGATGCGTCCTCCTCAATAGGGATCGATGGCGTCGCGCAGGCCGTCGCCAAGCGCATTGAAGGCGAAGACCGTGACAAGCACGAAGGCCACGGGCGACAGGATCCAGGGATAGGACCCGATGACGGAATAGGTGGAGGTATCCTGCAGCATCAGCCCCCAGGAAATGAGCGGCGGCTTGACCGCAAAGCCGAGGAACCCGAGGAAGGATTCAAGCAGCACCACCTGCGGGATCGACAGCGTGACGGCGACGATCACATGGCTCATCACGTTCGGCAGGATGTGCTGGAAGATGATGCGCCGGTCGCTGGCGCCGACGGCGATCGCCGCCCGCACATAGTCGATGCGGGCAAGCGCCAGCGTCTTACCGCGCACCTCGCGCGACATCTGCGCCCAGCCGAGCGCCGACATGACGATAATGACGAAGGCGAGGAAGACATTGGTCGGCGCCGTCACCGGGATCAGCGACGTCAGCGCCAGGTAGAGCGGCAACTGCGGGAAGGCGAGTACCAGTTCGACGAAGCGCTGAGTCCAGACGTCGAAGCGGCCGCCGAAATAGCCCGACGCCATGCCGACGGTCGTGCCGACGATGGTGACGATCGAGACGACGATGAGGGCGATCATCAACGAGATGCGCGAGCCGACGAGAATGCGTGACAGCACGTCGCGGCCAAACTTGTCGGTACCGAGCAGATGCACCGGCGAGCCATCGACCGCGCCAAAGAAATGGCGCTCGGCCGGGATCAGGCCGAAGAGACTGTAGGGGGCGCCCTTGACGAAGAAGCCAAGGATCTGCGGATTGTCGTAGTCGGGGCCGATGATCGGCTGAAAGGTGATCGGGTCGAGTTCCGTACCTTCGCTGAGCGGATAGCTGCGCGGCGAGAAAACGAGGTTGCCGTCCTTATCGGTAAAGCTGATCGCCTGCGGCGGCGCAAAGGCGACGCCCGTGGCCTTCGGATCGACCGGCGACAGGAAGTCGGCAAAGACCGCCATGAAGAGCAACAGGCCAACGAGCACGAGGCCGAGCATGCCGGTCCAGGAGCGCTTCAGCCGGCGCCAGACGAGCGCAGGATAGCTTTCGTTGTGCTGTTCGTTCTTGGGTTCGGCGACGAGCGGAAGGGTTGTTTGCATCTCGACGGTCATGCCGGGGCTCCTCCGAGACGCACGCGCGGATCGAGTGCGGCCAACAGCATGTCGGCGATGATGTTGCCGAGGATAAGGGTCGCCGACAGAACCAGCATGAAGGTGGCGGTGACATAGACGTCGCCCACCCACATGGAGCCGACGATGGCCGGACCGACGGTCGGCAGCGCGAAGATGATCGCCGTCTCGATCTCGCCGGTCAGCATGTAGGGCAGCACAACGCCCTGATACATGATCAGCGGATGCAGGGCATTCGGCACCGCATGGCGCATGACCACCGCGCCTTCGCTCAGGCCCTTCGCCCGGGCGGTTTCGACATATTGCGCGTTCAGCGTGTCGAGCAGATTGCCGCGCATCACCCGCATATTGTAGGCGAGGCCGCCGAAAGTGGCGATCGCCACGACCGGCCAGACATGTTTGACGAGGTCGACGAATTTGTCCCAGGACCAGGGCGCACCGCCATAACGGGCCGAGTGGAAGCTGTTGATTTCGCTCACATTGAAATGGAAGACGAGGATGTAGACGATGATCAGCGCCATCAGGAAGCGCGGCACCGTCATGCCGAGGAAGGCCACCGTCGAAAGCAGGCTGTCGATCCACGAATATTGCCGTGTCGCGGCGATGATACCGAAGGATATGCCGATGATGGACGCCAGGATGTGGCAGACGAGCGCCAATGCCAGCGTGCGCGGCAGGCGTTCGCCGACGACATCGGCAACAGGCTTGTTGTAATAGAGGCTGTGGCCGAAATCGCCGCGCGTCAGGATGCCGGTCATCCAGTTGACGTATTGAACCGGCAGCGGCTTATCGAGGCCATGCTCCTTGCGATAGGCCTGCGCCTGGGCTTCGGCTTCCTCATAGGATGCGCCACCCTGGTTGATCAGCTGTGAGCGGATGTAATCGCTGTAGTCTCCGGGCGGCGCCTGGATGATGGCGAAGGTCGCCACGCTCAAGACAAGCAGCACCGGAATGGCAGAGGCGATGCGGACAAGCAGAAACCTGAACATGCCGTTTCCTTCTGTCGGTTAAGATGAGGCGCCGCCCCTCCGGCTTGAGGCCGGAGGGGCGGCCTTCGATCAGTTGCTCAGGCTCTTCTCGCCGGGCTTGCCCGGGAGCTGCTCGGCGAAGAGCTCGAAGTCACCCTGCTTGTCGGCGGGGACAAAGAGACGCTCGCGCATGATCGTGTCCTCGGCCCAGTTGAACATGAAGATCGGCGCTCCTGTCGGCACGTTGGCGAAGCGCTTGTTGATGATCAGCGCGCCCGGATATTCGGTAAGGCCGACTGTATCGAGGTTCGTCGTCGCGACCTTCTGGTACTGCTTCATCAAGTTCGCGCGCTCGGCATTGTCGTTGGTGGCGATGAACTTGTTGATGATGTCGACGAGTTCCTGTTCGAAGGGCATCAGGTCAAGCTGACCGCCTTCCGGTGCACGGTGGTGCCAGCTGGTGCGCGGACCGGCGGCCGCCAGCTGCGGCGTGTTCTGCACGACGGAGGCATATTCGGCGGCGTTGCGGTGAACCATCCAGTCGAACTTGCCGGCGTAATTGGTCGCGTCCCGCTGCTTGCCGTCCAGCGAGTTCAGAACCACCCGGAGGCCGAGCTTTTCCATCTGGCCGATAAGGCCCTCGGCCAGGTTGCGGTCGGTCGCATAGCTGTTGTCGATCAGAAGCACGATCTCCACGTCCTTGCCGCCGGCCTTGCCGTCCGCGAAGTTGACGAAGCCGTTGCCGTCGGTGTCCTTCAGCCCCGCCTTCTCAAGCAGCGCCTTCGCGCCATCGATGTCGAAGGGATAGTAGACGGTCGATTGCCGGTCGTAGAAGCTGGTGCCGGAGGAAAGCCCGCCGGGATAGATCGCGGTGAAGGGGCCCTTTACGAGCGCCTCGCCGAGCTTCTTGCGGTCGACCGCCATGGTCACCGCCTTGCGGAAATCCTCGTTGCGGTTGAGTTCACGCACGGCCTGGGCGCGTTCGTCCGGCTCACCCCAGCCATTGGCCGAGAAGTTCATGTGCAGATTGTAGCCGATGAGGCGGGGGCCGAAGGCAAGCCGGGCGGGGGCCGTATCCTGGGCCGCGCGCTTCAGCGACTCCACGAAGTTTTCCGGCTGCTCGAGGTTCGAGAGATCGGCGGAACCGGCAATCGCCTGTACGTCGCGGTCGGCCCAGGTCGAGAGCTTGTAGTGCAGCTCGTTGATGTAAGGCAGCTGGTTGCCGGCCTCATCGACCTTCCAATAGTACGGGTTTCGGCGCAGCACGATGATATCGTCGGGGCGATAGGCGACAGGGACCCAGGCACCCATGACCGGGATGTTCATGTACTCGGGCGGGAAGGCGTTCTTGTATTGGTCGTAGGTGGTGCCGGCGTATTTCGGATGCTTGGCCTTGAGAATATGCGACGGGCCGGGGCAGAAGGTGCCATAGGCCATGGCATAGAGGTGCTGGCGCGGGAAGGCCTCCTTGAAGGTCCACTCGACGGTATACTGGTCGATCTTCTTCAGCGTCGTGCCGGCGCCGAAGGTCTCCGGCGTCGCGCCGTTCAGCGGCGTCACGCTCGGGTCGAGCACGTTGTCTTCCCAGTAGAACATTACGTCGTCGGCATCGAAGAGGTCGCCATCCGACCACTTGGCGCCCTCGACCAGATGCATCGTCAGCTTGTGGCCGTCAGACGACCAGTCCCAGCTCTTGGCAAGGTTCGGCAGAGGCTCGACGTCCTTCGCTTCCACCTGGAAGAGCGGCGCCGTACGCGTCAGGCATTCGGACATGCCGATATCGATGCCCCCCCAACCCTGGCTCTGGCCGGCTGAGTAGTTCCAGCCCTCGGGACGACCGCCGATGACGTGGCGCAGCGTGTCGCCATAGACACCGACGCCATCAGGCATGTTGCCGGTCTTGAAGACCATCGGCTCCTTCGGCAGCCGTTCGGCGACCGGCGGCAGCTTGCCGGTCTTGACGTATTTCTCGGTAACCCAGGTCGGTTCCTTGTATTCCGGCAGCGCCTTGAACTCGGCGATCGAGTCGCGCGGCACATAGGTGATCTTGCCCTCGGCCGGAAAGGCCGGCTGCTGGGGCACGACGGTCGGCTCGGAAGCGGTCGCCTCCAAGGCAAAGGTCGAGATGCCGACAAGCAGCAGGCTCGCCATTTTCATCAGTCTGTGGCTGGTCATTGGCTTAGATTCTCCCTCTTTGCCGCGCCGGGACGCGGCCTCCTCCTTGAAAAGTCTGCACTTCAGGCAGCGCTGCCCACGTCTCCTCACGGAAGCAGCGCTGCAATCGATCAGCCGGCGGCGCGGACCTGACGCTCGGCGCGCAACTCGTCGAGCGAACGCACCTCACGCCGCGCAGCGCCCTTCCATTCGCGCGTCTTGACGGTTGCGCGGCCAAGTCGCTCCTTGGCGCCGTCGATGGCATGGGCGTATTGCGGCAGCCACTGGCTTTGAGCGACCACCATCTCGTCGACCATCTGCCAAACCTCCTCCGGTGTGCAGATGGCGCCGACCAGCGGATCATGCAGCATCGCCAGCTTTAGAAGATCGAGATCGCCGGTCACGGCCGCATGGACCGACATGCGCTGGACGTTGATCGAGGAAAGGCAGGTGGCGGCACAGGCCTCGGGAAGGGTGATGCCCGAGACCATGTTGATGCCGAAGCGATCGACGAAGCCGGGGGATTCGATGATGGCGTCGGCAGGCAGGTTGGTGATCACGCCATTGTTCTTGACGTTGAAATGGCCGCGATAGACCCGGCCCGTTTCCAGGGCCTCGAGAATATGGCTCGCATGTTCGTTCGAGCGCTTCTGATGGTCGAGCGGCCGGCCAGCTGCTTCGAGGAACTGCGGAAACTCGGTTTCGAACCAGTTGCGCGTCTCGGTCGAATGCCTGAGATAGCCGCCGGTCTCGCCGTGGATCCAGTCGGACATATCGATCCAGCGGGTAATTTCCTCCGGGCGCTTGCGATACCAGGGAAGATATTCGGAGAGATGGCCGTTGCTCTCGGTCGAATAGACGCCGAACCGCTTCAGCACGTCGATGCGGAGCTTCTCCTGCTTGGAGAACACCGGGTGCGCCTCGAAGGCCGCAACCAACTCGTCCTTGCCGATCCTGCGGCCCTTCAGCCTCACGTCGACGAACCAGGTCTGATGGTTGATACCGGAGCAGATGTAGTCGAGTTCGGCCTCGCCTGCTCCCAAGATTTCG
The DNA here is from genome assembly GCF_001427045.1 of Ensifer sp. Root558. Lineage (NCBI taxonomy): Bacteria > Pseudomonadati > Pseudomonadota > Alphaproteobacteria > Hyphomicrobiales > Rhizobiaceae > Ensifer > Ensifer sp. Root558. Next base: position 205,948 of record NZ_LMGC01000009.1, on the reverse strand, counting down.
GCGATCTGCTCGCCGCCGTGCTGAACACCGTGGCAGAGCCCGACCGTATCGACCTTGCCGTATTCGATCGCTGCCCAGGTGTTCATCGCCATCGGGTTGGCATAGTTCAGGAACTTGGCACCCGGTTCGGCGACCGCGCGGATATCCCGGCAGAAGTCGAGGATGACGGGGATGTTGCGCTGGCCGTAGAGGATGCCGCCGGCGCAGATCGTATCGCCGACGCATTGGTCGACGCCATATTTAAGGGGGATGCGGATGTCGTCGGCATAGGCTTCGAGTCCACCGACACGGACGCAGCTGATGATGTAGCGTGCGCCTTCGAGCGCTTTCAGCCGGTCGGTGGTTGCCGTCACCTTCGTCGGCAGGCGGTTGACTTCGACAATCCGGTCGAGGATCGCCTTGATCATCTCCAGATTGCGGGCGCTGAGATCTGTCAGCGCAACCTCGATGTCGCGCAATTCCGGGACGGCGAGAATGTCGGTGAAGAGCTTCTTGGTGAAGCCTATGCTGCCGGCGCCGATGATGGCGATCTTGAATGTTGCCATGCCCTCACTCCTCAAGAACTGCATGCATCTCTGACAAAGGGTAAAATCAATTCACGGTTTTTCACCGTCTCTGCGCGCAACTTCGATGCATCCCCTCATTTCTTACGGGCCAGAAGCACCGCCTGTTGCGCTGTTGGTGGTCATTATGTGTATAATCGCCAACCCCGCCAGAGCGGTATTGTGCTTTCATGGGTAATTTTATGCTGCAAGAATTGATCGACAACGGCCCGGTTATGCGCACCGTTTCGCTGCCGCGGGGACGCCAGAGCCTGCACGCGATGCCGACCAGCACCGGCTATGAAATCCGCAACAATGCGACCTATGACTGGGACGGCAGAAAGCGCGGAAACACGCCCTTTACCGTGCTCCAGCATACGATCGCGGGTGCCGGGAACCTTCGTTACGAAAACCGCAGCTATCGGGTGCGCGAGGGCGAGACGCTGCTCCTGCTCGTGCCGCACAATCATCGCTACTGGCTGGAAGACGGTGGGCGCTGGGAGTTCTTCTGGATCTCGATGAACGGCGACGAGGCGCTGCGCATCCACCGCGCCCTGCTCGCCGTCACCGGTCCGGTATTGAAGCTGCAACCGGAAACGATCGAGCATCTGGCCGACTGCAGTCTGCGGCTGATCCGCGGCGGCGAGACGCCAGGCAGAGCCTCGGCGATTGCCTACGAGGCGGCGATGGCACTCTACGACGACGTCTTCGGCTCGCACCCGGTGTTCAGCCATGAACACAGGACGATGCACCGCGTCGTCGACCACATCATGAACAACCTGCAGAACCCGCTTCCGGTGGAGGAACTGGCGCGCGTGTCGGGATTGAGCCGGGCGCATTTCTCGCGCGTCTTCGCCGCCAGCGAAGGCATGGCGCCGGCCGAATATGTGCTGCAGAAGCGCCTGCAGCGCGCGGTAAAACTGCTGACGAAAACCGCAAGCCTTCCGGTCAAGGAAGTGGCCATTCTCTCGGGCTTCGAAGACCCCAACTATTTCGCCAAGGTGTTCCGCCGCTCCTTCGGTCTGAGCCCGACGGAATTCAGAACCACCGGCATGTATGCCAGCATCGCCGCCGGCTCGGTGGAGCAAGCGGTCGACACGGCGGAGGAAGCAACGGTGCTGCTGCCCGGTTGAAGACGCGAACGATCAGCCGGCAAGCTGCTGGCGAAATGCCGGCACCCTCGGGAAAACCATGCCGAGGTCTGCATGCATGGCCCGCGCGATCACGCGGAAGTCACGCTCGCTGATGGCAAGATGACCAAGACGAAGCTTCTGGTCCCAGTTACGGTTGCCTTCGGCAAATTCCAGGCTGTCGAGCCACGGCCGAACCGGCGCCTCCATGCTGTCGGCCCAGTCGATGTCGCCGCGATGCGGGGCGACGCCGCCCATGGCAAAGAAGTAGGGCGGGCGCTCCTTGACGACACCGATGGCGGCAAAACAGGCAAGCCCCGCCCTGCCATTGAAGGCGGCGTTGGGCGCATAACCGATGAAGCCGTCACCCGCCTTCATGCGCGTCATCGCCTGGACATTGCCGTAGCCGTAGCCAAAGCGAGAGAAGCCGTCTTCCGCAGCATGCTGCAGGTCATCGCCGGAAACCGCGCCGATCCAGAAATTGCGCTCGCCCGACCTGTTTGCTGCACCCATCTGAAACATATCCTGCGCCGACATCTGCAATCCCTCGATCTCTTATCCTGGGACCACTTTACGCGCGACCCCTGCCAGATTCTGTCAGCATCGTTTTACGGCCCGGCATACCGTCGAGCCGCGTCTCAGCCGTCTTCGAAGGGCGCTTCCCATTGGCCGAAAAGCGTCACGCCCACGGCTCCCGCAAGCGCCACCGACGCGTGGTTGTCGAGTTGGCAGCGATATTGCGGTTGGTATCCCTTTTCGAGGGCGGCCCTGCTGATTGCGCGCACGACCTTGCGGGCGTGGCCCTTACCCCTATCGGACACAAGCGTCAGCACACCGAGATCGGCGATCTGCCGCTCCTGCCAGGGATACATGCTCGCGGCACAGACCAGCCTGTCACCATCGAAGGCTCCGTAGACCAACCAGTGATCCAGTTCGACATAGGCTGCATCGAGATCCTCTTCCGAGGCGGAGCCCTGGAACAGGGTCGCTTCGGTGAGCACCTGACCCGCCGCTGACGACAGCGCGGCGCCGAGCGCCGGGGACAGGGCCACGATCACGCCGTTTTCAGCAGTGTGCAGCACCATGGCCGGGCTGTCCTCGTCGAGGTCGGGATTGACCACGACGGTAAACCGATCCGCGCTTGCGCGAACATCGCCCGCAAAGGACGCGTTCCAGAAATCGGTAATCTCAGGGGAAAACGGCGGCATGGCACTCAGTCTCTTGAACGAACACCGCGCCTGTCGGCGGCAAGCGGCGCGATTAATGGAGTAGTCGATTAATCAAATCGCAGTGCCAGCGATGTGTGGGACGACAATGGCGCAATGAAGGCGCCAAAAAGCAAAAGCGCCCGCAGGAGATGCAGGCGCTTGGCAATTATTCAGTCTTTAAGATCGCCTTAGCGGGCGAAGGCCGTACGTGCGACGCGGTCGATGTCGGCGCGTTCGATGCCGAGGTCGCGAAGTCGTGCGATGTTCATTTGATCCCCCTTTCAATGGGCTTTCGAAGCCTGGCTGCCAGTCCGTGGCGCCTCGTTTCGCTTCGATGAACACCTTATAGCTCACGCTTTCCGTAAGTTGCAGCGCTCAAAACTCAGCGCTCCCATGTGGGAAACGCATGGGTCGCCACAACAACCTGTGCACGCAGATGCGGATAACAGCTTCGCGCAATGACGGCAGCGGAAACTGTTGATCCCGGCGACAGAGACAAGTATTTCTTTTGTCGACAAAGGAATCTGACATGACCGATATCGACACCGACAACAGCCCCATCCCCGAGCGCAAGCGCGGCTCCGGCGTGAAGATGGTCTATGACCTCTTGCGCGACGAGATCCTCGACCTGGTGCTGCCGCCGGGCAGCCCGATCGACGAAGTGCAGCTTGCCGAGCGGCTGAAGATGTCGCGCACGCCGATCCGCGAGGCGCTGGTGCGTCTTGCCGGCGAAGGGCTGATCGACACGCTGCCGAACCGCTCGACGATGGTCGCGAACATCGACTTCCTCAATCTCAATCCGTTCTTCGACGCTCTGGTGCTGATGTACCGCGTCACCACGCGGCTTGCGGCGCAGAACCACCGCCCAGAAGACCTGGCGATCATTCGCGGCTTCCACGAAGACTATGCGGCAGCCGTGCAGACGCGCGACCCGCTCACGATGATCGCCACCAACGCCGCCTTCCATGCGGCAATCGCGGAAAGCGGACGCAACCCCTATTTCACCAGCCTGTTCCGCCGGCTGCTGGACGAAGGGCGGCGCATTCTCCGTCTCTATTATCAGTCCTATGACGAGCAGTTCCCCCAGCGCTTCGTCGACGAGCATGCGGCCATGATCGCCGCGATCGCCGCGCGCGACGTCGAGGCTGCGGATCGGCTGGGCAAGGCGCATGCTGAGCAGATCGTCGAGCAGGTGCAGAAGCTTTTTGCCCGCAACAACAAGCTCGATATCGCTTTGTAGCGACCTTTGTATTTTTCTTGTCGACAAATAAAATACAAACGGCTATTGTCTGGATCAAAGGCAAGGGCGCAGGTGCGCCGCTGCCCTGAAGACAAAGCCGAGAGGAGTTTCAGATGAAGGCTCAGATTTTCACCGGCGTCATCCCGGCGCTGATGACCCCCTGCAAGGAAGACCGCACCCCCGATTTCGACGCGCTGGTGCGCAAGGGCAAGGAGCTGATCGCTCAAGGCATGTCCGCCGTCGTCTACTGCGGCTCGATGGGTGACTGGCCGCTCCTGACCGACGAACAGCGCATGGAAGGCGTCGAGCGCCTCGTCAAGGCCGGCATTCCGGTTATCGTCGGCACCGGCGCCGTCAACACTGCTTCGGCCGTCGCTCACGCGGCACATGCCGAGAAGGTCGGCGCCCAGGGCCTGATGGTCATCCCGCGCGTGCTTTCGCGCGGCTCGGTTGTCGCTGCCCAGAAGAACCACTTCAAGGCCATTCTCTCGGCCGCCCCGAGCCTGCCGGCTGTCATCTACAACAGCCCGTACTACGGCTTCGCCACCCGCGCCGACCTGTTCTTCGCGCTGCGCGCCGAACATCCGAACCTCGTCGGCTTCAAGGAATTCGGCGGCGCTGCCGACATGCGCTATGCGGCCGAGAACATCACCAGCCGTGACGATGGCGTCTCGCTGATGATCGGTGTCGACACGGCCGTTTTCCACGGCTTCGTCAACTGCGGCGCGACCGGTGCCATCACCGGCATCGGCTGCGTTCTGCCGAAGGAAGTCATCCACATGTGCAACCTGTCGCGTGCCGCCGCCGAAGGCGACGTCGACGCACGTCTGCGCGCACTGGAACTGGAACAGGCGCTCGCCGTTCTCTCGTCCTTCGACGAAGGTCCGGACCTCGTTCTCTACTTCAAGCATATGATGGTGCTGAAGGGCGACAAGGAATACACGCTGCACTTCAACGAGAGCGACGTTCTCTCCGACAGCCAGCGCGGCTATGTCGAAGCCCAGTTCAAGCTGTTCAACAGCTGGTACGCCGAGTGGAGCAAGCTCCCGGGCGCGGTGCAGAAGTACAAGGCCTGATCGCTCGATCGGCACTCAAATAGAAAAGGCCCTCCTGTTGGAGGGCCTTTTTCGTTTGGCAGTCTCGACGGGTCGATGACCGACGAAAAGGTTAGCCGTCGCTTACGCGACGGCGTCCAGTCCAAGAGCAAGCAGCCGCTCGAGCTGCTCGATTTCAGCCGTGTTGAGAACGACACCTTCGGCTTCCGACTTGGCGCGCGCCACGAAGCGACGCTGCGACGGCAGGCGGGCGCCCTGGCCGACGATCGCCTCGAACAGCACTTCCGCACGGGCGAAGGGATTGCCCGGGCGTCCGGCTGCAAATTTCTCCGGCGAGAAGGCGACGATCAGTTCGCCGTGGAACGGTGCAAGCGTCGTGGTGCCGAGATAGTCGAGCACTTCCGGGCTCGTCAGGTCGCCGATCATGATGCCGGCAAGAAGCTCGACCATGGTGCCGATCGCCGAACCCTTGTGGCCGCCGAAGGGCAGCATGGCGCCGGCAAGCGCTGCTTCCGGATCGGTCGTCGGATTGCCTTCGGCATCGATCGCCCAGCCCTCCGGCAACGGCTTGCCGGCACGGCGGTGCAGTTCGATCTCACCGCGGGCGGCAACCGAGGTGGCGAAGTCGAAGACGTAAGGCGGCTTGTTTTCGCGCGGCCAGCCGAAGGCGAAGGGGTTGGTGCCGAGCAGCGGCTTGTTGCCGCCGGTCGGCGCAACGGTCGCATAGCTCGGGCACATCACGAGGCCGGCAAGTCCCTCGCCGGTCAGGCCTTCGACCTCAGGCCAGAGCGCCGAAAAATGGGTGCAATCATTGATGACGAGCGCGGCGATGCCCAGCGAGCGAGCGCGTTCGGCGAGAACCGGCAGGCCGAGCTCGAAGGCGGGATTGGCAAAACCGCCCTTGGCGTTGACCTTGACGATAGCGGAACCTTCGCCCGCTTCGAGCTCCGGTGTTGCATCCGGCTTCACCTTGCCCGCCTTGACGGTGCGAAGCGCTCCTTCGATGCGGTAGATGCCATGCGACTTGCAGGCATCCCGCTCGCCGGCGACGATCACGCGGGCCAGTGCACCGGCCTGAATGGCGTTGAGCCCCGCCTTCAGGAAGATCGCCTCGACGCGCTCGAAAAGTGCTGCGATCGTCAGGGTGTTGGTTTCGCTCATCTCTCTCCCTCTCAAATGCTGCGCCTGATCCGGAAGGGCCAGTCAGGCGATTGATGTTCTGCATACATATAGTATACAAAGATCCGACAAGTGCAATTCAGCCATGATCCCCTCTGCCAGAAAAGGCAATCCGGGATCGAACGAAAGGATCGGCAGATGGCCTTCACCCCCAAAGGAAAACACCTTGTCGCCGGCGAATGGCTCGACGGCGCGGGCACCTTCGCATCGGCACCCGCCCACGGTCCGGTCCATCAGTTCGCCACAGGCACCGTGGAACTGGTCAACCGCGCGGCTGACGCCGCCGAAGAAGCCTTCCTGAGCTATGGCTATTCGACCCGGACCGAGCGCGCCGCCTTCCTGCGCGCCATCGCCGACGAGATCGAGGCACGCGCCGAAGCGATCACCGAAATTGGCACCCAGGAAACCGGCCTGCCGGAAGCGCGCCTGCAGGGCGAACGCGGCCGCACCACCGGCCAGCTCCGTCTCTTTGCCGACCACATCGAAAAGGGTGAATATCTCGACCGCCGTTTCGATGCGGCCCTGCCCGAGCGTCAGCCGGCGCCGCGCCCGGAAATCCGCCTTATCCAGCGCCCGATCGGCCCGGTCGCCGTCTTCGGCGCCTCGAACTTCCCGCTGGCCTTCTCGACCGCCGGCGGCGACACGGCTGCCGCCCTTGCTGCCGGCTGCCCCGTGGTCGTCAAGGGCCACTCGGCCCATCCGGGCACCGGTGAGATCGTTGCGCAGGCCGTCGAGGCCGCGATCCGCAAGACCGGCGTTCACCCGGGCGTCTTCTCGCTGATCCAAGGCGGCAACCGCCAGGTCGGCGAAGCGCTTGTCCAGCATCCGCTGATCAAGGCCGTCGGCTTCACCGGTTCGCTCGCCGGTGGCCGCGCGCTCTTCAATCTCTGCGCCGCACGTCCGGAGCCGATCCCGTTCTTCGGCGAGCTCGGCTCGGTCAACCCGATGTTCCTGCTGCCGGAAGCACTGAAGGCACGCGCCGAGACACTCGGCCAGGGCTGGGCCGGTTCGCTGACCATGGGTGCCGGCCAGTTCTGCACCAACCCCGGCATCGCCGTTGTTGTCGAAGGTGCTGACGCCGATCGCTTCACCACGGCCGCCGTCGAAGCGCTCGGCAAGGTCGCGCCGCAGACGATGCTGACGGACGGCATTGCCAAGGCCTATCACGACGGCCAGGCGCGCTTTGAAAGCCGCAACACGGTGAAGCCGCTGCTGACGACCGAATCGTCCGGCCGCTCGGTCTCGCCGAACCTGTTCGAAACGACCGGCGACCAGTTCCTGGCCGACCATGCGCTCGGCGAAGAGGTGTTCGGTCCGCTCGGCCTCGTCGTTCGCGTCGGTTCGACCTCTGAAATGGAACAGCTTGCCCGCGGCTTCGAGGGACAGCTGACCACCACCATCCACATGGATGCGACCGATCTCGAGACCGCCCGTCGTCTGCGCCCGATCCTTGAGCGCAAGGCAGGCCGGGTGCTCGTCAACGGCTTCCCGACCGGCGTCGAGGTGGTGGATTCGATGGTGCATGGCGGACCCTATCCGGCCTCGACCAACTTCGGCGCAACCAGCGTCGGTACCCTGTCGATCCGCCGTTTCCTGCGCCCGGTCGCCTACCAGAACATGCCGGAAGGCCTGCTGCCCGAGGACTTCCAGGGCTAAGGCACTCGCCGACAGCTGCGGGCGCCTGCCGCCCGCAGCTGCAAGACACGACAGATCGCTGCGCAGGCATCCCATTTGACGAAACAAATGGGATGCCTGCGCGCGTTCTGCGTTACGAACTTATACTTTTTGTATACTAATTGTATTTTTCTATTGATTTGTGCTGTCTAAAACGGAATAGTGCCTCAGCCGTCAAACGGCACTCATTTCAGGGAGAGAGAAAATGAAGACTTCGGTGCTCGCGCTCGGCCTCGTTGCGGCCGCTGCTCTGACCAGCCAGGCCCATGCCGACAAGCTGGATGACGTCATCGGCTCGGGTACGCTGCGTTGCGCAGTCGTGCTCGACTTCCCGCCGATGGGTTCTCGCGACGAGAACAACAACCCGATCGGTTTCGACGTCGACTACTGCAACGACCTTGCCAAGGCACTCGGCGTCACCGCCGAAATCGTCGAGACCCCGTTCCCGGAGCGCATTCCCGCTCTGATGTCAGGCCGCGTCGACGTCGGCGTTGCCTCGACCTCGGACACGCTTGAGCGCGCCAAGACCGTCGGCATGACGATCCCCTACTTCGCCTTCGAAATGGCTGTCACTGCCAACGAGAAGTCGGGCGTCAAGTCCTTCGAAGACATGAAGGGCAAGGTTGTCGGCGCTACCGCCGGCACGTTCGAAGCGATCGCTCTCGAAAAGCAGGTCAAGGAATGGGGCGCCGGTGAGTTCCGTCCGTACCAGACCCAGGCAGACGTCTTCCTCGCGCTCAGCCAGGGCCAGATCGACGCTACGGTTTCGACCTCGACCGTCGCCCAGGCCAACGTGAAGGGCGGCAAGTTCGCCGGCATCTCCGTCGTCGGCAAGGCTCCGTTCGACACCGACTACGTCGCGCTCTTCACCAACCGCGAAGAATACGGCTTCATCAACTTCCTCAACCTCTTCATCAACCAGCAGGTCCGCACCGGCCGCTACGCTGAACTTTACGAAAAGTGGGTCGGCGGCGAACTTCCGGACCTTACGGCTAAGGGCGTTTACCGCTAATATGCCGTTTATCTGGCGGCGCGAAGTTTAGCTTCGCGCCGCTATTCGTTTCCGAAGAGGTGAGACGAAACATGTTCAGCTATACCTTTCATTGGAACCAGGCGCTGAAAGCCCTGCCACAGATGCTCGACGGAGCGCTGGTCACCCTGCAGGTGGCTCTGCTCTCGATGGTCATCGGCCTGGCACTGGCGCTCGCGCTGACGGCTTGCCGCCTGTCGGGCAATCGCATCCTCGGTGGTTTTGCCACCGCCTGGGTCGAGATCGCCCGCAACACGCCGGCGCTGTTCCAGATCTACATGGCCCATTTCGGCCTCGGCAATTTCGGTATCCACCTGAGCCCCTATACGGCGCTGCTCGCGGGGATCGCCTTCAACAATGCCGGTTATCTCGCGGAAAACTTCCGCGGCGCCCTCAAGGCCATTCCCGATACCCAGGCGCGGGCCGGCCGCTCGCTCGGCATGACCCCGGTGCAGGCCTTCCGCTACATCGTGCTGCCGCAGATGCTGCGCATCGCCTTCCTGCCCGTCACCAACCAGATGGTCTGGGCGATCCTGATGACCTCGCTTGGCGTTACCGTCGGCATGAACACCGACCTTGCCGGCATCACCCAGGAACTGAACGCCCGTTCGTTCCGCACCTTCGAATTCTTCGCGATCGCGGCGGTCATCTACTACCTGATCGCCAAGGCCGTGACGCTGGGCGCGCGCCTGCTCGCCGCGCGCATGTTCCGCTACTAAGGAGAGGTGAGAGATGTTCAATACCGCCCTCACCCTCGCTGATCTCGGCTTCCTGCTGCGGGGCGCCTTGATGACGCTCGCGGTCACCGCCGTCTCGGTTACCGCCGGCACCGTGCTCGGCATCATCTTCGGCGTCGTGCGCAACCAGGTCGGCCCCTATTGGGCCGCCCCGCTCACCTTCGTGCTCGACATCTTCCGTTCGGTGCCGCTGCTGATCCAGCTGGTTCTTGCCAATGCCTTCCAGGCGATCGCCAAGCTCGGCTGGGCACCGTTCACGACCTCCTGCGTGGTGCTGTCGCTCTATACCGCCGCCTATTGCACCGAGATCGTTCGTGGCGGCATCTCTTCCGTGCCACCGACGACGCGCCGCGCCGCCCGCTCGCTCGGCATGACCTGGTGGCAGGACATGCGCTACATCGTGGCGCCGCTTGCGACCCGCGTTTCGCTGCCGTCCTGGATCGGCCTGACGCTCGGCGTCATGAAGGACTCCGCACTCGTCCTCTGGCTCGGCCTGATCGAACTCTTGCGCGCCTCGCAGGTGCTCGTCACCCGCCTGCAGGAACCGCTGCTGATCCTTCTGATCTGCGGCGCCATCTACTTCCTTATCAGCTTCCCGATCGCCCGGCTCGGCGGTTACCTTGAAAAACGGTGGTCCAATGATTGAGATCCAGAACGTTCGCAAATCCTTCGGCTCGCTGGAGGTTCTCAAAGGCATCGACCTCACCGTCAACAAGGGCGAGGTGCTGACCATCATTGGCGGCTCCGGTTCCGGCAAGTCGACGCTGCTGACCTGCATCAACGGTCTCGAGCCGATCGATGCCGGCCGCATCCTCGTCGACGGCACCGAGGTCCACGCGAAATCAACAAACCTCAACAAGCTGCGCAGCAAGCTCGGCATCGTCTTCCAGCAGTTCAATGCTTTCCCGCACCTGACCGTGCTTGAAAACGTCATGCTGGCGCCGCGCAAGGTGCTCGGCCTCTCCAAGGAAAAGGCCGAGGAGAACGCCGTCAAGCAGCTCACGCACGTCGGCCTCGGCGAGAAGCTCGGCGTCTATCCAACCCGCATGTCGGGGGGCCAGCAGCAGCGCATGGCGATCGCCCGCGCACTCGCAATGTCGCCGGAATACATGCTGTTTGACGAAGTGACCTCGGCGCTCGATCCGCAGCTCGTCGGCGAAGTGCTCGACACGCTGCGCATGCTGGCCTCCGAGGGCATGACGATGATCTGCGTCACCCATGAAATGAAGTTTGCCCGCGAAGTTTCCGACCGCGTCGCCTTCTTCCACAAGGGCGTGATGGCGGAAATCGCCGCACCGGAAGCGCTCTTCGGCGCGCCGAAGGATCCGGAACTCCAAAAGTTCCTCGCAGCGACGCACTGAGCCGATCATGAAGGATGCAGTTCAGCCTGACGTCATCGTCATCGGCGCCGGCGTTGTCGGCCTTTCTGCGGCGATCGCCGCCCAGGCACGGGGACTTTCCGTCACCGTGCTCGACCGGGAAGGCCCGGCAGCAGGTGCCTCGGCGGGCAACGCCGGGGCCTTCGCCTTCACCGACATCCTGCCGCTCGCGTCACCCGGCATCTTGAAGAAGGCGCCGAAGTGGCTGCTCGACCCGCTTGGGCCCTTGAGCGTGCCACCGGCCTATGCGGCACAGATCGCGCCGTGGATGTTCAGCTTCTGGCGCGCCTGCTCGGCAAGCCGCGTGGCCCATTCGACGACCGCCCAGACGGCGATGATGGACCTCTCCAAGGCCGAGCTCGAACCTTTCCTCGCCGAGACCGGCACCCTGCCGATGCTGCGCAAGGAAGGCAATCTGCAGGTCTATGAAAGCGAAGCCGAGCTGAAGGCCTCTCTTCCCGGCTGGACCGCGCGAGCCGAACACGGCATCGAGTTCCGGCACATGGGCGCGGCCGAGATGGCCGAGATCCAGCCTGGTCTCGCATCGCGCTTCACCCATGGCACCTTTACCCCCGGTTGGTATTCCATCGCCGATCCCAAGCTCTACACGCTGGCGCTGGCAGACCATTTCCGCGCCAAGGGAGGTGTGATCGAGCGTGCCGAAGTTACGGCACTGAAGCCGATCGAAGGTGGCGTCGAACTGACGGCCGACGGCAAGACGCGGCGGGCAGAACAGGTCGTGCTTTCAGCCGGCGCGTTCTCGCACCAGGTCGCCCGTACGCTCGGCGAGCGTATCCCGCTCGAAACCGAGCGCGGCTACAACACCACGCTGCCGCAGGATGCCTTCGATCTGCGCACCCAGATCACCTTCGGCGGACACGGCTTCGTCGTCACCAGGCTTTCGACCGGTATCCGCGTCGGCGGCGCCGTCGAACTCGGCGGGCTGAAGCTGCCGCCGAACTTCCGCCGCTCGGAAGCCATGCTGAAGAAGGCGCAAGCCTTCCTGCCGGGCTTCAAGAGCGAGGGCGGCGTGCAATGGATGGGCTTCCGCCCGTCGCTGCCCGACAGCCTTCCGGCGATCGGCCGCGCCCGCGCCACCGGCCGCGTCGTCTACGCCTTCGGCCACGGCCATCTCGGTCTCACGCAATCGGCCGGCACCGCACGGCTCGTTGCCGACCTGCTCACCGGCCGGCGGCCGGCGATCGATATCAGTTGCTTCTCGCCCCAACGTTTCTGACAGAGTTTAGACCATGGCCAACCACACCTTCTCCTGCATCGACGGCCACACCTGCGGCAATCCGGTCCGCCTCGTTTCCGGCGGCGGGCCACGACTCGAAGGCGCCAACATGCTGGAGAAGCGGGCCCATTTCCTGCGCGAGTTCGACTGGATCCGCACTGGCCTGATGTTCGAGCCGCGCGGCCACGACATGATGTCGGGCTCTATCCTCTATCCGCCGACCCGGGCCGACTGCGATGTCGCCGTGCTCTTCATCGAAACGTCGGGCTGCCTGCCAATGTGCGGCCACGGCACGATCGGCACCATCACCATGGCGATCGAAAACGGCCTGATCACGCCGCGCGAACCGGGCAAGCTTTCAATCGACGCGCCGGCCGGCAAGGTCGACATCACCTATCGCCAGGAAGGCCGCTTCGTCGAGGAAGTGCGCCTCACCAACGTTCCGGGCTTCCTCTACGCCGAGGGGCTGACGGCTGAAGTCGAGGGTCTTGGCGAGATCGTCGTCGACGTCGCCTATGGCGGCAACTTCTACGCCATCGTCGAACCGCAGAAGAATTTTCGCGACATGGCCGACCATACGGCCGGAGAACTTGTCGGCTGGAGCCCGAAGCTCCGCGCGGCGCTCAACGCCAAATACGAGTTCGTGCATCCGGAGCACCCGGAAATCAAGGGCCTCAGCCACATCCAGTGGACCGGCAAGCCAACACAGGCAGAAGCGCATGCGCGCAACGCCGTCTTTTACGGCGAAAAGGCGATCGACCGCTCGCCCTGCGGCACCGGCACGTCGGCGCGCATGGCCCAGCTTGCCGCCAAGGGCAAGCTCAAGGTCGGTGACGAGTTCGTGCATGAATCGATCATCGGTTCGCTGTTCAAGGGCCGTGTCGAGGCGGCGACCAAGGTCGCCGACCGCGACGCCATCATCCCGTCGATTGCCGGCTGGGCCCGCATGACCGGCATCAACACTATCTTCATCGATGACCGCGACCCCTTTGCTCATGGATTTGTCGTAAAATGACCCAATCGATCTCCGCCCGCAGCATTCTTTCCGGCTCCGCCGATGGCCCCATCATCGCCACGGAGGAGGCGCTGAGCTTCTGGGGCGGGGTCGATCCGGCAACGGGTCGGGTGATCGACGTGCACCATCCGCTGCACGGCCTCTGTCTGACCGACGGCATCCTGATGATGCCGTCGAGCCGCGGCTCCTGCACCGGTTCGGGCGTGCTGCTCGACATGGCGCTGACCGGCCGTGCGCCGGCGGCCCTGGTCTTCTCGGAAGCGGAAGACGTGCTGACGCTCGGCGCGCTGATCGCGGCCGAAATGTTCGGAAAATCCCTGCCGGTGCTTCGGCTTTCGCGCGACGCCTTCAAGGCGCTGGCGCAAGCAAAGACCGCGCGCATCAGCGATACGGCAATCGAAGCCGATGGCCTGACAATTCCGGTCGCTCCGCCGGCAATGACGGCGCTTGATCTCACCGACGACGATCGCGCCATGCTCGACGGTCGTGACGGCATCGCCGTGCAACAGGCGATGCGCATCATCGCGGCGATGGCGGCGCAGCAGGGTGCGGAAAAGCTCATCGACGTGGTCCAGGGCCATATCGACGGCTGCATCTATGCGAGCCCGGCAAACCTCACCTTCGCCGAGAAGATGGCGGACATGGGGGCCAAGGTTCGCGTACCGACGACCATGAACGCGATCTCGGTCGACCGTGCCAACTGGCAGGCGCAGGGCGTGCCGGAGAGCTTCGGCGATCCGGCAGCAAGGCTTGCCGACGCCTATGTGCGCATGGGCTGCCGCCCGACCTTCACCTGCTCGCCCTATCTGCTCGACAGCGCGCCGAAATCCGGCGAAGCCATCGCCTGGGCGGAATCGAACGCCGTCATATTCGCCAACACGGTGCTCGGCGCGCGCACGGCCAAACACCCCGACTTTCTCGATCTCTGCATTGCGCTCACCGGTCGTGCACCGCTCTCGGGCGTCTATCTCGACGCGCCGCGCAAGGCGACGCGCGTCATCGACGTGGAACTGCCTGAGAATATCGACGATGCCTTCTGGCCGCTGATCGGTTATCTCGCCGGCAAGGCAGCACCCGACCGCATCCCGCTTTTGCGTGGTCTTGCATCGGCAAAGCCCTCGCGCGACGACCTCAAGGCGCTTTGCGCCGCCTTCGGCACCACGTCCGCATCCCCGATGCTGCATGTGGAGGGCGTGACCCCGGAAGCGGAAGGTGCCGCCGCCAAGGATGCCGACCACACGACGATCACGCGCGCCGACATGGCCGCGGCCTGGTCGCTCCTGAACGACGGTCCGGCGGAGGTCGAGCTTGTCGCCATCGGCAGCCCGCATGCGTCGCTCGAGGAGTGCCGCGCGCTGGCCACAGCCTTCGACGGCCGCAAGCGCGATAGCAACGTCGCCGTGATCGTCACCGCCGGGCGAGACGCGATAGCCGCAGCACGGGACGAAGGTCTGCTTGCCCGCCTTGAAGAGAGCGGCATCCAGGTCCTGCCGGATATTTGCTGGTGCTCGATCTCCGAACCGGTCTTTCCGACCAAGACCCGGGCGCTGATGACCAATTCCGGTAAATACGCCCATTACGGTCCCGGTCTTTCCGGCCGCGCCGTGCGCTTCAGCAACCTCGCCGACTGCGTCGAGGCGGCGCTCACCGGCCGCGTTTCGGTGCGCCTGCCAGCCTGGCTCGCCTAAAGGCTCGTTCCTTCTCTCCGGCGTCGCCGCGTGGCGGCGCTGTCGAGGCGCCGAGCTCGTCGCCTCCCGACCCCAACTGATCTGCGTGGGGCTCGATGATTCCCTGACGCCGCCTCAAGCGGTGGAGCGCACCTGTGACGAGACGCAGGCTGCCTATCGGGCGGCCGCCGTCGAAGACGACTTATCTTTGGTTGCAGCGCCGGGCATCGGCCATGTCGAGACAGCGACCATGCGAGACGCGGTTCTGGCCCTTCTTTTCCACCACCTCGGCGGACCCGGCGGCGGCTGACGCAACCGAACATGGCGCTCGCACAGAAAACGCCTGGGCGCATGCGGCGCCAATCGCGCACGCCCTGCGTTCAACGCCTTATAACCACCGCTTCGATCAGGTTTTCGTGATGCCACAGTCACGATTTTTCATTCATTGAAACAACCCCTTCGAGAATCACGAGAAAGCGAGTACTCTGAAGGAACATTGCGCATGGGACGCCGTTTATTCGAATGAGCGAGCCGATAAGCAGCGATCCCCGTCTCAGCCAGCGGCCGCGGGAGAGCATGATGCAAAAGAGCGAATGCGACGTCTTTGATCTCTTCTCGGAGATCTATACAAGTGCAGCGCAAGAAGAAATCAGTCTTCAGGAATACCTTCTGGCATGTCGCGACGACAAAAGCATGTATGCCACCGCACAGGAGCGGATGGTTACAGCCATAGGTAATCCAACCCTCATCGATACCAGCGCGGACGAACGTCTCGGCCGCATCTTCTCAAACCGGACCGTCAAGATCTATCCATCCTTCGCCGACTTCTACGGCATGGAAGATACGATCGAGCGCATCGTCGGCTACTTCCGCTATGCCGCGCAGGGGCTGGAGGAGCGCAAGCAGATCCTCTACCTGCTCGGCCCGGTCGGCGGCGGCAAGTCGTCGCTCGCCGAGCGCCTGAAAAAACTGATGGAACTTCAGCCGATCTACACGCTGGCGGTCGGCGGCAAGGTCAGTCCCGTCTTTGAATCACCGCTTGGCCTCTTCCATCCCGACCGCATGGCCGACCTGCTCGAAGACAAATACGGCATCGGCCGACGCCGTCTGACCGGCCTGATCTCGCCCTGGGCTACGAAGCGCCTCGACGAAGTCGATGGCGACATCTCCAAATTCAGCGTCGTCAAGCTGATGCCGTCGCGCCTGCGCCAGGTGGCGATCGCCAAGACCGAGCCCGGGGACGAGAACAATCAGGACGTTTCCTCGCTGGTCGGCAAGGTCGACATCCGCCAGCTCGAAAACTACAGCCAGGCCGATCCCGACGCCTATTCCTATAGCGGCGGCCTCAACCGCACGACGCAAGGCTTGCTCGAATTCGTCGAGATGTTCAAGGCGCCGATCAAGGTGCTGCATCCGCTTTTGACCGCAACCCAGGAAGGCAACTACAACGGCACCGAAAGCTTCGGAGGTTTCCCCTATCAGGGCATCGTTGTTGCGCACTCGAACGAGTCCGAATGGCTGCAGTTCAAGAACAACAAGAACAACGAGGCCTTCCTCGACCGCATCCTCGTGGTGAAGGTGCCTTACTGCCTGCGCGTCACCGAAGAGCGGCAGATCTACGAGAAGCTGCTGCGCGAAAGCGAACTGACCAAGAGTCCCTGCGCGCCGGAAGTGCTGGAAAGCCTCAGCCGCTTCACCGTCTCCACCCGCCTTGCCCGTCACGAGAACTCGCCGCTCTACACCAAGATGCGGGTCTATGACGGCGAGAACCTGAAGGACACCGATCCCAAGGCGAAGTCCGTTCAGGAATATCGCGACGCCGCCGGCGTCGACGAGGGTATGACCGGCATCAGCACCCGCTTTGCCTTCAAGGTTCTGTCGGAAACCTTCAACTACGACACCAAGGAGGTCGCGGCCGATCCCGTGCACCTCATGTACATTCTGGAACAGGCGATCCGCCGCGAACAGTTCCCGAAGGAGACCGAAGCGAGCTACCTCGACTTCATCAAGTCCGAGCTGGCATCGCGCTATGCCGAATTCATCGGCCACGAAATCCAGAAGGCCTATCTCGAATCCTACAGCGAATACGGCCAGAACCTGTTCGACCGTTACATCGCCTATGCCGACGCCTGGCTCGAAGATCAGGACTTCAAGGACCCGGATACCGGACAAATCCTCAACCGGGAGATCCTCGACAGCGAACTGTCGCAGATCGAAAAGCCGGCCGGCATCGCCAATCCCAAGGACTTCCGCAACGAGGTCGTCAAGTTCACCCTGCGCGCCCGCGCCAAGAACCATGGGCGCAACCCCTCCTGGACGAGCTACGAAAAGCTTCGCGACGTGATCGAGAAGCGCATGTTCGGCCAGGTCGAAGACCTGCTTCCGGTCATCAGCTTCGGCTCGAAGAAGGACAGCGCATCCGAGAAGCAACACGCCGAGTTCGTCCAACGCATGACGGAACGCGGCTATACGGAGCGTCAGGTCCGGCGGCTGGTCGATTGGTATATGCGGGTCAACAAGGCGGGCTGACGATGCCGAAGCAGGGGATTGGTATATGCCGAATTTCATCGACCGGCGGCTCAATCCGAAGGATAAGAGCCTCGGCAATCGACAACGCTTTCTGAAGCGGGCCCGCGAAGAGCTCAAGCGGGTCATCAAGGATCAGGTCAAGTCGGACAGGATCATCGACGTCGACGCCGCGCATGGCGTGCCGATGCCGACTGATGGTGCCAGCGAGCCCACGTTCCAGCCGTCCCGTGGCTCCGGCGAACGCAACTACGTGCTTCCCGGCAACAAGGAGTTTTCGGCAGGCGACCGCCTGCCGAAACCGGAAGCGGGCGGCGGTGGCGGCGGCAAGGGCAAGCCCGGAACCGGCGAAAGCGACGATGATTTCCAGTTCATCCTGTCGCGCGAGGAAGTACTGGACCTGTTTTTCGAGGATCTGGAGCTCCCCGACATGGTCAAGCTCAGCCTCAAGGAAACGATCACCTTCAAGCCCCGCCGCGCCGGCTTCGCCACGGCGGGAACGCCGACGAACATCAATGTCGGGCGCACGATGCGCAACAGTTTTGGCCGGCGCCTGGCGCTGCACCGGCCGAAGGAGAAGGAACTGACCGCGGTCACCGACGAGATCGCGCAACTGGAAGTGGAGCCGGAGCCGACGGCGAAGAGCCGACAGAGGCTCAAGGAACTGCGGGTCGAGCTGGAAAGGATCGAGAAGAAGCGGCGGCGCATCCCTTACGTCGATCCGGTCGACATCCGCTTCAACCGCTTTGAGCAGCAGCCGCTGCCGAACGCCAACGCCGTGATGTTCTGCCTGATGGACGTCTCGGCCTCCATGGGCGAGCGCGAGAAGGACCTCGCCAAACGCTTCTTCGTGCTTCTGCACCTGTTTTTGAAACGGCGCTACGAACGCATCGACATCGTCTTCATCCGCCATACGGACGAGGCGCGCGAAGTCGACGAGGAGACCTTCTTCTACAGCACCCAGAGCGGCGGCACGATCGTATCGACCGCGCTCGAAGAGATGATCAGGATCGTCGAGGACCGCTACCCCTCGCAGATCTGGAACATCTATGCGGCCCAGGCCTCCGACGGCGACAACATCATTGGCGACAGCGAACATTGTGCGGCACTGCTGCGGGAAAAACTCACGAAGCTCTGCCAGTACTATGCCTATGTCGAGATCATCGACGAGCGCGAGACGGAAATCTTCGGCTCGACGGACAACGGCACCGCGCTCTGGCGCGCCTATCGCACGGTGGACGGCGAGAAGTCGAATTTCCAGATGACCCGGATCGCCAAGCCCGCCGACATCTACCCGGTCTTCCGCAGGCTTTTTGCCCGGCAGCCGGCCGCACGCACCCGGAAGTGAGGGGGAGACCGGATGGCACGACGCACGACCTCAGGTCTCCTGTTCCAGGGGTCCGACTGGAATTTTGCGACGCTGTCGCGTGCTTACGACGCGATCGAGCAGGTCGCGCTCGAAGAAATGGGCCTCAGCGTCTACCCGAACCAGTTGGAGATCATCACCTCCGAACAGATGCTCGACGCCTATTCCTCGGTCGGCATGCCGCTCATGTACCAGCACTGGTCCTTCGGCAAGCGCTTTGCCTATGAGGAGCATCACTACCGTAAGGGCCACCGCGGTCTTGCCTATGAGCTGGTGATCAATTCCAATCCCTGCATCACCTATCTCATGGAAGAAAACACCATGGCGATGCAGGCGCTGGTGACCGCGCATGCCGCTTTCGGCCATAACCACTTCTTCAAGAACAACTATCTCTTTCGCCAGTGGACCGATGCCGGCGCGATCCTGAGCTATATGGATTTCGCCAAGAAATACGTGACCAAATGCGAGGAGCGGCACGGCACTGCCGCCGTCGAAGCCATTCTCGATTCCGCCCATGCGCTGATGGACCAGGGCGTCTTCCGCTACCGCCGCCCGCCACGCCTCTCCTCTGAAAAGGTGCGCGAAAGGGCGCGCGAGCGGCTGGAATATGAGGAGCAGACCTATAGCGACCTCTGGCGGACCCTGCCGCAGGTCGCCGAGAGCCGTGATCCGGCCGAGGCCGAGCGCGACGCTTCGGAGCGCAAGAAGGTGCTCAACCTGCCCGAAGAGAACCTGCTCTATTTTCTCGAAAAACACAGCCTGATCCTGGAGCCCTGGCAGCGCGAGCTGCTCAGGATCGTGCGTGTCATCGCGCAATATTTTTCGCCGCAGCGCCAGACGAAGGTCATGAACGAGGGCTGCGCCACCTTCGTGCACTACACCATCATCAACCGCCTCTACGACCAGGGCAGGATTGGCGAAGGTCACATGCTGGAACTGTTGCAGAGCCATTCCAACGTCGTATTCCAGCCGGATTTCAACGACCGGCGCTACCCGGGCATCAACCCCTACGCGCTCGGCTTTGCGATGATGCAGGATATCCAGCGGATTGCCACCGAACCGACGGAGGAAGACCGCGACTGGTTCCCGTCTTTCGCCGGCAACGGCGACTGGATGGAAACGCTGCGTGACGCCTGGGCGAACCATCGCGACGAGTCCTTCATCCTGCAGTATCTGAGCCCGGCGGTGATGCGCAAGTTCCGGCTGTTCCAGCTCTCCGATCGCTCGTCGGATCGTTTCGTCGAGGTTGCCTCGATCCACAACGAGCGCGGCTATTCCGCGGTCCGTTCGGCGCTCGCCAACAGCTACGACGTTGCTGCCAACCAGCCGGACATCCAGGTGATGGACGTCGATCTGCTCGGTGACCGGCAATTGCGGCTGCAGCACAATGTCAAGCACGGTATCCTGCTCGACGAGGGCAGCCGCGACGCGACGATGCGCCATATCCGCCATCTCTGGGGCTATGAGGTGAGCCTCGCCGGCGTCGATGCCCAAAGCGGGCGCACGGTGTACGAGTGCTCGACGGCAAAATCGTCCGAGTGAACGGATAAAAGCCGTGGGTCGTGGCCATCATTAGAATTGGTGGCAGGCATTAGAATTATTTGGTCATCAAGACGCGCCGCCGCGGGACCCGGTTGAGGCGCAGCTTGCGCTGCACGGCCCTGTGGCGGACGTTCAGCCTGCGATAACGTCGGGCGTGGCCGGCAAGGCCGCTGCCTCCTGCTCGGCCGCCGCAGCGAGCCAATCGTGGAAGGCGGTCATCGCCGGCGTGACGGGACGCGATTTCAGCCGCGTCAGCCAGTAGCTTCCCATCGAGGTGTGAACGTCGAAGGGCTGGCGCATCGTGCCGTTCGACAGCAGCCGCGAGAACATCAGTGGTGGCGCCAGCGCCACGCCGATCCCCTGGGCCGCTGCCTCCATCATCGCCAGCGAACTATCGAAGACGATGCCCTTGAGCAGGGGCGCCGGATAGGCGATGCCGGCTGCATCGAACCAGGTCACCCACTCGTCGGCCCGATAGGACCGGAGCAGCGTTTCGTCGAGCAGATCGGCCGGCGTCTTCAGCCGCTCGGCGATCTCGGGGATGCAAAGCACGGATAGCGGCGCCTCGAAGAGCCGCGTCGCCTCGATATTGTGCCAGGAGCCGCCGCCGAAGCGGATAGCGAAATCCAGCCCCTCGGCCGCCATGTCGACGCGGTTGTTGTTGGTGGAGAGGCGAACGTCGACAAAGGGATACTTCGCCTGGAAATCCGCGAGCCGCGGCAGCAGCCAACCGACCGCAAACGTGCCGACGGCGCCGATCATCAGCACTTCGCGAATATGCCCCGCCTCGAAGCGGTCGAGCATGTCCGCCATCCGGTCGAAGCTATCGCGCAGAACCGGCAGCAACGCCTCGCCCTCCGCCGTGATCATCAGTCCGCGCGGCAGCCGCTTGAACAGGGTCACGTTCAGGCGGTTTTCGAGAAGCTTGACCTGATGGCTGACCGCGGCTTGCGTAACGCAGAGCTCGATTGCCGCGCGCGTAAAGCTCAGATGCCGCGCCGAGGCTTCGAAAGCGCGCAGCGCATTGAGCGGAAGATATGGCCTGACCATGAATGCCTTAACTCACCTAATGGGTCTCGCAAATAAACGTGGTTTGTTGCGTAAGCACAATCCCTTTACGGTGAACTTTATCGGCGGTGCGTGCCGTTGCCCGGAAGTCGCCAACTCAGGAAAGGCGCGGTCAGCCGCACCGCTTTCGGAGACCTGATCCATGCGCCGTTTCATCTGGCCCTAGCGGCCGCAGGCACCGTCACCGAGCCAACGTCCGCGGACGTAGGCGCACCCCAATACTCCGCTCCGCATGCGCTGCCCGCCGCACGAACACCTGTGTCGGCGACGCTGCCTGCTGCCATGAAGGTCCGCTCTGCCCGTTATGAAGCTCCTCGTAAATCTGCTCGGCACATGCCTCAATCTTACTGTCGTCGTCGCGCTGGCCGCCGCCTCGCTCGTCGCAGCCCTGACGAGACACCTGCCCGATCACCGCACGCTCGCCAACTGGGAGCCGGCGGTGACCAGCCGCCTCTATGCCGCCGACGGCACGATGGTCGCGGAACTCGCGCGGGAACGCCGGCTGTTCCTGCCCATCGCCACCATCCCCGCACGCGTGCGCCAGGCGTTCCTCTCCGCCGAGGACAAGAACTTCTACACCCATCCCGGCATCGACGTTGCGAGCATCGGCACGGCGCTCTTTGCCAATCTCGCCAACTACGGCTCCGGTCGCCGCATGATCGGCGGCTCGACGATCACGCAGCAGATCGCCAAGAATTTCCTGCTGACTTCGGACCGGACTGTGGAGCGCAAGCTGCGTGAGGCGATCCTTTCGCTGCGGATCGACCAGACCTATTCCAAGGACCGCATCCTCGAACTCTATCTCAACGACATCTATCTCGGGCGCGGTGCCTATGGCGTGGCGCAGGCAGCGCTCACCTATTTCGACAAGCCGGTCAGCGAGCTCTCGGTCGCGGAGGCAGCCTTCCTCGCAGCCCTGCCGAAGGCGCCCAACAATTACGACCCGGACCGCCAGGCGGAGCGGGCAACCGGCCGCCGCAACTGGGTGATCGACCAGATGCGGCAGAACGGCGTCATAGACACCGCCGCCGCCGCCAAGGCATCCTCTTCCTCACTCGGCGTCAGGCAACGCCAACAATCGCCCGCGGTCGCCAGTTCCGACTATTTCACCGAGGACGTCCGCCGCCAGCTCAGCGCCCGATACGGCGATGCTGCCCTTTATACGGCCGGCTTCTCCGTGCGCACGACGCTCGATCCGCGATTGCAGGCCGCCGCCATGACGGCGTTGCGCAAAGGCCTCGTCGCCTATGACCAGGCAAAGGGCTACCGCGGCCCCGTCACCAGGCTCCCTTCGAGCGGAAACTGGGCGCCGGCGCTTGCCAGGCTCCAGCCGCTCGCCGACGTGCCGGAATGGCGGCTCGGCGTGGTGCTGGCGACCGACAAGGATGGAGCAGAGATCGGGCTAAGGCCGACGGCCGCGGCACGAAGCGGTGCTCTCGGCATCAACGAGACGATCCGCCTTGGCCGGCCGGGCATGGCCTGGGCGCTCTGCCGCTCGGCCAAGGCAAAGCGGGGCTGCGCCGCGGGACCCGACGGGGCTCTGGCGCCCGGCGACGTCGTCTATGTGGAAAAGGCGGGCGACGGCTACTTGCTCCGGCAGCCGCCGCTCGTGCAGGGCGCGCTCGTTTCCATGGACCCGAACACCGGCCGGGTGCTGGCGGTCGCCGGTGGTTTTTCCTATGCCCAGTCGGAATTCAACCGCGCAACCCAGGCCTATCGCCAGCCGGGCTCGTCGTTCAAGCCCTTCGTCTATGCCGCCGCCCTCGACAACGGCTATGCGCCGACGACGCTGGTGATGGATGCGCCGATCGCCCTTGCCGATGGCGCCGGGCGAGTGTGGAAACCGAAGAACTACGACGGTCGCTTCAGCGGTCCATCGACGCTGCGCGTCGGGCTCGAAAACAGCCGCAACCTGATGACCGTGCGCCTTGCCCGCCATCTCGGCATGGATCTGGTCGCCGACTACGGCAAGCGTTTCGGCATCTATGACGAGCTGAAGCCTTACCTGCCGATGTCGCTCGGCGCCGGCGAAACGACGCTGCTCAGGCTGGTCTCGGCCTATGCGGTCATCGCCAATGGCGGCAGGGCCGTCACGCCTTCGATGGTCGATCGCGTCCAGGATCGTTACGGCCGCACGATCTTTCGCCACGACCAGCGCAAGTGCGACGCTTGCAACGCCTCCGACTGGACCGGCCAGGAAGAGCCCATGCCCGTGGACGACCGCGACTACGTGCTCGATCCGATGACAGCCTATCAGGTCACTTCGATGCTGCGCGGCGTTGTCGAACGTGGCACCGCTCGAAATGTCGGCTCGCTCGGCGTGCCGATCGCCGGAAAGACCGGCACCACCAATGACGAGAAGGACGTCTGGTTCGTCGGCTACACGCCCGATATCGTCACCGGTGTCTTCCTCGGCTACGACACGCCGAAGCCCATGGGCTACGGCGAAACCGGCGGCGGCCTCGCCGCACCCATTTTCATCGATTTCATGAAGGTGGCTCTTGCGGGGCGGGCCGCGGCCGATTTCCACGCGCCAACAGGCATGATGGTCGAGGCGATCGACCGGAAGAGCGGCCAGCCGGTCCCGGCGGGCACGCCGGGTGCCATTCTCGAATCCTTCAAGCCGGGCACTGCCCCCTGCGCCGGCGGCTGCCCGGTCATCGACGGCTTCGAGACGGCGAGCACATCGGCCAGGGCCGATGCGGATCTTACGCCCGAACAGCGGGCGAAGCTTCTCACCAACAGCAACGGACTTTATTGAAATGGCACGCAAGGTTCAGCTCCGGCCGGATCCCCGCGGCCGCCTCCTCCTCGTCATCGGCGCCTTCGCGCTCGTCTTCGGCCTCATGCTCGCGCGTCTCGTCCAGCTCGGCGCCGCCGACTACGAGCGCACCGGCTACATACCGCCGCCGCCGTCGCTCGGCCGTCCCTCGATCCTTGACCGCAACGGCAATTTGCTGGCGATCGACGTGCCGAGTTCCGGGCTCTACGCCGAGCCTCGACTGATCGTCGATGTGGACGAGGCAGTCGAGAAGCTGACAGCGATCTTCCCTGATCTCGACGGGCGCGACCTCTATCGTCGGCTGAAGAGCGGTGCGGCGTTTGCCTGGATCAAGCGGCAGGTGACGCCGGCTGAAGAGCAGGCCGTCTGGAACGCCGGCCTTCCAGCGATCGGCTTCCAGCGCGAGAAACAGCGCTTCTATCCCAACGGCACGCTTGCCGCCCACGTGCTCGGCGCGGTCGATATCGACAATATTGGCATCGCCGGCATCGAGCGCTGGATCGAGGGCCAGGGGCTGGAGGTGCTGCGCCAGAGCGGCATGGATCTCTCCCATCGCAACCTCGAGCCGGTGAGCACGACGCTCGATATCCGCATCCAGCATGCGCTCGAGGTCGAGTTGCGCAAGGCGATCGCCAAGTTCAGCGCCAAGGCCGGAGCCGGCCTGGTGCTCGACGTCACCAATGGCGAGATCCTGGCGCTCGTTTCTTACCCGGATTTCGACCCGAACCTGCCGGTGGACGCGCTGAAGCCCGACCGTATCAACCGCATCGCCGCCGCCACCTTCGAGATGGGCTCGACCTTCAAGGCACTGACGACGGCCATGGCGCTCGATTCCGGCCAGTTCACGCTCCGCTCCGTCATCGACGCCAGCAAGCCGCTCGCCTTCGGCCGCTTCCGCATCAACGACTACCGCGGCCAGCATCGACCACTGACGGTGCCGGAGGCCTTCATCTATTCGTCAAACATCTCGATGGCGAAAATGGCGATATCCGTCGGCCCGGAGAACCTGCAGGCATTCCTGACGCGCTTCGGGCAGATGTCGCGGCTGACGACGGAACTGCCCGAAAGCGCCCATCCACAATTGCCGCGACGCTGGGGCGAGATCGAAACGGCGACCGCCTCCTACGGCCACGGCATCGCCGTGACGCCGCTGCAGGCGAGCATCGCGGTGGCGGCGCTCGTCAACGGTGGGCGCCTTATAAGGCCAACTCTGATCAAGGGTGCGGCGCTCGACGAACGCATCATCGCGCGCAATCTGATCAAGCCGGAGACCGGCGAGGCGCTGCGCTATCTGCTGCGGCTCAACGCCAAGACCGGCTCGGCAAAGAAGGCGGAGGTCAAAGGCTATTTCATAGGCGGCAAGACCGGCACCGCCGAAAAGGTGGTCAGCGGGCGCTACTCGAAGGAGCTGAACATCACATCCTTCATGGGCGTCGTTCCCGTCGACAATCCGCGCTATCTGCTTCTCACTTTGCTCGACGAGCCCAAGGGTCTGAAGGAGACCTATGGCTTCCGCACCTCCGGCTGGAATGCAGCACCGCTGGGCGGCGCGGTTTTCGAACGGATCTTGCCGATGCTTGCGCTCATGCCCGATTTCGAAATCGCAGACGTCAGCTTCCCCGAGATCAGCAGCCAGGGCGCCTTTGGCTCCCAGCTCTTTCCGTCTCCGACGAACACAGGCGAGCGCAACAGCGGCGCGATCGACGGAGCGCTTTGATCCCTGCCGCCGCGGCAGGCAATGACGCGCGAGCCGGCTACCGAACCGTCGGCTATGCCTCAAGGAAAGCGCGGGAGAAACCCGGTTCGGTCACTTCGATCGTTCCATCCGGGAGCTTCAGAAAGCGCTCGATGGCGGTGCCGTAGGTTCGCATCCAGCCGTCGAGCATCGCAGCCGCGCCGTCGAGGTCGCCGGCCTCCTGTCGCTGCAAGGCCTTGTGCATCACTTTGGCGACACTCAGCCGCAGTTGCAGCAACATCAGGGCGGAAGCTTCCGGATCGGGCGCATCGAGCGTTCCGTCCGCGTGCCCACGCCGCAGCATTTCGGCGACCAGCGGTAGGCTGACGGCCATCAGCGCCTCGTCGATACGGTGATAGAGCGCGACATTTTCGGGCTTGAAGAGGGCGTTGAAGCTGTTCTTCAGCTGCGGCGCCATGTCGAGCTTCAGCCGCCGCGAGCCGGCAAAAAGAGCATTCAGCTGGCCGACTGCATCGAGCGACGGATCTTCGAAAAGCGGCTGCAATTCCTTCAAGTTCCGCTCAGCCAGGCGGGTCGCGACCGCCTCCAGCAAGGCCTCCTTCGAGACGAAATAGTGGTAGAAGGCGCCCTTGGATAGATTGGCCTCGCGGATGACGTCGTTGACCGTCGTATTCTCGTAGCCGTGCAGAAAGAACAAGCGCTCGGCGCAATCGATCAACTCGTTCGATCGGACTTCCGGCGATTTCTTCGTTCTGACCATGAGCGCTCCCAGAACGGCGGCTTAGCACGGGTTTGCGGCGCGGTCCACGATGCTCCTGAAGGTCGAGGAAATCGGCAGCCTTGAAACAAACCGACCGTCGGTCTATTTATACAGAACGGATTGGAAGCGTTCAAGGAGCGTCTCGTGCGGCTCACTCGTTATGCAATCGGAGCGGCCGTTGTCGTTGCCGTCGGTGCGGCAAGCGCCTGGTATTTTCTTCGCCCGGTTCCCGTCTCCGTCATTTCGCCGAAACGCGGCGATGCGGCGGAGATCATCTATGCGGATGGCGTGGTGGAGCCGCGCACCTGGGCGAAAGTCACCCCGACGGTCGCCGAGCGCATCGTCGAGCAGTGCAATTGCGAGGGACAGCGTGTCGCCAAGGGTGACGTGCTCGCCCGCCTCGACGACACCGAGGCACGGGCGGCGCTTGGCGAACTACAGGCGCGGCTGACGCTGGCGCAGGAGGAATATCGGCGCAAGCTGGCGCTCGCCGAACGCAGCACGATCAGCGAACAGGAAGTCGACCGGGCGCGCAGCGAACTCGGCCAGCTCGAAGCGCTCGTCGCCGGCCGCCAGGCGCGGCTCGCGACCTATGTGCTGCGCGCACCGAGCGCCGGCCAGGTACTCAGGCAGGACGGCGAGATCGGCGAGGTCGCGGATCTCGGCACGGTGCTCTTCTGGGTCGGAGAGCCGAAACCGCTGATCGTCACCGCCGACGTCAACGAAGAGGATATCCCGCGCGTCGAAGTCGGCCAGAAGGCGCTGCTCCGATCGGATGCCTTCCCCGACCGCAAGCTGGAAGCGACGGTCGACAGCATCACGCCCAAGGGTGATCCGGTAACGAAGACCTATCGCGTGCGCTTTCGGCTGCCCGACGACACGCCGCTTCGGATCGGCATGTCGACCGACGTCAACATCATCGTGCGGGTCGCCAATGGCGCCTTGATCATCCCGACCGTGGCGCTGGAAGGAGCGAAGGCCGCCGTGATCGACGGCAATCGCGCACGGATCCGAGAACTGAAAACGGGCATCCGCGGCGCCGACGGCGTCGAAGTCCTCTCCGGCCTCAAAGACGACGCGCGCGTCGTCTCGCCCTTCCCGACCGGTCTTGCCGATGGCACGCGGGTGAAGGCCACCCCTTCGCCGGAGAAATGAGCCCGCCATGCGCCTCATCCTCGACATCGCACTGACGCACATCACCGGCCGAGGCCGACAGACGATCGTCGCGATGCTGGGCGTGGCGGTCGGCGTCGGCTTCTCCATCGCCATGGCAGCGCTGATGCAGGGCGGCCAGGACGACTTCGTTCGCCAGCTCGTCGACACGATGCCCCATGTGCAGGTGACCGACGAGCAACGCACGGCGCGCCGCCAGCCGGCGGAAGACCTGTTTAGTGCCGCGGCCATTTCCGGCCTCAGGCCACGCGACGACCGCCGCGGCATCATCAACCCAACGGCAGCGCTCTCCTGGCTCGACGGCTGGATCCCCGGCCGCTTTGCAGCCACCCTCAGGGCGCAGGGCGTCCTTCGCTATTCCGGTCAGGAGGTCGGCGCCGCCGTCATCGGCATCGATCCGCAGGCGGAGCCGCGGGTCTCGCCGATCATCGGAGATTTCAGGGCGGGCAGCTTCGCCGCCCTTGCCGCCGGCGGCAACAATGTGGTGATCGGCGATACCATGGCCTCCCGGCTCGGTGCCAAGATCGGCGACACGATCACCGCCGTCTCTTCGGAAGGGCTCAGCCGCCGCTTCAAGATCGTCGGCCTCTTCCACACCGGCACGACGGCGCGCGACGAGGGCGAGGCCTATGTGCTGCAGAAAAACGCCCAAATCCTCTCAGCCCGGCCCAACGCGATCAACGTGATCAACATCAAGCTCGACGATCCGAACGCCGCCCCGACCGTCGCCCGGCGTATCGAGGCGGAACTCGGCTACAAGGCGATCGCCTGGCAGGAGGCCAACGAGTCGATCCTCGAGGCGCTCGTCGTGCGCAACGTCATCATGTACACGGTCGTCGCTGCGATCATGCTGGTCGCCGGCTTCGGTATCTTCAACATCATCTCGACGATCACGCACGAGAAGGCGCGCGACATCGCCATCATGAAATCGCTCGGCTTCACCGAGACCGACATGCGCATCCTCTTCGTGCTCGAAGGCGTGGCGATCGCGACAGTCGGCACGCTTGTCGGCTGGGCGTTCGGCTTGGCAATGATCTATGGCCTTTCGCTCGTCCGCTTCGAGCTCGCCGCCACCGGCCAGGAGATGACCCGGCTACCGATCGCCTGGAGCATGTTGCACTATCTGATCGCCGCCGCTTTCGCGCTCGGATCGGCAGCGGTTGCCGGCTACCTGCCGGCGCGGCGCGCGGCCCGGGCAAATCCCGTCGATATCATCCGGGGCGCGACATGAGCACGCTGATCGAAACCAAGGATTTGACGCGGATCCTCAGGGAGACCGTACCTGTCACGCTGGTGAAGGACATATCGCTCACCATCGGCGAGCGGGAATTCGTCGCTGTCACCGGCCCCTCCGGTTCCGGCAAGTCGTCGCTCCTCTATCTGCTCGGCCTGCTCGACCGGCCGACGGGTGGCACGCTTATGATCCGCGGTCGCGACACGGAGCGAATGGACGAGAACGAACGGGCAGCCACGCGGCTCGCCAATATCGGATTCGTCTTCCAGTTCCACTTCCTGTTGCCCGAATTTACCGCCCGCGAGAACGTCGAAATTCCCATGCGCAAGCTCGGCCGCCTCGGCCGGAGCGAGATGCGTGGGAAGGCAAGCGAGCTGCTTGCGGCACTCGGGCTTGCCGATCACCTCGACAAGCGGCCCGATCAGCTCTCGGGCGGCCAGCGCCAGCGCGTGGCGGTCGCCCGTGCACTCGCCAACGACCCGCCGCTGATCCTCGCCGACGAACCGACCGGCAGTCTCGACAGCACGAGCTCCGAGCAGGTCTTCAGGATCCTGGAAACGCTGGTGCGCGAAGAGGGCAAGACCGTGGTCGCGGTCACTCATGACCTGGATATGGCCGCGCGCA
Organism: Ensifer sp. Root558; assembly: GCF_001427045.1. Classification (NCBI taxonomy): domain Bacteria; kingdom Pseudomonadati; phylum Pseudomonadota; class Alphaproteobacteria; order Hyphomicrobiales; family Rhizobiaceae; genus Ensifer; species Ensifer sp. Root558. The sequence continues at coordinate 176,084 of NZ_LMGC01000009.1, read as the reverse complement.
TGGACCGGCGCCTTCATCTCATCGATGGGCACCTGACCACGGAGACGATCAATGCCGCGCGCCAAGACGAAGGCGCAGCTCCGGAGGCCTGACGAACGAGGCCTCAGCCGAAGACGAGATCGCTTTCGGAGAGAACCGAGAGCGAGCTATCCTCGATCAGAATGCCTTCGGTTTCCGAGCCATTGAAGGAGACGAACACGCCATCGGCCGTGTCGCGCGCTGCGGCAAGGAAATCCGCATAGCTGTGAATACCCGTTGTGTCCTGGGCCTCGTGGGAAAAGGCGATGCGGTCACCCTGCCGGCCATCGAAATCGAGAATGCGATCGAGGCCCACCTCGCCGGAGGTTTCCGACGACCAGTAAAAGGTGTCCGCGCCGCGGCCCCCCGTCAGCACATCACTGCCGTTACCGCCGCTCAATAGGTCGTTCTCGGACCCTCCATCGAGGAAATCCGCCCCGTCGCCGCCGAAGAGCTGGTCGTTTTCCGACGCGCCCGTCAGCTTGTCATCCCCGCCGCGCCCCTCGAGGATATCGTTGCCGCTCGAGGCGTAAAAAGTGTCGTTGTCGTCGCCGCCGCGCAGTACGTCGTCGTAGCCCCCGCTCGAAACGTTGAAATATTCGATACCGGTGAACGTCAGGCCGGTATGGGTGACACCCCGTGCCGCGTCGAAGTCCATCGCCTCCGGCAGGCCGCCATAGTTGAGGTTCAGGAGGTCCCGGCCTTCACCGCCATCGACCTCGCCGACGTAGCGGGCATTGATCGTGTCGTTGCCCGCGCCGCCGCGCAGGATCGACGCAACACCGAGGCTGCCACCGCCGGGGAAGGTGTCCTGCAGCCAGTCGTCTCCGGCGCCGCCATCGAGCACGTCGCTGCCGCCGGTATTGGCTAGCGTGTCCATTCCGTCGCCGCCATAGGCCACATCGTCACCGGCGCCCGTGACGATCGAGTCGTTTCCGGCACCCCCGTGAATGTAATCATTGCCGTCTTCGCCATAGAGCGCATCCCCTCCGGCGCCGCCCTCGAGGTGATCGTTTCCAGCGCCGGCCTCGACCACGAGATAGGTCAGATCGCCGGCGATCACCCGATCGTTGCCGCTGCCGAGCATGAGGCTCGCCTCCTCGATGCCGCTAATGACGGTGCCGGTCGAGGCCCCTCCGGCGGAGAAGTCGACCGTCAGGTCGCTCGTGCGCTGCGTTTCCTTGATCCATAACCAGTCCTGGCCCGCCCCACCGTCGATTTCTGCCGAATACAGCGTCGAGGTGATCTGATCGCGGCCGTCGCCGCCAAACAGGCGATTGGCGCCGAGCCCGTCGATGATCGTATCGTCGCCGACACCCGCGTCGACGAAGTCGTTGCCGCCGCCGGTCTGGATGACATCGGAAAGCGTACTCCCCAGGATCCGGTCGTTGCCGCTTCCCGTCGTCACTTCGATCTTTTCGATGCCGTCATAGGTGACGAAGATATGGCGCTCGCCCGATGTCTGATGACCGATGATGCCGTGGCCGTTTTGCAGGTTGAAGACGACGGGGGCTTTGGCGGCGACGAGATCGATAGCCAGCGTATCGGTGCCGCTGCCGCCGGAGACGGTGCTGCCGGTACCGATGAGAACGAAGCGGTCGTTGCCGGCGCCGCCATTGAGACGATCGTGACCGCCGCTGTTGGTTATGAGATCGTTTCCGCCACCGGCGTAGACGACATCGTTGCCGGCGCCCGTCGAGATGTTGTCGCCTGAGGCGGTGCCGGCGATCCGGTCGTCGCCGCTGCCGGCAAGCACCCGCAACCACTCGATATCGTGGAAGAAGACGTGGCGCCCGGCGAGCGCAGGATCTCCGACATAACCGTGGCCGGACCCGCCGTTGAACACCATGCGCTCGGAGGTTTGTGAGAAATCGACCACGAGACCATCATAGCCGGCCCCTCCGGTGACCGCACCGCCGGTCCCGTTCAGCACGATCTGGTCGTCGTCGGCACCGCCGTCGAGCCGATCGTAGCCGCTCGAGCTTATCAGGGTATCGCGCCCGCCGCCGCCGCTGACGAAATCATCGCCAGCGCCGCCGTCGATCGTGTCGGCGCCGAAAAGCCCCCAGATGCGGTCGCTTTCCGCGGTACCCTTCAAAACGTCGTTCCCATAGGAACCTACGATCCTCGCCATGCGATCACTCCCCTTCAAACAATTTTCAAGAATACTTTGCCACGGAAATATCGACACTTCTATGCGGACTGTATTTATATAAACTCGTAAAGCAATACCGAATAAATACTCGAAATACTGGCAATATAATTCGAGATTTATATTAGTTGTTTCGCGCGTATATTTTCATCCTCGGCGCCGTGCGTCCCTCGGCGTGAGAAACACGCGTGCGAGCTTTTCGGGAAAGAAGGCCACGAGCCTCGATAGCCGGTCGCTGCCGGACACGACGGCTTTGCCCGAAGTTCGGGTGGTGGCTTATGGGAGGTGCCGACCTATCCCTGCACCGGCGCGGCTGCCCAGCGCCTGGTCGCTTCCGCTGCATCGTCAAAGCTTGCCTCGAAGGCTGCGGATGCGAGCACAGCGCGAATGTGGAGCGTTTCGCCGCCGACATTTGCAAACCCGTGCCGACGCAATTTCGGCACGATCAGCGATTGATTGCTGGTGAGGATGAAACGTTCGTCGTCGATCCACATTTCCGCCTGCCCCGCCACCACCGTCAGCACCTCTTCGACGGGATGGCTATGGGTGGGCGCGCCGGCGCCGGGCGCGATCCATTGTTCGAACAGGCACAATCCGGAAGCGCCATTGAGCGCGGAGATGAGCATGCGGGTCTCAACCCCCGGGCGCCACATCTCGATCGGCCAGTCTTCATGCGCGACAGCTCCCATGACGTGCTCCCCGCCGATGAAATCCGGCCAGCAGTTTATCAGGTTGAACCAATCGACACGACCGATCCCGCTGTATGAAGCGCTCAAGGGCACTTGATGCCTCGCCTTACGATAGCTGGGCAAAAGCAAGGGGCGGCGCGGAACGCCACCCCTCCCTGAGAGACTACGGTATGAAGACCGCCTACGGTCAGTTGATGACCTGGACCACCGTTCTCGACTGCGGCTCGACGATCACGCGGTGCTCGTTTACGACCGCATAGGCGTAGCGCGGATTATCGGGTACGGGCGTCAGGACGACGGCTTGCGGGATGGGTTTACCGATCACCACCTGCTCCTGCACGACGACCGAAGGCGGTGCGGGTTGCTGTTCGACATAGGTGATGACTTCCGGCGGCGGCGGCGTCAGCGCTCCACCGAGCGCGCCACCGACCACGGCACCCACACCGGCACCGATCGGCCCGCCGACGACGGCACCCGCCGTCGCGCCGCCAACGATACCTGCGGCCGTGCCGGCTTTCTGGTTGGCATCCTCAGCAAATGCGGATCCTGCCATCAAAGAAACAACAGCCGCGGCGATTATAAGCTTCTTCATGATCTAGTCCTTTCGTTTGATCACCACATCAACGAAAGGAATAATAATTTGTTCCGAATCCACGCTAATTTCAGCGCATCACGCTTGATAAATTTCATTAACAATCAATATATGATCGACATCAACGCCATGCAAATCCACGACGTATCGACAAATACCGATTCTATACTACAAAGAACGGAGATTCACCCTCTATGTGACTAAGAGCGCACTTCGTGCACTCACGGCAAACCCATCTGCCCCCGCCACGCTTTCTGCCCGCACCACCATTAGTCCCGGGGCAACCGGCCAAGAAGCAGTTTGTTCCCTTCCCTGTTGCCGCAGCGTACGCATTTCAGCGCCGGCCCGATGGAATTGAGAGAGACGCCCCATCCGCGCCTGTTTGCAACAAGCCGGCGATCGATCCGCCCCCGGTGGCGGCATTTCCCGCATTTCGCCACGAGCACGTACCATTCCGGCAAGAGTTCCAGGGTCGCCCCGTCATCGGCGGCGTCTTCGCGCGGCATCAGGTCGATGCTTCGACGATGCCTCATGTTCATTCCTCTCGAAGCTTCGACTCGCTTCGCCCGTCATCCAGCTGCCGGGCCTTGAGCGGCCCGCTCCTTCATCAGCGTGCGGAACCGTCGAGCCGAAGCGAAAGCTGGACACCGCCACGCTTCAGCCGCGGCAACGGCGGCGCCATGTCGATGCGGCCGAAGGTGCGCTTGCGCCATTCGGCCTCGCGTTCCCGCTTCTTTCGGGCGGCCGCAACGGCGGCCATGGCGCGTTCGATCACTTCTTCCGTGTGGGTCATGGTCTCCATCCGACTCATGGGAACCTCCGCTTTGTTCTTGTTATGTTCTTATTTTAGCGTTCCAATGTCAACTCCCCTCATGAGCCCGGACGAATCGCTCTTGCCGTATCGAGGCTTTCTGCGTCGCTCGGCGCCGGGCGCAGGGTCTGATCGGCCGAAGCCAAGGCGACGATGGGCAAAAGAGCGGCTTTTTCGGCCACCCGATTTTCCTTGTTTTCCAGCGGCCGGCGACCGGTCCTCAGCGCCGCCTCATTAAGCTTCGCATTGCCGAATTAACCATTTGTTAACCATTTGATCGATACACCGAAGCAACGGAAAATTTACCAAGATGAATGATGTGTTAACCGAATCCCGGCCGATCCGCCTCAAGGGGCGATCCTTCCTTGCGCTAGCGCTGACCCCCGAGCTTCCGCTCGAGGATTGGCTCACCCGCCTCGACCATCTCGCCTCCCGCTCCGCCGGTTTCTTCCTGCGGCGCCCGGTCGTGCTTGATGTCGACGGCCTTGATATCGACCGGTCGCAACTGCGCGAACTCGTCGACCAGCTCGGCAAGCGCAATGTGCGCATCATGGGCATCGAAGGCGCGCGCCAGTCTCTGCTCGGCGCTGACCTTCCTCCCGCGATGACCGACGGTCGCCCGGCGGCGGACTACGAAGCCAAGATGGCGGAACAGGCCGAAAAGAGCGAGACGCCGGAAGCGGAAGCAGCCGCGGAAACCGTGATCACGGCAGAACCGCTTGCCACCAAGGCGACGCCATCGATCGTCGTTACCCAGCCGGTGCGCTCCGGCCAGTCGCTGTTCTTCCCCGAAGGGGACGTGACGATCATCGGGTCGGTCGCCTCGGGCGCCGAAGTCGTCGCCGGCGGCTCGATCCACATTTACGGCGCGCTGCGCGGCCGGGCGATGGCCGGCACCACGGGCAATGCTTCGGCGCGGATCTTCTGCCGCAAGCTCGAAGCGGAACTGATTGCGATCGACGGCTTCTACAAGACGGCCGACGACATGGAGCAGAACCTGCGTGGCAAGGCCGTGCAGATCTGGCTCGACGGCGAAGAGCTGAAATCGGGAACGCTCGGTTAGGCCGAGGCAAGGAAAGGTGTGGATGCTTACCATCCGCATCTGGTGATTCAGGTCGATCCGGCCGGTGTCACGAGGACGTAGGCGAAGGCGAATTCTTAGATACTTGGAGAGACGAATGGGCAAGGTAGTCGTAGTTACATCGGGCAAGGGCGGCGTCGGCAAGACGACGTCCAGCGCCGCACTGGGCGCCGCACTCGCTCAGAACGGCGAGAAAGTCGTCGTCGTGGACTTTGACGTCGGTCTGCGCAATCTCGACCTCGTCATGGGCGCGGAACGCCGCGTGGTCTATGATCTGGTCAACGTGATCCAGGGCGAGGCCAAGCTGTCGCAGGCGCTGATCCGCGACAAGCGCTTGGAAACGCTCTATCTGCTGCCAGCCTCCCAGACCCGCGACAAGGACAACTTGACGCCGGAAGGTGTCGAGAAGGTCATCGCCGCCCTTCAGAGCGCCTTCGACTGGGTCATCTGCGATAGCCCCGCCGGCATCGAGCGCGGCGCGACGCTGGCCATGCGCCACGCCGACATCGCGATCGTCGTGACCAATCCGGAAGTCTCGTCGGTGCGCGATTCCGATCGCATCATCGGCCTGCTCGATTCCAAGACGCTCAAGGCGGAAAACGGCGAGCGCATGGAAAAGCACCTGCTGCTCACCCGCTACGACCCGGTACGCGCCGAGCGCGGCGACATGCTGAAGGTCGACGACGTGCTCGAAATCCTGTCGATCCCGCTGATGGGCATCATCCCGGAAAGCGCCGACGTGCTGCGCGCGTCCAACGTCGGCTCGCCGGTCACGCTGGCCGACACCCGCTCGGCCCCGGCGCTCGCCTATTTCGAGGCGGCTCGCCGACTGAAGGGCGAGGCCCTGCCGATCAACATCCCCGGCGAGAAGCGCAGCTTCCTCGGCAAGATCTTCGGAAGGAAAGCGGCATGAACCTTTTCCGTTTCTTCTCCCGCCCACAGTCAGCGCCGGCGGCCCGCGAACGGCTGCAGGTACTGCTCGCCCATGAGCGCGCATCCGCCGGCGATAGCGATCTCGTCACCAAACTGCGCGACGAAATCCTCCAGGCGATCTCCAAGCACATGCAGATCGACGACGACAAGGTCCGCGTAACGATGGAGCGCGGTCCCCAGGTCTCGACGCTCGCCGTCGATATCGAGATCCCCTTCGACGCAAAGAAGGCGGCCTAAGGGCCGCCAACTTGTTTGGGAAGCAACGTTCCTCTCGGCCGACTTCCTGTTTTCAGATACGGCAGCATCCAGCGGGTACTGCCGTATTTTTTGTCTGAGATCAGTACTCCGGGGCGACACCGAAGACGAACTCCACCTTGTCGCCCGTCATGTTGAAATACTGGTGATCGAAACCCGCCGGAATATAGAAGCCGTCGCGCGGGTTGAGCTCGAACCAGACCTGGCCTTCGGCATCGGGCACATGGATGTTCAAGATACCCGACACCACGTAGAGGCATTCGTCCCCCTTGTGGCGCTCCATGCCGGTGCGTTTTCCCGAAAGCAGCGTCGTCTTGCCGACGGTGAGCTGATCGGTCGCGCAATAGAGGCCGGTATAGGCGCCCTGCGTTTGCCGATCGAGGCTTAAGAGCAGATCGGCATCGCGCATCGGATGGATTGTCCTGGCCTTCCGCTGGGCGTCGGCGTCCATCGGCCAGCGACCGATGAACTCGCTCTGGCCATAGCGCGATTGCTCGATCTCGATATAGGGTTTGGTGCGCGCATAGGGGCCCGACGTGCCCTTGGCCGGCGGCGGCGCGAAGAACTCCAGCACGCGGACCTGCTCGTTGCCAAGGTTGAAACCGTGGTGCCAGGTGTCCTTGCGGAAGAACAGCGCCTCGCCTTCCTTCGCGACGCAGAATTCACCCGTCTCGGGGTTGGCAAGGCCGAGTGTACCGCTCAGCACGTAGAGTACCTCGTCGGCCCCAAAGATCGTGCGGAAGGCCTCCGTATGCTTGAAGCAGCCGCCGGGCTGCATGCCGAAGACGATCTGGTGAATGCTTTCCGTCGAGGCGTAGATCCAGTCGTCGACGAGACCGGCATTTTCCTCGCCCCAGAGATGCCGCGTGACGCCGGCATAGGGGATGTGGCTAGGACGATCGAAGACAGGACGGGGAGACGGCTTGTATCCCATCGGAAAACTCCTTGGTTCTGGGCGCGAAGCGGCGCGCCGATGTGGGGGGATGTCAGCGCGCGAAACGCGCTATTTCGGCGGGGCTTGCGCGTGCGTCCGCTCCAAAAGCCGGGCGGTGACGGCGCGCTTCATCTCGGGGTCGAGGTGCATGACGTTGAAGACTTCCGCAAGCCACATGCCCTCGACCGCCAGTCGCGTGATCGTCGCCTCGACAGGGTCGAGGCCGTCATTTTCGACGGATGCCTGGCAGCGGATGTTCTGCTGGCGCACGATCTCCAGAAGGTCGGGGAAGTTCGACAGCGCCGCGGTGATGCTGGCACCGAGGCGGTCGTACTGATCGCCGGTGCTTGTGGCCTCGCCGAGCGTGGCGCGCACATAGGCGCGTGTATAGCGGCCATGCGGGTCCTCGTCCTCGGTTTCGAGGCCGGAGAGACCGGTCTCAAAACGGTAGACGAAACGTTCGACCATCGCCCGCACCAGCGCGTCTTTGCTGGCGAAATGGTAGAGGATGCCGCCCTTGCTGAGGCCGGTCTGCTCCGCCACTTCGTCGAAGGTGAGGGACGACACGCCCTTGCCGACGACGATCGCTTCGGCGGCGGTGAGGATACGGTCACGTGCGGTTTCGCGTTTTGCCATGTCGATACAACTCAAGTGTGTGAAACGTGTCCTGCTATAGCCCCGAACTCTCGCGCAGGCGACCGACGATCTCGGCCATCAGCGCCAGATCCTGACGCGAATCCGAGAGTGTCGTCTTCGGCTTGGTGCCGTTGACGAGATGGTCGTGGAAGGCGCGCAGCTCCAGGGCGAAGGGGTCGGTGTAATCAGGGCCGAAGGTGCGCGTTTCGGTCTCGGTGTCGGTGCTGTCGATCACTTCGAGCGCAGTCGGCAGGTTGCGGATATAGGGCGTGTCGTAGCTGACGCGCAGCTGCCGGCGATCGGAAAGCACCTCTATTCGGGCATCGAAACGGGCGACGTTGTCGATCATGGCTTCGTAGATCGCGGTGAAGTGGCCGTAGTCGAACAGAGCGACAATGGATTCGCCGTTGCATTTGTGATGCGCAGCAATGACCCGCTTCGGCAGGCCGATCAGTTCGCGCATCGCCGAAAGGCTGTGCGACGAAAGCCCTGTCAGCACCTGATAGGCACGCATCAGATCGGCGGGCGCATCCTCGCCAACCACCTGCTTCAAAAGCGCCGTCGTCTGGGCGCGCGATTCCGCCAGGAACGCCTGGTCGAGATCCGTGGGGTAGAAGATATTGCGGGTCTGGCGGATGAAGAAGGGACCTTCGCAGATGATGTCGCGGACGCGGACGTAACGCACATCGCTCTCAGCCGGCATCATCGCCTTGGCGCGCAGGAAGCTTGGCGAATAGCGGCGCATATAGGCGACGAAGAGGAGCCGGTCCGTGGCGTCGGCCAGCGGCGCGACCGCGTCGATTTCGCCGAGCGTCAGGCAGGCGGGCTTTTCCAGGAAGACGTGTTTCTTCGCCTTCAGCGCCATAGCCAGATAGAAGCTGTGCGTCTGGTCCGGCGTCAGGATGAAGACGGCATCGATATCAGGCGCGGAGACGAGCGCTTCCGCGGTTTCATACGTCTTCGCCCCCGGATAACGGGCCGAACAATAGGCCGTCAGGCTCGGCGACACGTCATAGACGCCGGCGATTTCGAACAGATGGCGATGATCGGCCAGGATCGGCAGATGCATGAGCTGGCTGACTTCGCCAAGCCCGATCAAACCAACACGAACGACACGCATGTGAGTACCCTTTCCGCCTCGAATGGAGGCCATTTCAACCCTTGACCGCACCGGCCGTCAGGCCGGAGACGATATGTTTCTGGAATATCAGCGCGAGAATGATCAGCGGCACCGTGACGATGGTCGAGGCGGCCATGATCGCCCCATAGGGGAATTCGTAGCGGCTCGACCCGGAGATCAGCGCGATCGCCACCGGCACGGTGCGGTTCTCGTCGGTGAGGATGAAGGTCAGCGCGAACATGAACTCGTTCCACGAAGCGATGAAGGCAAGCAGCCCGGTCGAGATCAGCGCCGGCCCCATCATCGGCAGGAAGATGCAGCGCACGATCCGCAGCGGCGAGCAACCGTCCATGATCGCCGCCTCCTCGATCTGTTTCGGCAGGTCGCGCATGAAGGTCGTCAGCACCCAGATGTTGAAGGGCAGCGTGAAGATCATATAGGCGAAAATCAGAGAGCCGATCGTGTTGTAGAGCCCGAGCCAGCGGATCATCTCGAAGAGGCCGGAGAGCAACGCGATCTGCGGAAACATCGAAACGCCCAGCACGAGCAGCATGATCGGCGAGCGGCCACGGAAATCGATGCGGCCGAGCGCGTAGGCCGCACCGACCGCCAGCATCAGCGACAGCGCCACGACCGAGAAGGCGACGATCAGCGAATTGAGCAGCGAGCGCAGGAAGACGCCGTCCGAAAGGATCGCCGCGTAATTGTTGAACTTCAGGTCGGGCAAGAAGGTCACGTCGAAGATCGCTTGGCCCGACTTCATCGACGAGGCGATCATCCAGTAGAACGGGAACAGCGTATAGAGCGCGACGATCCCGAAGAGGGAGTAGATCGCTATTCTGCGCAGGCGTTTGCCGGTGTTGCTCCTGACCATGTCAAACTCCCATGAGGCGGCGATTGAGACGGAAGACAGTGACGTAGATGGCGGTCACCAGCGCGATCATCAGGAAGACGGCGGTGCTGGCGGCCGAGCCGACGCCCATGTCCTGGAAGTTGACGAGCACTTCGCGGGCGTAGATCGAGACCGTCTTGGTGTCGTCGCTGTTGGAGGAGAGCACATAGCTCAGGTCGAACATGCGCAGCGCGTCGAGCAGGCGGAAGAGCACAGCGACCGCGATGCTGGGGGCAAGCAGCGGCAGGGTCAGTGAGGTGAACTGCTTCCATGCCGGCACGCCATCGATCGACGCTGCCTCGTAGATGCCGCGCGGCAGCATCGACAGCCCCGCGAGAATGAGGAGCACCATGAAGGGCGTGGTGATCCAGACGTCGACGGCGATGATCACGGGCATCACCAGCGCCGAATTGGCAGTCCACGCAACCCCACTTTCAATCACGCCGGCAAGCTTCAAAACGTGGTTCACGATGCCGAACTGGTCGTGCAGCATCCATTGCCACATGCGCGCGCTGACGACGACCGGGATCGACCAGGGGATCAGGATAATCGCTCGCATCATGCCGCGCCCGGCAATATGGGAATTGAGGAGCAGCGCGATCGTCAGGCCAAGTACCGTCTCGATCGAAACGGAAATGACGGTGAAATAGAGCGTGTTGCGCACCGACTGCCACCAGAGCGGATCCTCGAACAGCGCATAGTAGTTGTCGAAGCCGACATAGCTATAGAAGTCCGGCTCGGTGAGCAGGGCGTCGGTGAAGGAAAAGAGGAAGGTGCGGCCGAGCGGCCAGAGCGCCACACCGGTCAGGACGAGCAGGCTTGGCGCGAGAAAGAGCCAGGCGGTGCGAACCCGCGCCTGCCGCAGTCCTGTTGATCGTGAACCCGCCATCATGGCCTCACGCTCCCTTGGCCGAGAGCGCCATGTCGTCGGCACCGAAAATATGCGCCTTCGACGTCAGCCAACCGACGGTGATGTGGGCATTCGGCTTCAGATCGGGCTTGCCCTGCGCCTTGACGACCAGCGACTGGCCGTTGCCGAGACGCGCGTGAACCAGCGCCTCGCCGCCCAGCGGCTCGACAAGCTGCACGGTCGCCGGCAGGCGGACATCGCCGCCGCCGAGGATCAAGTCTTCGGGCCGGATGCCGACGCTGACTTCGCCTTCATAGCCAAGGTGCCCAAGCCCATGGCGGGCGTCGAGCACGTCGAGGCGGCTTCCCCCGGCGTCATTGGCAAGCGTCCCGGCAAGAAAATTCATGCGCGGCGCGCCAATGAAGCTGGCAACGAACTTGTTGGCCGGCCGCTCGTAAAGTTCCATTGGCGTGCCGACCTGCGAGATGCGACCGTCCTTCAGGACGACGATGCGGTCCGCCAGCGTCATCGCTTCGAGCTGGTCGTGGGTGACGTAGACGGTGGTGGCTTTGAGCTCGCGATGGATGCGAGCGATCTCCACCCGCATCTCCATGCGCAGATCGGCATCGAGATTGGACAGCGGCTCATCGAACAGGAACAGCTTTTGCGAGCGGACGAGCGCGCGGCCGATGGCGACGCGCTGCTGCTGGCCGCCCGAAAGTTGCGCCGGACGACGCGCGAGCAGATGTTCGATCTTGAGGAACCGGGCAACCTTCGCTACCCGCTCCTTGATTTCGCCGCCGGCAAGCCGCGCCGTTTCCAACGCGAAGCCGAGATTGCGCTCGACGCTCATATGCGGATAGAGCGCGTAGGACTGGAACACCATGGCGATGCCGCGACGTGCCGGCGCCGTCTCGTTCATGCGCGCGCCGCCGATCTGCAACTCGCCGTCGGTAATTTCCTCGAGCCCAGCGATCATGCGCAAAAGCGTCGACTTCCCGCATCCGGAGGGACCGACGAAGACGACGAACTCGCCTTCTGCGACCGAAAGGTTGACCTTGTCGATCACGGTCAGCGCACCAAAACGCTTGACGACATTGGTAAGGGCAATTCCACTCATTGGCGCACCGTCTGGTTGGCAGTCCTGTTTGCAAGCGCAGCCACGCCGATGGCGCAGGCCGCATCACCGAGGAGGCTTGGAACGATCGGCATGTCGCGCGCGCCATCGGCCCAGATGAATGGCCGCGTCAGCGTGGCGAGCCGCGCATTGACCGACGGGTCGCCGCCGATGCCGCCGCCGAGAATGAGCACGGCCGGATCGAGCGTGTTGACGAGCTGGCCAAGATAGGAGGCGAGCGACAGGAGGCCGTCGGCCACCATCTGTGCGGCCCGCGGGTCCTGAGCTTCGGCTTCGAAGAGCTGCAGCGCGCTTGCGTCCGGTCGGCCAATCATACGGCCATAACGCTCGCCCAAGGCCTTGCCGCTCGCAAAAAGCTCGAGGTTGTGGCGAACCGCCTGGTCCTGCCCTTCGCCCGAGAAGGCGACGAGATCGCTGCCCGAGAAATGGATGGCGAAGCCACGGGCTCCTGCATAGGGCGCGCCGCCGATCACCAGCGAATGGGAAAGCCCGGTGGAGATGGTCACGTAGACGAACGGATCGATACCGCGGCCTGCGCCAATCCAGCCTTCGGCGAAGGCGGCGGCGCGCACGTCGCTGTCGATATGCAGCCGCCCGAAACCGCTGAGACGACCGTGATAGTCGAGGCCGCGCCAGTCGAAGTTCCAGGCGGAGGCCGGCTCGCCGGCGCCGGTCACCAGTTCCGGCAAGCAGACGCCGAGACCGGTCGTCTCGACATCACGCGCTTCGCCTTCGTGGCGAATGGTCTCGGCGAGCGCGGCCACCAGTTCCAGCACGGCGGCACCGCCCTCCTGGCAGCGGGTCGGCTCGGTGCGCTCGGCGATCACGGCGCCGTCGGCGAGACGAACAAGGCAGGCCTTGGTCTTCGTTCCCCCGACATCGATGCCGATGGCATGCTGGCCCATCACCGCGCTCCCCACTCACCGGCAGCGTCGGCATCGGCGTAGAGTTCGGCGCTCCGGCATTCGACGGCGATGGTGGCCGGCCAGCTTGGATCGTAGGCACGCGCACTGGTCAGGCGATAGAAGGCGTGGCGCTTTCCCTGACCCCAGACGATCATCGCGACGGCATTCGACTGTTCGGCGATCGAGCCGATGCCGATCGTCACGCCATGGGAGGGCACGTCGTCGATGCCTGAAAAATCCGGGAAGGTCGCGAGATTGTCGCGCCGCGTCTGTTCGGCAAGGGCAACGATGCGGGTGCCGCTGTCGCGGGCAGAGCCCGGCGGGTTGAAGGCGATATGACCATCACCGGCGCCGGAGGCGAGCAGGAAAAGATCGATACCGCCGGCGGCAGCGATGCGCTGATCGTAGCCGCCAGGTGCCGCGATATCCGGCATCCAGAAGTTTTCGGATGGAATGCGGAAGTGGTCCGGCAGGGACGCATTGATGCGGCCGACGATCTCGCGTTCGCCGAAGCCACGGCAGGAGTAATGCGCCTCCGACGGCGGCGGAGCGAAACTGCCACCCTCTGCGGGGCGGAGATACTCGTCCATCATGACGATGATCAGCCGCGAGCAATCGACGGGCTCGCCGGCAAGACGGCGTCCGAGCGCCTCATAGATCGGCAGCGGACTGCGCCCACCCGGGCAGCCGAGAACGTAGCTTCGTCCCGCAACACTCGCTTGCCGGATACCGGCAATGATCCGCTCCGCAAGGCGATCGCCGATGGCAGCGGGCGTATCGTGGATTTCGACCTTCATGCGCCGGCCCCGTTCACAAGAAGCTTCGAGACGAAGTCATGGTTGCGCCGGGCGATCGTTTCCGGCGTATCGGGATGGTTCAGTGCCAGATCCTGCTCGACCACCAGCGGGCCGTCGTATCCGGTCTCGCGCAACACCGACAGGAAGGCGACGATATCGACGACGCCGCGATCGAGATCGGTCATTATGCCCTCTTCGAAGGCGCGGTCCGAGTGGATGCCTTCGGAAAGCACGCGCTCGCGGAAGGTACCGTCGACATTCTTCAGATGCACCGAATTGATGCGGTCGCGGTGGCGTCGATAGAAGGCGATCGGGTCGGCCTTCCAATAGGCGTGATGGCCGGTATCGAGGCAGAGCCCGACGAGATCGGGATCAGTATCGGCAAGCAGCCGCTCGATCTGCTCCTCTAGCTCGACACAGGTGCCGACATGCGGGTGGAAGCTGAACTGCAGCCCGTGGCTGCGGGCGATCTCAGCCGCCCGGTTCGTCTGGTCGATCATCGCGCGCCAGCCGGCCCCGTCGACGACCCCCATGCGATCCTTCCGATAGAACTCCGATTCGTCCATCAGGATGAAATGCGTGCCGCCGTTTTCGGCGAGCAACTTGCAGATCGCCTGCGCCTTTTCCTCAAGCACCGGCCAGGTGGATGCATCGGCAAGCGTATGCACATGCGCGGCCGCGATGACCTTGAGGTCGCGGCGCGCCAGCTCGGACGAAAGCACCTTGGCATCCGTGGAGAAGTAGCCGTAAGGGCCGAGTTCGGTGTGCCGGTAGCCGGCCGCATGGATGCGGCCGAGATAATCGGTCCAGCCGAGATCATTCCCCTGGGGCCAGTAGATGCCCCAGCAGCACGGTGCGATCGCAATATTCACGTTAGTTTCCTCAGATCCTGTGGTGGCGGGGTCCGTCACGCCGGACCCCGTATCGTCGAGGCGGGCTTACCAGCCCCGCGCCTTCAGCCGCTCCAGATCGCTGCTGACCTTGACGAGTGCATCCGCAGCACTTTCCTTGCCGCTCAGCACATTGTGCACGCCATTGAAGATCCGCTGCGAAACGCGGTTGTAGGAAGCGCCGGTCACCTGTGACGGCCGCGAGGCGCTTTCGGCATAGGCCTTTTCGGCAAACGCGAGCGACGGATTGGCGGCGAGGATGTCCTTGTCCTCGTAAAGCGCCTTCAAGGTCGGGCTATAGGCCTGAAGCGCGCGGCGCTTCTGTTCTTTCGCGCCAGTCAGGTAACGCACCAGGCTGACAGCCGCATCGACATCGTCGGCATATTTGGAAACGCCAAGCAGGCCGGCACCGTAGCAGCCACTCGACTTCTGGCCTTCCGCTCCGACAGGCAGCGCCATGACGCCGATCTTGCCGCGCAGCGAGGAGTCCTCAGCCTGGGTCGTGCCCCAGACATAGCTCCAGTTACGGTGGAAGACGGAATTGCCGGCTTCAAAGACGCCGCGCGAGCCTTCCTCGTCATAGTTCAGCACGCCCTCAGGGCTGATGTTGCCGATCCAGGAACGGGCGAGATCAAGCGCCTTCACGGCCTCGGGATTGTTCGCGGTGATGGTGCCGTCCGGCGAGATGAAATTGCCGCCGCCGAAGGAAGCGACCCATTCAAGCGCGTCGCAGGTCAGCCCCTCATAGGCGCGGCCCTGCCAGACATAGCCCCACATATCGGGGCTACCGCCGGCGCGTTCCTTGTCCTGGATGAACTTCGCCGTCTCGGTCAACTCCTGCCAGGTCTTCGGTTCGCCCTTGCCGTACTTTTCAAGAAGATCCTTGCGGTAGAACATCAGGCCGGCATCGACGAACCAGGGCATTGCCAGAAGCTTGCCGCCAATGGTGGCGTCGGCGAGCGAGGATTCGAAATGGGCGGAGACTTCGTCGGCCGGAACCTTTTCGCGCAGGTCGACCAGATGCGGCGCCAGCGTTCCGACCCAGATGTTGTCGAGCGTGAGAACGTCGACGTCGCCGGACTTGCCGGCGAGCAGCTGCTGGTAGAGCGGCAGCGCCTCGCCCCAGTTGGCTGGCATCTTGTTGATCTTGACGGTGTTGCCGGTTTCCTTGGCCCAGGCCTCGGAGGCCGACTGGCAAAGCTCGAGCTCGGCGCCGGCCGAGCTGCAGAAAATCGAGACTTCGGCCGCAGCCGCCGGCATGGCGGCAAAAGCGACACCGGCCATGGCGGCCGCCTTGAAGCACTTCATCCAACGCATTCTCGTCTCCTCCCCAGAAAACGTGTTGTTGCGATCAGCGATGATTGATTTACTATACCGTCCGGACGGTACAGTAAAGCGAAAAAACATGGAGGCGAGCAGGAGGGTGGGGAAACAGCCCGCATCCGGCCGTTTTCGAGAGGATGCACCCACCCTGCCTGCGAGGCGAGTTGAGGAGGAATGTGATGGAGAGCACCACCGTGTCGACAAGCCATGGAAATGCGGTTGCCGAAACGAACGCGGCGCAAAGGCGCCCCGGCGACATGGGGGAGCTAAAGAGGATGTTTGCGTCCAGGGCGCTCAGACTTCCGCGGCAGCTCGAACAGATCGCCCTGGTCGCGCTGGCAAAGCCGGACCTCGTCGCCTTTGGCAGCGCCCGCTCGATCGCGCTTGCCTGCGCCGTCTCGCCGACGACGGTCGCCCGTTTTGCGACCGTCCTTGGTTTCGATGACTTCCGCGACCTGAAGGCGTTCTTTCAACAACACCTGCGAAATGCGCCGATGGTCTCCGCCTCAGCATAGAACACTCACGCGGCCTGTTGCGGCAGCGGCCCGACATAGAGCGAACGCGGCCGGATAAGGCGGCCTTCCAACGCCTGCTCGCGGGCATGGGCGATCCAGCCGACGGTGCGACCGATCGCGAACACGCCGGTGAAGGCGTCGCGCGGGAAGCTCAGCGCATCGAGCAGCAGCGCCGTGTAGAACTCGACGTTGACGTCGAGCGGGCGGTCGGGCTTGCGCACCTTCAGGACGGCGAGCGCCGATTGTTCGACCTCTTCTGCCAGTTGAATGCGATCGCGGTTGGCCGGATGCGCAGCGATCAGTCGTTTCAGCGCGCCCTTCAGCGCATCGGCGCGGGGGTCGCGGACACGATAGACACGGTGGCCAAAGCCCATCAGCCGTTCGCCGTGGTCAAGCGCGTCGGAAAGCCAGGCCTCCGCATTCTCAGGCGTTCCGATCGCGTCCAGCATGTCGAGCACCGGACCAGGCGCACCGCCATGGAGCGGCCCCTTGAGCGCCCCGATGGCGGCAAGCACCGAAGAGGTGAGACCGGCCTTGGTGGAGGCGACCACGCGCGAGGCGAAGGTCGAGGCGTTGAGGCCGTGGTCCGAGATCGTCACCAGATAGGCGTCGAGCGCCGCCACTTCTTGTCTGCTCGGCACCTTGGCACAGAGCATCGCCAGGATATCGGCGGCGTGCGACAGCGCCGGCGTCGGCGCGACCGGAGCTTCACCGCTCTTCATGCGCAGCGCCGCCGGCAGGAAGACGGCCGGCGCGGCGAGCAGACGTAGGGCCGTATCGAGGTCCTCCCCATCCGGGAGCCGGGCGATGAGCGCGCGCATGATGTCGACCGGCGGCAGTTCCAGCAACGCATCGTCGATGGCGCCAACATGGGCGAACACTTCCGCTCGCTTCTCACCCAGACGCTTCGCGAGTTCAACCCGGTCCGGCATCGGCCCCAGCAGCCCCTCGAACAACAGCGCCACGACATCCTCATAGCTTGCGTGGCCGGCCAGGTGATCGAGCGAGACGCCGCGGATGATCAACTGACCCGCCTCGCCGTCAACATGGGAGAGCTGCGTTTCGGCGGCGACGACGTCTTCAAGTCCGTTCTTCATCATCAAGTTTCTCCTTTACGCCGAGGATGATCCGACCTAGACCTATTGACGTCAATCTTGATGCAATTGATCAACATGAATACACTCTGGATCACCGCCGAAGAGGCGCTCGCCAAGCTCGGCAGCAAACGGCAGACGCTCTATGCCAATGTCAGCCGCGGCCGCATTCGCGCCAAGCCCGACCCCGCCGACCCGCGCCGCAGCCTCTACCAGGCCGACGACGTGCACCGGCTGGCCGAGCGCCACGCCGGCAGGCGGCAGGCGGCGGTCGTGGCGGCCGAGACGATCCGCTGGGGCGAGCCGGTACTGCCAACGACGATCTCCAGCATCGCCGGAGGGCAACTCTCCTACCGCGGCAGCAACGCGATCGAACTTGCCACCACAGCAACCCTGGAGGAGGTCGCCGCCCTGCTCTGGCTGACACCGGCGGCGGTTGTTGTTCCAGCGCACGATCCCGGCAGCAGCCAATCGCGGCTAGCAACGACCTTTACGCTTCTCGCCGGGCGCATCGAAGCCGACCTGCCGGCGCTCGGACGCAGGCCCGCCATCCTGAAGGCCGAGGCCGCCGAGGTGCTGGCGACCGTTGCCGCCGGGCTTGCGCCGTCGCGGGAAACCGTGCCGCTGCACGAGCGCCTGGCGCAGGGCTGGGAGCGGCCGGAGGTGGCGGAGCCGATCCGTCGATGCCTGGTGCTGACGGCGGAACACGAGCTCAACGTTTCCGCCTTTGCAGCACGGGTCACCGCGTCGTCCGGCGCCGCACTTTCCGCCGCCACACTTTCGGGTCTCGCCACCCTCACCGGCCCCAGGCACGGCGGCGCCTGGCTGAGCGTCACGCGGCTTGCCGAACAGGCGGCCGTGGGCGGGGTGCGCGAGGCGATCCGTACCATGCTGTCTTCGGACGGCGTGGTCCGGGCTTTCGGCCACAGGCTCTATCCGGACGGCGACCCGCGCGCGAAGGCCATCATGTCGAGCTTCGACGTGCCGCCGCTCTATGCCGCGCTGGCCGAGGCCGGCGAGGAACTGCTCGGAGAACCGGCCAATCTCGACTTCTCTCTGGCGGCGCTCGCTGCCGCCTATGATTTACCCGATGACGCGCCGATGGTGATATTCGCCCTTGCACGCACCGTCGGCTGGCTCGCGCACGCGATGGAACAGGTCGTCAGCGGCGATCTGATCCGGCCGCGCGCCCACTATGCCGGATCGTAGCTCCTCCTCCGCGCCCTCAGCCCTAGGCTCGATTGACTAGAAAAGGCGCGGGCGGGCGGCCGCAAAAGGGCCACAATACGCGCCTGGGGAAAGAATATCCGTCAATCGGGAGCGAATTGGCCTTTATTAAATAATGTTAATGAAGCGGATTTCCGGAGATGTCTGCCGAAATATTACGCGTTATTAACATGACGGCGGCGCATGGAAGTAATACCTTCATTTTCGAGACTGAATATTGCCGGCGACCGCTTCGGCCGTGACGCGACAATAGGAGACAGCCTCGAACGGAAGCGCGCGGCGCTTCCTTCAATTCAGGAGATGCAGTCATGCGCTCGCCTTTCAAGACCACCACCATCGCAACCGTCGCCCTCGTTCTCTTAAGCGGTGCCGCCTTTGCTGCCGATCACCACGATTTCGGCCGCGACAACGACAAGGGTGCCTATACCGGCGATTACTACCAGGGCATTTTCGCCCAGGACGACATGGCAACCCCGGCCATGCCGGTCTACCGGACACCGACCCACATGGCATCGACGCGGCTCGATCACGTCGTGCATGAACTCCGGGTCGACAACCACCGCATCAAAGCCGACCGCGAACAGGGCAAGCTGACGGCAGCAAACTACCGGAAGCTTGAACGCGAAGACGGTGCTGTGCGCGCCGACGCCGTCAAGACCGCCGCCGCCCATCACGGCATGCTGCCGGCCCAGTCCTACGCCCGGCTCCAGGGTGACGTTCGCCATCTCGACCGCGACATCGCCCGAATGGCTTGACCGACACGTTGAGGCTCACCCGTCTTCGGGTGAGCCGTAACCGATGGGGCCGGGCCCGCTCAAGGGCCTGGTCCTTCGGCAACCAGACCGCCCCTTAATCCAATGCCGGCCGACGGTGCCCGCAGACCCGACCTGCCTCGGGCTGCGTCCGGCCAAGTTCGTCCGGCAAACAGGCAGCGAAAGGAACAGGATCATGTCAAACATTCTCACGAGGTATCGAGCTGCCGCCCTCCTTGGCGCAGCCGTCATCATTGCGCCCTTGTCCGTAGCAGCCTTCACAGGCCATGACGTGGCCGCTGCGGCGGCCAGTCCGGCCGTTGCAGTCCCGGCCACATCCGGCGGATCCTTCGCGCCGGTCGTGTCGGCAGACAAGCCGGCGGTCGTCACCGTGACGACCGTGATCAAGGCCGACAACGCCGGTGCGAGCGAACCGTCGCAACCGGGCGGAAATTCGCCCTTCGACGAACAATTCCGCCAATTCTTCCACGATCAGGGCATCCCCTTGCCGGACCAGGCGCCTGAGCAGCGTCAGCCTCAACGGGCCGAAGCGCTCGGCTCCGGTTTCATCGTGACCGCGGACGGCTACGTCGTCACCAACAACCACGTCATCGACAAGGCATCGAGCATCATGGTGACGCTCGACGACGGCACGCAAGTGCCGGCCAAGCTTGTCGGCGCTGACCCGAAGAACGACCTCGCAGTCCTGAAGATCACGGCGCCGAAGCCGCTCGCAACAGTTGCCTGGGGCGATTCCGACACCTTGCGGGTTGGCGACCAGGTGCTGGCGATCGGCAACCCGTTCGGCATCGGCACGACGGTCACGTCGGGGATCGTCTCGGCGCGCGGCCGCGACCTGCACAGCGGTCCCTATGACGATTTCATCCAGATTGACGCCCCGATCAACCACGGCAATTCCGGCGGACCGCTGGTCGATGCAAAGGGCCAGGTGGTCGGCATCAACACGGCGATCTATTCGCCGAACGGCGGTAGCGTCGGCGTCGGCTTCGCCATCCCCTCGGACCAGGCGCAAAAGGTCGTCACTGAGTTGATGAAGGATGGTTCGATCCAGCACGGCTTCATCGGCGTGCAGATACAGCCGGTCACGGCTGATATCGCCGACGCCATCGGCCTTGCCCAGCCTGAGGGCGCGCTCGTTGCCGGCGTCAATGGCGGAACGCCCGCCGCCAAGGCCGGCATCAAGGCCGGCGACATCATCATCGCGCTTGGCGGCAACCCGGTGAAGTCGCCGCGTGACCTGTCGCGCATGGTCGCCGACCTCTCGCCCGGCACCTCGAAGAACCTGAGCCTATGGCGGACCGGCAAGACGAAGGATGTTGCGATCACGATCGGCGACAATGCCGCAGACCAGCAGTAACCGTCGCAAGTACGTCACCGCACACGTTGCCTCCAACCAGCCCGGCCGCACCGCGGCCGGGCATCGCCATGGCATCAGTCAGGCGGCAAGCGCTCCGGTCCGGTTCTGCTCGCGCCAGGCGACGGGGCTCAAGTCGGTGACGCGGCGAAACTCGCGATTAAAATTCGATTTCGTCTGAAAGCCGGATTCCAGCATGGCCGCGGTCACCGACATGTCGGTTTCGCGCAACAGCCGGCAGGCCTCAGCAATCCGGATATCGTTGATGTATTGCGAGACGTTCTTGCCCGCCAGCCGATTGACGGCGGTCGATATCTGCCGGGCGGGCAGGCCCGCGCGCCGCGCCAGACGTGACAAGGTGAGGTTTTCGTCGCGGGCCAGTTTCTGACTGACGAGCAGTTGATCGATCCTGTCGAGGATTTCGCGGTCCTGCGGCTTTGCAACAGGATCCTCGTCGGTGACCGCGCCGGCGGCCGGAAGCGCACGCGCACGGTCCGCGACCATGGCTGTCAGCCCGATGAAGAGCAGGCCCAGCAAGTTCGCGTTACTGACGATGAGGCCGATATTCGCGCCCCTCGTCCATTCGAAATCCAGAAGGATCGCAAGATCGAAGAGCGCCGAAAGGCAGAGCGAGAACGCGGCAATGAGCAAGGCGCGGTGCGCCGCGGCCGCACCTTCGAAGCGCGCTTCCTCCAGCGCATCCGTACCGACGCGCGCCAGGTTCAGGAGCGCCAGCGCGTATCCGACATATTCGACGATCAAGGCGAAATCGATGTAGCGCGGCGCGAACAGCACGAGCGCGAACATACCGATCGTCGGCGCCGCATGGACCCACCCCGCCGCAGCAGCACTGCGCTCGTCTCTGCGGATCAGGCTGTGGAAACTCGCAAGCACCAGCGGCGGCACACCGCTCGCAAGCACCGGCAGCGCAAACTTCAACGCAGTGACGTCATAGCCCCAGCGCAGCCCGACGATCACCGACTGGAGCGCACAGAGCGCCACCAGAGCGAGGAACGGCCGGTTGCGTCGCCCTGGCTCGTCGCCATGCAGCATGAACGCAAGCAGGATAAGAAGCAGCAAGGCGACGACGAACGGGAGCGGCAGAAAGATCAAGGCATGTCCTTCAGACAAAGGCGGGCAGACAAAGGCGGGCAGACAAACGGCAGGCAGGCGAGCGGCAAGCAGGCATTTCGATGGGCGGATCATTGCCCAGATCGCGATTCGGGACGACCTCAATCGCGATCGAGGACGCGGACAAGCGGGGCGTCGGTGACGATCGGCCGTCTTTTCCAACACAGCGAGATGCCCAATGCCCCTCCTCCAGTTCATTCCCGCCGCTGCCTTCCTTCTGAGCCTGGCCGCCTCGGCGCAAGCCGATGACGTCGGCGTCCGCGAGATCGACGTTGCCGCACCGAAGCGGGAACGCCAACTCGCCGTCACCGTCTGGTATCCCGCCAAAGCCGGCGGTGAGCCGGTGCTTGTCGGCGACAATCGCATCTTCGAGGGATCGCCCGCAGCGAAGAACGCCCCCTTGCGCGAGGGCCGGTATCCGCTGGTGGTTCTGTCCCATGGTTCGGGCGGCCGCGTCGAGGCGATGAGCTGGCTTGCGTCCGAGCTCGCGGCGGCCGGCTTCATCGTCGCCGGCCCCAACCATCCCGGCACCACCAGCGGCGACTCGACGCCTGCCAACACGCCGAAGCTTTGGGAAAGGACGGCCGACCTCTCGGCATTGATCGACACGTTCACCCGGGATCCGCAATGGAGCGCTGCAATCGACCCCGGGCGGATCGCCGTCCTCGGATTCTCTCTCGGCGGCTCGACCGCCATGGAGATTTCAGGGGCAAGAGCGAGCCTCGAGGCCTATGCCGGCTACTGCGACAGCTACGGCAAGTGGGATTGTGCCTGGTTCGTCGGCGGCAGGGGCTATGTCGACGACACGCCGGTCGACGTCGACAAGCTCGATCTTCGCACCGTCGACAAGGCGCGTTTCGAGCAGTCGAACCGGGATCCTCGGATCAAAGCCGCCGTACTCGTCGACCCCGGCCTCGCCCAGGCCTATGTGGAAGACAGCCTCAAGGCGATCGCGATCCCGATGCATTTCATCAATCTCGGCAGCAAGGAGACGATCCCGATTGCGGTCGCTTCCGAGGCGCTGGCGGCGCTGACGCCAAAGGGCTCCTATGCCACGGTCGCCGGAGCGGACCACTTCAGCTTCCTGCCGATATGCAAGGACGGCGCTGCCGAGCTGCTTAAATCCTTCGGCGAGGTCGATCCGATCTGCGAACCGACCGAACGCCCTCGCGTGGAGATCCATGCGGATATCGTCAAGCTTGCCCGCGGGGCCCTGCAGAAAACACTGGCGCATCGATAGCATTGTCAATTTTGCCGCAGGGTGTTGACACAAGCCGCCCTGCGCTCGGTCTGTTCGATTTCGGTCTTAAGAGATGGCATCGTCCGAGGAGACGAGAAGCTGCCATCGCTCTGGTCCGCTGCTAGCGCTGAAACGTGAGGTGGACAGTCCCACTCTCGGCCGTTTCTGCCTTGACGGTGTAGCCGGCCTCCAACCCGCGCAGATCGTCCCAAAGACGGATACCCCGCCCGAGCAGGATGGGTGCGATCGCCACATGCAAGCTATCGACAAGGCCTGCCTTGAGATAGGCGCGCACGACCGTGGGTCCGCCGCCAATACGGACATCCTTACCGTCAGCGGCGCTCGTCGCCTGCTGGAGTGCATCGGCAAGGGACGTGTTCAGAAAATGAAATGTGGTGCCTCCGGCCATCTCGATCGGAGGCCGCGGCTTGTGCGTGAGCACGAAGACCGGGACGCGAAACGGAGGTTCTTCCCCCCACCAGCCGCGCCAGTCGGGATCGTTTGGGTGAGCGTGAAATCCAAACATGGCGGCGCCCATAATCTCAGCACCGATGTTTGAGAAGTATGACTGCGCATATTGCTCATCGACGCCCGTGGTGCCCGCTCCGGACGTGTCCTTGAACACGCGCTCCCGCATCGTTCGGGTCGCAGCATAGGCCGCAACCAGACGCGGCCAATCAGCGCCAAACGGATTTTCCGGGGTCTGATCTGTGGTTGTCGCGAAACCGTCCAGGGAAATGTTGAGATCGACACGAACTGCCATTGGCCTCTCCTAATAGTAAGGTAGATACCTTATTAATTTCAACCGAATACAAAGGCAAGTACCTTATTATCATTGACGCGTGTGCGCGGTCCGCTTTAGTGTGGCGCATGCCCTATCATTCGACCCCGCTTGACCTTGCCTTCCACGCACTCAGCGACCCGACGCGCCGCGCCGTTGTTTCACGGCTTGCGGACGGGGAGATGCCCGTGAGTGTCCTTGCCGAGCCCTTCGACATGGCACTGCCCTCCTTCGCCCAGCACCTCAAGGTGCTTGAAGATTGCGGACTTATCGCAAGCGAGAAACGTGGCCGCAGCCGCTGGTGTCGACTGGAGCGGGGGCGCTTCGAAGAGGCGGCAACCTGGATGGAAGCGGAGCGACGACGTTGGGCCGAACGGCTCGACCGATTGGAAGCCTATCTGGACAAGACGTAGGGAACGGCAATGGAACCGATTTTTGAGACCTGGTCGCCCGACCGCGAAATCGTTTTGGTCAAGGTGCTGAAGCACCCGCGACAAAAGGTTTTCGCCGCCTGGATGGACCCGCAAGCGCTGGCACAATGGTATGGCCCGGCTGGCTTCAGCATCGAGAACCATGAGGCTGACATCCGTGAGGGCGGGGTATGGCGCTTCGACATGGTGGGCGAGTTTGATGGTCGGCAGCAGCGCTTCCCCAGTCTGATGCGCTTCCTGAAGATCGTGCCCAACGAATTGATCGTGGTGGACTATGGCACTGCTGAGCCCGACGACCCCGATCGCTTCTATATGACGATTACTTTCGATGAACAGGCCGACGGCAAGACCGTGCTGACCCTGCGCCAGCTTCACCCAAGTCGCGAGCGCCGCCAAGCGGTCATCGACTTCGGCGCGGTGGAGTACGGGCTGCAGACGCTTGACAGTCTGGCCGCCTGGCTCGATGGCTGACGCGGCCCGCCTGAACGTTGGTCGCCGCCTTCATGATTGACCGCTTTCAGGATTGTTCGGAGCCACGTCTGAGCTTGCGACTGGCACCGTCGGCGAAGGCGTCGCCGCTCGTTCCGATCAAGTGACGGATCTGCGCGGCACCTATGGCCGAAGGAAGTCGAGAAGCTCCGAATTGAAGGCCTTTGCCGACTCGATATTGACGATATGCCGACCAGGCAGCGACAGGTGCCGGCCTCGCTGCACCCGGGCGGCGATATATTCGAGGTCCGCCGGCGGGCATACCGGATCGCCGTTGCCGGAGATGGCGAGCACGGGGTTGGCAATCGCTACGATCTCCTCCTTCAGGTCCGCGCCGGCGAGCGCGGTGCAGCCACCGATGTAGCCGTCCGTCGAAGTGGCGGTGAAGGCGCCCAGAATGCGATCGACGGCTTCTGCATGGCTGGCTGCAAAATGCGGGCTGAACCAGCGTTCTGCCGTGGCCGCGGCGAGCCCTGCGAGACCGTCCGCCCGGACGCTGTCGATGCGGGTGGCCCAGCTCTCGGGCGTCCCGATCCGCGCCGCCGTGGCACAGAGCACGATCTTGTCGAGACGTTTGCCGGCATGGATACCTAGCCATTCTCCGGTCAGGCCCCCGATCGACAGGCCGCAGAAATGTGTCCGCTCGATCCCCAGGCCATCCATGAGCGCGAGCACATCCTGGCCGAGGTCGGACAGCGCATAGGGCGGCGGCGGCGCCGAGGACTGGCCATGACCGCGGCGATCGTAGCGCAGCACGCGGAAGTGGGGCGACAGATCAGCGATCTGCGCGTCCCACATGGAGAGGTCGGTGCCGAGCGAATTGCAGAAGAGCAGCCAGGGCGCGTTGCCGTTCTGGTCGCCGTCGATGCGGTAGTGAAGGCGATGGCTGGACAAGTCGAGATAGGCCATGAAACAGGAACTCCAATCGGGAAAGCCGCCAGCAATGGCGGCTTTGTCGTTCTTGGCGCAACATCGCGCCTCGGGTGGTACGCGCGCTGCAATAGGTAGATATCGACAGCGCGCGCTCAAGGGGCGGCAACCGATCCTTTCGCGGCCCGGCCGCCTCGCCTCGATCTATGCCGCCGCCAGTCGCGCGATCTCCACGCGGCGGGCGTTGCTGACCGCGAAGACCAGCATGGCGACAGCCGAGATCGCCGCCGGTACGGCGAAGATCGCGAAGTTCTGCTGCAGCGGAAGCTCCTGTGCCAGGAGCACGCCGCCGAGCGTCGGGCCGACGATCGCGCCGATGCGACCGACACCGGAGGCCCAGCCCAAACCGGTGGAGCGAACCGACAGGTTGTAGAGCTGCGCCACGCTGGCATAGAGCAGGATCTGCGTGCCGATCGTGGTGGCGCCGGCAACAAAGACCATCAGAAACAGGACACCCGTCGGCGGATTGAAGCCGATCAGCGCGATCGAGAAGGCGGCGGCAACGAAGAAACCGACCACCACCTTGGGCAAGCCGAAGCGGTCACCGAGCCAACCGCCGGCAATGGCGCCGACCATGCCGCCGAAATTCAGCGAGAACAGGCTGAGCAGGCTCGCCTTCTCGGCATAGCCAGCTTCCTGCAGCACCTTCGGCAGCCAGGACGACAAGAGATAGACGAGCAGTAGGCAGCAGAAGAATGCGACCCAGAGCATCACGGTGCGCAGGGTCCGCTGATGGCGGAAGAGTTCCAGCACCGATGCCGAGGCCCCCTTCCTCTCGGAGAAGACCAGCCTGTCGGTGGTACCGAGACGCGCGTTCGGATCGATCTTGGCATAGATGCGTTTGGCCTCTTCCTGCTTGCCCTGGCGGATAAGGAAGCCGAGCGATTCCGGCAGCTTCCAGAGGATCACTGGCAAGAGGAGCAGCGGCACGGCGGCGATGAAGAACATCGGCTTCCAGCCATAGGACGGGATGAGGCCGATACCGAGGCCGGCAGCGACCATGCCGCCGACGGAATAGCCGGAGAACATCAGCGCCACCAGCGTGCCGCGCAGACGCTTCGGCGCATATTCGTTCATCAGCGCCACCGCATTCGGCATCAAGCCGCCGCAGCCGAGACCGGCGAAGAACCGGAAGATCTTGAATTGCTCCGGCGAATTGGCAAAGCCGGTCAAAAGGGTTGAGAGCGTAAACAGCAGGAAGCTGATGGCGATTCCCTTCTTGCGGCCGATCCGGTCGGCGAGCGGGCCGAAGATCAGCGCCCCGAACATCATGCCGAACAGCGCCCAGGCCTGCAGCGCGCCGGCCTGCGGCTTGCTCAGGCCCCATTCGGCAATCAGCGTCGGCAGCACCGTGCCGGCGACGAAGACGTCGTAACCGTCGACGATCAACAGCAGCGCCGAGAGCACTACCACCATCCACTGGAAGCTCCCAAGCGGGCTCCCGTCAATTGCTTCATTCACATCGATCGTGCGCATCATCTCCTCCCCAGGTGTTAGCGCGTTGAAAAAGGTCCGTCAGCCGAGATCGCCGCCGGCGACCGGCAGAACACTGCCGGTGATGTAGGAGGCCTCGTCGGAGGCCAGGAACAGGATCGGCGCCGCTTGCTCTTCGATGCTGCCGTAGCGTTTCATGAAGCTCGACTGCTTCACCTGGGCGACGACGTCGCCCATCCAGGCCTTCTCGGCCTCATTGTCGCCTTCGGCATTGCGCGGGATGCGGCGCGGCGGCGCCTCGGTTCCGCCCGGTGCTGTCGCGACCACGCGGATGTTGCGGTCGGCAAGCTCCATCGCCAGCGACTGGGTGATGGCATTGACGCCGCCCTTGGCCGCCGAATAGGGCACGCGGTGAATGCCGCGCGTGGCATTGGACGACACGTTGACGATGGTGCCGCCACCGCGGGCAAAGAGATGCGGCAGCACCGCATGGCAACAGTAGAGGGTCGGCATCAGCGAGCGGCGGATCTCTGCATCGATCTGCACCGGTTCGAATTCGGCAAAGGGACGCATGCGGATGGCGCCGCCGACATTGTTGATCAGGATGTCGATGCCGCCGAATTTTTCCGCGGCAAAGTGCATTGCTGCGGCTGCCCCCTCGTGCGTTTCAAGATCGGCTACGAAGGCAGCCGCCCATTCACTGCCGGCCTCCGCCGCCACCTCGGACACGAAATCGGCACGGTCGACAAAGAGAACCTTGCCGCCTTCAGCCACGGCACGCAGCGCCACGGCGCGGCCGATCCCTTGCGCGGCACCGGTGACGACGATTGCCTTGCCGGCAAACCGTCCTTCGAAACGAGCGGAGGTCATGCTGCCTCCTTCGCCACCGCATTGGGCGTGAACTTCTCATAGTGGAAACTGTTGGGCCTTACGCCGGTGTCGTCGAGATGCTTGCGCACTGCGTCCACCATAGGCGGCGGGCCGCAGAGATAAACGTCGACATCGCCGCCGTTCAGCACGTCCTCGGGCATGTGCTGGGTCACCCAGCCCTTGCGCGGATGGCTGGAGGCGACATCCGCCACCACCGTGTCAAAGGTGAAGTTGGCAAGCCGCTTGGTATAGGCTTCGATCTCGTCGACAAGCACCAGATCGAGGTCGCGGGTGACGCCGTAGATCAGATGCACTTTCTGCTCCGGGTTGGTGCGGGCCAGAACCTCAAGCATCGACAGGAACGGCGCAAGACCGGTGCCACCGGCGAGGAAGAGCAGGGGGCGCTGAACCTCGCGCAGATAGAAACTGCCGAGCGGCCCGGTCAATTCCAGTTTCGTGCCGACTTCGGCGTGTTCCAGCCACGTGCTCATCAGCCCGCCCGGGATCTTCTTGATCAGGAAGCCGACGCGCGTCTCGCCCGATGCCGAGGAGAAGGAATAGGAACGGCTCTGGCCGCTGCCGGGCACGTCGATGTTGACGTACTGCCCCGGCAGAAAGGCCGGCGCTGCAGCGCCCTCGATATCCAGTTCGAGCACGATCGCCGCATCGTTGTGCGGGACGACGCTTGCCACACTCGCCGTAAACTTCTGCTGTCCGGTCTTACAGGCCGCTGCTGTCGTCGGCACCGCGATGACGCAGTCGCTCGACGGCTTCATCTGGCAGGTCAGCACCAGTCCGCTTGCCGCCTCGTCCGCTGTCAGCGCATCGTCGATGAAGTCGTCGCCGAGGTCGTAGGCGCCGCTTTCGGCGCGGCACTTGCAGGTGCCGCAAACCCCGTCCGAACAGTCCATCGGCAGGTTGATCTTGTTGCGGAAGGCGGCGTCGAGCACCTTCTCATCGTCCCTGCATTCGACGAAGCGGGTGACGCCGTCCTCGAAATTCAAAGCGATCCTGTAGCTGGCCATGGTTGTTCCTCCCATTCCTGTCAGGCGACGGCCGTCAGATGTGGTAGACGTCGATGACCTGGCGGATGTAGTCGTTCTTCAACACGATCTTCTTCCGTGAGATCAGCAGTTCACTGCCGCTCTTGCGGAGCGTGACGAACATGGTCCCGAAGAAGTGGTCGGTGACCTTGTAGCGGTGGTTGAGCGTGTGGAAGTTGTAGCGGAAGTCCGCCTCCTCGCCGCGATCGGCCACAAGCTCGACATTGGTGACGTTGTGGCTTGTGCGCGGCTCCGGCGTGGACGCTCCAGAGCGTTCGGTCTTGATGCGAAAGACGCGATCTTCCAGGCCATCGCGGCTCGGGTAATAGATCAGCGAGATCTGCGACTGCGGATCTTCGGTCAACTGATCGTCGTCGTCCCAGGCCGGCATCCAGTAGCTGACGTCCGGCGCATAGCAGGTCAGCCATTCGTCCCATTGCCGGTCGTCGAGCAGGCGCGCTTCGCGATAGAGGAAGGCGCAGGCGGTGTCATAGGAGATCGTCATGCGACCGCTCCCTGCTTTTCGGAGGCAAGTGCTGTGCGCATCACCTTCGCCCAATATTCGTGCTGGCGGACAAAGAGGCCTTCGTCTTCGCTGCGCTCGCCCGAGAGCAGCGGTGCGATGCCCATGCGCCTGGCGTTCTCATCCGGACCGTCGATCCAGAGCGGCGCACCGCGAGAGAGATCGTTCCAGAGCGCGGTGATGCCGGCGTAACCCTGCTGGCAGGCGCGGAACTCCTCGAGATCGTCGGCCGTGCCCATGCCGGAGACATTGAAGAAATCTTCGTATTGGCGGATGCGCAGCGTGCGATCGGCCGCATTTTCACCCTTCGGCGCGAAGCAGAAGATGCTGATCTCGGTCTTGTCGACGCTGATCGGACGGGTGACGCGGATCTGCGTGCTGAACTGGTCCATCAGGAAGACGTTCGGATAGAGGCAGAGATTGCGGGTCTGGTTGACGATGAAATCCGCCTGCACCTCGCCGACGCGCGCCTTGATCTCCTCGCGGTGGCTGTAGATCGGCCGGACCTCCGGGTTCATGGTGTTGGTCCAGAGCAGGATGTGGCCGTTGTCGAAACCGTAGACGCCGGCTATCGAGCGGCTCCAGCTCGAGGCATCGACCGCCTTTGTGCCCTCCTCGTTGCGCCGGCCCATAGTGGCGGCATAGTTCCAGTGAACGGAGCTGACGTGATAGCCGTCGCAGCCGTTCTCCATCTGCAGCTTCCAGTTTCCGTCGTAGATATAGGAGGAATTGCCGCGCAGTACCTCGAGACCGTCAGGCGCCTGGTCGACGATCTGGTCGATGATGACTTTCGTTTCGCCGAGATAGTCCTCGAGCGAGGTGACATCAGGATTGAGGCTGCCGAACAGGAAGCCGCGATAGCTCTCGAAACGGGCAACGCGCTTCAGGTCGTGCGAACCGTCTTTGGCAAACTGCGGCGGATACTGCGTCGTCTTCTCGTCCTTCACCTTCAGGAGCTTGCCGGTGTTGGAGAAGGTCCAGCCGTGGAAGGGACAGGTGAAGCTGCCCTTGTTGCCGTGCTTGCGCCGGCAGAGCATGGCGCCGCGATGGGCACAGGCATTGATGACGGCGTGCAGTTCGCCCGTCTTGTCACGGGTGACGACAACCGGCTGCCGGCCGATATAGGTGGTGTAATAGTCGTTGTTCTCGGGGATCTGGCTCTCGTGGGCGAGATAGACCCAGTTGCTCTCGAAGATGTGCTTCATCTCCAGCTCGAAGAGGTCTTCGTTGGTGAAGATGTCGCGGCGGCAGCGGAACGTGCCGGCCTCATGATCGTCCTCGACCGCGGTGGCGAGCAGGTCGTCGAGGGCTTGGGCTTTGTCGATAACGGCGGACATGGTTCTTCTCCCGCAAACGGCTGATCCGTGCTCGGCTCTAGCGATTGCAACAATGTCTGATGTCAGGGGGCGGCGGCTCAGTCGGCCGCCGCAGAGGTGATCAGGCGGCGGCGCGCTTACGCTGCTCGTTGATCTGGTTGTCGACGCCGTTCACCAGTGAGGTGAGATGGATGTCGAATTCGATCTCGGCGAAGGGGCCGGAGAGGTTGTTCGCCTTGATGCTCGCCTCGTCGGTCCGCTCGGTGACGTCAGGCACCAAGCCATCCCTCGTCGCATAGGCGAAGTCGTCGTTGACCAGCGGGTCGCCGGCGATGTTGATCTGGGTCGTCAGCTTGCGGTGCCCATCGGCGCTGATGAAGAAATGGATGTGGGCCGGGCGCTGGCCGTGACGGCCAAGGGCGGAAAGCAGCTGCTCTGTCGGGCTTCCCGGAGGCACGCCGTAGCCGTGCGGCACGATGCTTTGAAACTTGTAACAGCCTTTGGCGTCGGTGACGATCGTGCGGCGCATGTTGAACGGCGCCTGCAGGCCGGTCGGGTCGAAGTGCGAATAGAAACCGCGGGTGTCACAGTGCCAGACTTCGACCGTCGCGCCCTTCAGCGGCTGGCCGTCGGCATCATAGACGGTGCCGTGCATGATCAGCGTCTGGCCATTGGTGTCGCGGCCATCGTCGAGACGGGCGAAGCCTTCCGAGGCCGGTGCGCCGGCGACATAGAGCGGACCTTCGATGGTGCGCGGCGTCTGATTCTCGATGCCGAGCGCTTCGTCGATCGCGTCGAGACGTTCATCGAGGAAGTGATCGAGGCCGAGGCCGGGCGAGATCAGGCCGGCCTGGCCGGCAGCGCCGATCTCGTTCAGCCAGGCAATACCGGTCCAGTATTCGTCCGGGGTGATGTCGAGATCGTCGATCGCCTTGAACAGGTCAGACATCAGCCGGTGCACGATCTCTTTGACACGCGGGTTGCCGCCGTCCTTGTCGAGGCCGCTCAGAACCTTCAGGAAAGCTTGAGTCTCCGGCTTGTCGAAAATCTTCACGTTCATATCAATTCCTCCACTTGGATTGTCTTGAAGCTCAAGCCGCTTGCCAAACCTCCCGGCCGCGGCACGCACAAATTCTCAGCTATCGTCCTCGCGGATCGAGGATGGGTGCCGAAGCAGCGGCGTGACCTCGATCTGCATGAACTTGAACAGCGGCAGCCCCGAGAGGATCTCGTGCAGCTCGGCATTGTCCTTCACGTCGAAGACGCTGTAGTTCGCGTACTGCCCGGCGATCCGCCAGATATGCCGCCACTTGCCGCTCTGCTGCAGCTGTTGCGAATAGGCCTTTTCCCGGGCGAGGATCTCCGCCGCCTGCTCGGCAGGCAGATCGTGGGGAATGCGAACATCCATTCTGACGTGAAACAGCATGGCTCAGTCCTTACTTCGCAACGCTGATCGTCTTGCGCAGCCCGTCGCGCGCGAAGAAGTTCAGCCGATCTTCATCGAGTTCGATCCCGAGCCCTGGAGCATCCGGCACCGTCAGCTCGAAGTCGCTGTAGTCGAGCGGCGTCGCCAGAATTTCCTCGGTCAAAAGCAGCGGACCGAAGAGCTCCGTGCCCCATTGCAGCTTGGCGAAGGTGGAAAACACGTGGGCTGACGCCACTGTGCCGACACCACCTTCCAGCATCGTGCCGCCATAGAGTTCAATGCCCGCGGCATCGGCGATGACCGCCACGCGCTGCGCATTGAACAGACCTCCGCTCTGTTCGATCTTGACCGCGAAGACGTCGGCCCCCTTGGTCTTGGCGATCTCGAAGGCGCTCTCGGGTCCGGTGAGGGACTCGTCGGCCATCAGCGCCAGCGGGAAACGGCGGACGAGGTGACCGAGCGCTGCGGTCGAAGCCACCGGCTGCTCGACCAGCTCACATCCGGCATCGGCGAGCGCTGCCATGCCGTAGGCGGCCTCAAATTCGCTCCAGGCCATGTTGACGTCGACGCGCACCGCGCCGCGCTCGCCGAGCGCCTTCTTGATCGCCGCCACATGGGCGATATCGTCCTTCAGCGGCCTGGCACCGATCTTCAGCTTGAAGATCCGATGACGGCGTAGCTCGAGCATCTTCTCGGCCTCGGCGATATCCTTGGCCGTGTCACCCGACGCCAGCGTCCAGGCGACCGCCAGGCGCTTGCGCAGTGCCCCGCCGAGCAGTTCGCTGATCGGCAGACCCAGGCGCTTTCCATGGGCGTCGAGCAGCGCCGTTTCCACCGCGCTCTTGGCGAAACGGTTTTCCTTGATCGCCTTGCCGATGCGCGCCATCAGCGCCTTCACGTGGGTCGCGTCCTCACCGACCATGACAGGCGCAAAATAGGTATCGATCGCAAGCTTCATGCTTTCCGGGCTCTCGCCGCCATAGGCAAGCCCGCCGATCGTCGTACCCTCGCCAATGCCGACCGTTCCGTCGCTGCAATGGACCTTCACCAGCATCAGCGTCTGGCCGGTCATGGTCGCGACCGACAGCTTGTGCGGCCGGATGGTCGGCAGGTCGACCAGCATGGTCTCGACCCGTTCGATCACGGGGAAGAGGGCTGCTGTCGGGGCGATGGGTGCAAGGGTCGTGTTCATGACCTGAATGTGCGCCCACGCAGCGGGTGACGTCCAACACCAAATAGGTTACCTATGATACCTTGACGGTATAGTATGGCAAAGATTACGCGCATTCATGCGCTTGCCGCACTGCAACATACCGCAACGGTAGGAAAATGGGGGCTGTAACATTGGATCTGCGCCAGCTTCGCTACTTCGTCGCCGTCGCCCGCGAGCGCAACTTCACCCGCGCTGCCGAGCAGCTGCACATCGCCCAGCCGCCCTTGAGCCGGCAGATCCAGCTTCTTGAGGAAGAACTGGGCGTGCCGCTGATCATCCGCAAGAGCCGGCCGGTGCGGCTGACGGAAGCGGGGCGATTGTTTTACGAACAATCGCTGCAAGTGCTCGGCCGGGTGGAACAGATGGTAGAGGCGACCCGCCGCGTCGGTCTCAACCAGAACCGCGTGCTGTCGATCGGCTTCGTCGCGTCCACGCTCTATGGCGGGCTGCCGACGCTGGTGCGCAAGCTCAGGCAGAACGCGCCGGAACTCGATATCCGGCTGTTGGAGATGGTGTCGGTGCAGCAGATCGCGGCGCTGAAGGAAGGCCGGATCGATGTCGGCTTCGGGCGGCTGCATCACAACGATCCCAATGTCGCCGGCATCCTCATGCGGGAAGAGCGCCTCGCCTTGGCGATACCGCAGGGCACGCCGTTTGCCGATGACACATCTCCGCTTCCGTTGAGTGCGGTTGCCGGGCAAAAACTGATCGTCTACCCGAAGGAACCGCGCCCGAGCTATGCCGATCACGTGTTGAGCCTGCTCCACGCGCAGGATGTGCGCCCGGCCGAGGTGCATGAGGTGCGTGAGATCCAGAGTGCGCTTGGCCTCGTCGCCTCGGATGCCGGACTTTGTATCGTCCCGTCCTCTGCGCGTCAGGTCCGCTCCGATCTGCACTATCGCATGATCGAGGGCGAGCGGGCGACCTCACCCGTCATCCTCAACCATCGGGTCGGCGACAATTCCCGTTACATCGAGCTGATCAAGGCGCTGATCGTGGAAATGTATGCGGAAAACCCGCCCTGGCTCGGCCTCGAGCACAATCTGCCGTTCCGGCCGTCCTTCGTTAAATGACGAGTTCAGGCGTCCTCAGATCCCGTGCTTCACCCGTCGGGGAATTGGCACTTTCCGCCCAGATCTCGCAGGCCATCTCGCGAAGCAAAAGCGCCTCGGCCCAGCGATCAGTCGTATCGTTACCGTCCCTGTCGGTGATGGCATAGGGCCTTGGGCCGAGTTCGCACGTCATGACCAGCTCGGCATCGTTGGCAGCGTGGGAGCGCCAGTGCCGGAAGCCGTAGTCCCACCACTCGCGGAAGAGAGCGACCCAGGGCAGATGGTGGGGAAAGGAAAGCTCGATCTGGATCTGCTGGCAGGAGCCGATACGGCCGTGGAAGGCGCCGGCGTTGCGCAGAATGCGTTGGATCTGGGCGTGGCTTTCGTCTTCCACCGGAAAGGCGAATTCCCGGCCAACGAGATAGTGCGAGAGGTCGGCCAAGAGCGGCAGATCGGGCCGCCGGTCGAGCAGGTCGAGCGTGAAGAGGAGGTCGTTGGTGATCCGGTGACGGTGGGTTTCGATATAGACGGGAACATCCATTTCCTCAGCAAGCCTGGCCCAGCCGTCAAGCAGCGGCAGGCAATCCTCGACCCGGCGCGGGCGAACATCGGCCTGCAGATCGATGTGGCTCACCGGAAACTCCGAGGCCAGTTCCAGCGTCAGGCGCAAATCCTCGACGCTTCGAGGAAAACAGACGCCCTCGATCTTCAAGCCCGTTCCGCGGATCACGGCATTGAGGTGCTCGACATCGCGCCGATTGGTATAATGCGCGCTGATGCCGTCGAACCCGGCCTCGACGATCATTGCGATGTTCTCTTCGAGACTGCGCTCAAAGCCGTCCGCATGCCGGCGCTCCATCGCCCAGAGCGATTGAAAGACAAGCAGCTTCTGCATCAGGCGGCCCTGGCACTTTTGAGCAGCGCCTTGAGGTTCACGCTGGCGTCGGCGAGCGCTCCCGGATCGGGACTGACGCCGGCAGCAATCAGCATTTCCGAGAGCTTGATATCCTTGGCGAGACCATTGCCGAAACCGAGGCCAGCGGCGGCGACGAGACGCCCGCCATCGAGGTAGAATTCGAGTTCGCCACCATCGAGCTGGCGTGTCACGCTTTGATGGTCCGGATGGGGCAGGCCCGCCACCTGCAGGCCGAGATCGTATTGATCGGTCCAGAACCAGGGGATGGCAGAAAAAGCCTCCTTGCCGCCGGCCATGTTGAGGGCCGCGACCTCGGCCTGGGTGCGTGCATTGCGCCAGCTTTCGAAGCGCACATACCCGCCACCCGGCTGGGCCACGGCGGCGCAATCGCCTGATGCATAGATGTTCGGATCGCTGGTGCGCAGATAGCCATCCGTCAGGATACCGTTGCCGACGGCAAGCCCCGCCGCCTCCGCGAGTGCTGTATCCGGCTGGACGCCGATGGCGGCGACGGCGATATCGGCCGGCACCGGAGTGCCGTCGGAAAGAACAACCGCATCACCGGTGATTTCGGCGATCCCCTGCCCCAGATGGAAGGTGACGCCCTCATCCTGATGCCGGGCATGAAGCTTCGCGGCAAAACGCGGCGGCACCGCGCGACCGAGCGGCTTCGGCGCCATTTCGATAACGCTAACCATGATGCCCTTGCCGCGCAGCACCGCCGCAAGCTCCATGCCGATCAGTCCACCGCCGATGATCGCAACGTGTCTGCCGGCTTCGGCACGGGCGAAGATCGCCGCCGCATTGGCGTAGGTGCGGAAATCCAGTGCGCGCTCGGTCCCTATGCAAGCGAGGCGCCTCGGACGGGCGCCGGTGGCGAGCAACAGCTTGTCATAGGTGAGCGTCCGGCCATCGCTCAAGGTGACGGAGCGGTCACCGGCATCCAGTCGGGATGCAGAAACACCTTGCCGGTAGTCGATACCGGCGGCCTCCAGCGCCTCAGCGCCGCAGATCGGCTTCATCTGTACGGCGCCATTGAGCGGCTTCGACAACGGTGGCCGCTCATAGGGCAGATGCGGTTCCGTGCCGATGAGCGTGACGCTGCCGGCAAAGCCAGTTTCACGCAGGGCAAAGGCCGCGCGCGTGCCGGATTCCCCGGCGCCGATTATGACGATGCGATCCATGGCTTGCTCCGTAGATCATGCGTTGACGTGCGGGGCGGTCGCAAAACCGCACGCAAGATTTGTCAGCCCGTTCAAAAAGGTGGCCGGCGCAGGCAGGAGAAGTGCGCCGGCCCACAGCGCCGCGCATCCGTTCAGACGCGCAAAGGTCGCTGTAAAACTCTGAATTCCTGCATGTTTCTGTGCTTCAATCGGCGACGATTAAGGAAACATGCAGGAGGAGGATCAGTTGCGCGCCGCGTAATCGGCCATGTTTTTCGGCGTAACGAGCTCGAAGGGAACCCAGACGTTCTTTTTGACGCTTTCACCGCGCACCAGCGAGACGGCCGTGTCGACGGCGCTAGCCGATTGCCCCTTGGCGTTCTGGAATACGGTTGCGTCGAGGTCGCCGGCGGCCATGGCGGCAAGCCCGTCCTGGGTCGCGTCGATGCCAACGACGATCACGTCGTCCATCGATACACCGGCGGCCTTCAGCGCCTGGATGGCGCCGATCGCCATTTCGTCATTGTTGGCAAAGACCACGTCGATCGGCTGTCCGGCGGTGATCCAGTTGGTGGTGAGATCCATCGCATTGGTGCGCGTCCAGGCGGCCGACTGCTCGTCGGCAATCGTCGCACCCTTGCAGTCGCCGGCAGCGAGCGTTTCCTTGAACGCCGAGGTGCGGTCGCGCGAGGCCTGGTGAGCAAGGTCTCCCATCAGGATATAGACCTGCGCATCACTGGCCTTGCCCTTTTCCTTCAGCAGCGAACAGGCAGCTTCCGCACCCAATCTGCCGGAGTCCGTTTCTTTCGAGCCGACATAGGCCTGCTTTTCCGGCAGCTTGCCGAGGTTATCCGGCTCTAGATTGAGATAGACGAGCGGAATACCGGCCTTCTCAGCGGCTTCGCTGATGCCGGGGGCGGCCGAGGTATCCGTCAGCGTCATGATGATCGCGTCGACGCCGCCCGCGATGAAATTGTTCACCTGGTTGAGCTGCTTGGAGATGTCGGTCTGTGCGTCTTCGATCTGAACGGTGGCGCCGTTGACTTCGGCAGCGCGGGCATTGATGCCCTCACGCAGCAGCGTCTGGAAGTTGTTGTCGAAGCTCTGCATCGAGACGCCGATCGTCTCCGCCGAGGCAGCACTTCCCATCAAGGCGGCAAGCGCAGCCGCCAGGTACATGGATTTCATGATTTCCTCCCGAGGGTGCCGGATCACCCGATCGCATTCCGGAGGCCCGATGGGCCTGATCAATGCTTGCGTGGTGGCCTTAGCCGAGCGCCACACGAACCTCGCCGTCGACGATTTCGGCGGGATAGGTCTTGAGATTCTCGCAGGCCGGAAGCCTGATGGCTTCACCGGTGCGATAATCGAAGGCGCCGGAATGCTTGGGACATTCCACCTCGTAGTCCATGACGAGGCCATCAGCGAGGTGAACGGCCTCGTGGGTGCAGAGCCCGGCGGTGCAATAGACGCTATCGTCGGGACCGCGGTAGACGGCGTAGGTTCGGCCGCCATGGTCGAAGCGGATCGCCCCTTCCTGTTCGATATCGTCCAGCTTGCAGGCTGGTACCCAGGTGATCACGTTGCTCATTCTGCTGCCTCCCCGATGGTGTTGCGTGCCTTGCGGGCTGCGAGTTTTTCCTTGCGTTTGCGGTAGCGCTCCTGCATCCGCGCCTCGCCCTCCTTGGAGCCGTCGTGCCAGGTGCCGAACCAGCGATCGAGCGGGATCAGGGCGTCGCCGTAATTCACCTCGAAATACTTGTGGTGCAGGTAATGCGCATAGGCGTGGCTATCGACGAGCGTCTCTTCACCGACCTCGACCTTGTCGAAGCCGACATGGCCGGGAATGGCACCGAAGCCCGCGTAGTGCAGCTGGTAAAGCATCAGGATCGGGTTGGACGGCAGGATCAGGTGATAGAAGGCGGTGGCGAAGTAGAGCAGGTGCTCGACCGGATGCATCGACAGCGACGACCAGGGCGACGGGTTCACCGAATTGTGGTGGACCGAATGCACCCACTTGTAGAGCAGCGGCGTGTGGATGAGCCGGTGCATGCAGAAGAAATGGAACTCGTGGATAACAGGCACCACCAATGCGACGAGCGCGAGCGTCCAGGGATTGTCCGCGAAGCTCAGCCACGGCGCATAGCCATTGGCGTAGGCCCAGAGCATGGCGACTTCGACGGCGGTCCAGATCGTCACGCCTGAGAGGAACGTGCGCAGGATGTTGTCGAGATTCTGGCTTTCGAACCAGAAGGCTTTGCTCTTCTGCTCGGCCGGAAACTTGCCGTTGTACTTGAACCGGTTTTCCTGCCGTTTCAGCACATAGAGATGCAGCTCGAAAGCGCCGTAGAAGAAGAAGACGCAAACCGCGTTGACCGCATAGAGCCAGGCGATCCAGCCGACGCTCAAGCTCTGCATCGCCTCGACCGGCGGGATCACCCAGGCCCAATAGACGACGGCCGACGCCGCGAAGATCGCATTCCAAGGAAAGAAGTAATGCGGCAGCCACTTGACGAGCGCCAGCAGTTTTGGCGGGAAGGCAAACAGCGGCGCCGTTTCGATCGGCTCGTTCGGCGCCCAGTCGCCGCGCTTGTTGCGGGTTCCATATTTCAGATCGTCCATGGCGCTCTCCTCCCGGTGGACCGCATGCGCTCCGCCCTAAATCCTTCGAAGGAGGTTGCTTTCCGGGTCTGTCGGAGCGCCTCCTTCTTGATAAAAATCTAGCAGGAGGCGGTCGGAACGGCGAAAGCTTGTTTGATCAAATCAGATCAAAGGCTTTCGGCTGTGATGGTAATGAAGCGAATGGGGGCGGTGTCCGGCTCCATCTCGGAAAGCCCGATCCGCCGCAGCATCAGGTCAAGCGAGCGACGGGCCTGTGCCTCCGGCGCCTGGTCGAGCACGACGTCCATGATGCCGTCGCTAAGCGCCTTGCGGGTGTAGTCGGTCAGCTCATGGCCGACGAAGAAGATTTCGGTGCCACGCTTATGTCGGCGAAGCACGTCGATCAGGGCCGCATTCGCGCCGCCGGCATTATAGAGCCCGGCCATATCCGGATACATGTCGAGCGCCCATCGCAACGCTTCGGCGCCATAGTGCTCCTCGTCGCGGGTAAAACCCAGCCACTCGAACCGGCGGTCGCCCGGATGCCCCTCAAAATAGTCCGAGAAGCCACTGAGGCGGTCGCGATGGACCTGATAGATCGGGTGGCAGAGCGCGACGACGGGCCCCGCCTTGCGCGCCATGCGCGCGATGAAGAGTGCCGCCGTTCGTCCGGCCGCGTGATTGTCGATGCCGACGAATTCGCCCAAGTCGTGCGAGGCCCTTGTCACGACATGGACCACCGGCACGCCGCGCACGATCACGGCTTCGACAGCGGCGCTGATCAGCGGATGATTGGGCACGGCCAGGATCAATCCGGCGCGGCTAACCTCGGCTGAAAGGATGCGCCTGGCGATCTCCTCCGGCTTCATTTCCTCGGTAAAGCTGCGATGCACGACGACGAGCGGATCCAGCGTCTCGGCGATCCGCTGAAAGGCCTGCGACAGGCGGCGATAGAAGGTCGTCTCCGGCCGCACCATCAGCACATCGATGCGCAAAAGCCCGCGATGGGTCTCGGGAAGGGTTCGCGGATAATTCAGCGCGCGCGCCGCAACGACGACTTTTTCGACGAGGTCCGGGCGAACACCACCGCGGCCGTTCAAGACCCGCTCGACCGTCGCGGTACCGACGCCTGCGAGCTTAGCGATGTCTCGGTAGTTCGGCTTGCTCACGGAGACCTATCCTCGGCATCGACACATATTCAAAGCGCTTTAGCACGAGAGAGCGCTCGCTCGACAGAGCATCGGCTCAAGTTGGGCTCGCCAAGGTCGCAACGTCACCTATATGCATCGGGACATCGAACCGGATCGAGGCTTCCATGACTTATGAATTGTATTATTGGGACGGCATTCAGGGCCGCGGCGAGTTCGTGCGGCTGGCGCTCGAAGATGCCGGCGCCGATTACATCGATGTCACCCGTGAACCGGGCCGCGGCACCGGTGAAATGATGAAGCTGATGGAGAGCGCCACCGAGGCGCACGTGCCATTTGCGCCGCCCTTTCTGAAAGATGGCAACCAGATCATCTCGCATGTCGCCAACATCCTCTTCTACCTCGGCCCCAAGCTCAGCCTTGCGCCTGACGGTGAGGCGCTGCAGTGGTTCGCCAATGGCCTGCAGCTCACCGTCACCGACTTAATCGCCGAAGTGCATGACACGCACCATCCGATCGCGACTTCGAAATATTATGAGGAGCAGAAGGCGGAGGCGAAGGACCGCGCATTCGAATTCGTCACCAACCGCATCCCGAAGTTTCTCGGTTATTTCGAGCGGATTCTCGCGCAAAACCCTGATGGCAGCGGCCATGCAGTCGGGAACGCCGTCACCTATGTCGACCTTTCGCTGTTCCAGGTGATCGAGGGGCTACGCTATGCCTTTGCCAAAGCGATGCGGCACTATGAGGAGGACTACCCCAATCTCATGAAACTGCACGCCTCGGTGAAAGCCCGGCCGAACATCGCCGCCTATCTCGCCTCATCGCGACGGCTGGCCTTCAATGAAGACGGCATCTTCCGCAATTACCCGGAACTGGATATCGCGCCCTGACGGAAACTCCCCTCAGGCGGCCGCCGCCTGGTGCTCCCGCAGGAACGCGGAGACGCGCCTCAAGCCTCCGCGTAGAATGCCTTCGTTGTTGGCGTAGCCGATCCTGAGATAGCCTCCCATGTCCATGGCGCTGCCCGGCGTGAACATCACGCCGGTTCGCTGTAGCAGTTGCAGGCAGAATGCCTCTGAAGTCATCGGCAGGTCGTATTTCAGAAGCGCCGTCGTGCCCGACTGCGGCTTGATCCAGGCGATCAACGGCTAAGCACCCACTCAGTCCGAGAGAATGGCGAGGTTGGTGCACCGTCTACAGCTCGGCGCAGGCCTATGCCTACATCAATGACGGCGACGGCGTCGTGGCCTTCGTCCGCAACGTCATCTCGTAGACAAGGCCTAAGCTGCCACCCGCTACTCGACGTAGTTCCAGGGGACGAAGCGATAGAGCGTCTCGTCGCGCGCCACATGGCCAACACCGGGGAACGGCAGATGCGCACCGGCGACGAGGTATCGCCCATCGGCCGCATCCGCCAGCGCCACGGCACGCGTCGCTGCCGCCGCGGTGCCGTCGACGTCGAAGCTGACGAAGACGTCAGGCGTGTCGAACTGGATGTAGTCGCCGTGAATGACGTCCCCCCAGAATACGAGGCGCTGGCCGTCATCCGCTTTCAGCACGATCGCGGAATGCCCGGGCGTGTGCCCGGCGCGCAGGGTCGATCCGAGGTTCGGCAAGACGTCCGCGTCGTCGGCGAAACGCTTCACTTTTCCGGCGGCGATATAGGGGGCCAGGGCATCGTGCGCTCGCTGAAAGTCGGTCTTCTGCGCCTCGGTCAGCGCCGTCACGCCCTCCCGCTCGATCCAGTAGCGGTATTCGCGCTCGGCGAGATGGATCTCGGCATTCGGGAATTGTGCTTTGCCGTCGATGGTGAGGCCGCCCGAGTGGTCGGCGTGCACATGGGTCAGGATCACCGCGTCGACCTGGTCGGCGCGATAGCCGGAGGCCGTGAGATGCCTCAAGAGCTTGCCGGCGGCAATGCCGAGCAGGCTCCCCGACCCGGCATCGATCAGCACCAGCCGTTCGCCGTCGTTGACGAGATAGGCGTTGATCGACAGATGCGGCTCCTTGCCGAGGAAGTTTTCGTCCAGCCTGCGCTGCAGCTCGCCTTCCGGTTCGTTCTGATAGATCTTTGTCATCGGCAACGCCAAGGTGCCGTCCGACAAGGCGGTGACTTCGAACTTTCCGAAGCGGAAGCGATAGTAACCGGCATTGGCGACGGTCGATAATGGCGCGGCGGAAAAGGCGATCCGCGGTGCGAGCGGCAACAGGGCCGCGGCGGCAAGAAGGCCCAAAGCTTGTCTGCGAGTGGTCATGATCGGCTCCTTCGATTGGATGCCGAGACGCTATCAATTCAACCGTCGGTCGATTATCCTGCGATCGTGGAAGTAATTGTTCCGGAAACGCATGAAATCCCCCCAATCTGCCGATCTCAACAGCCTCAGGATTTTCCTCGAGGTCGCCCGCTCAGAGAGCTTTTCCTCAGCTGCGCTTCGCCTGCACCTGCCACCGAGCACGGTCAGCCGGCGCCTGGGCGAGCTTGAGGCAGCGCTTGGCGTCGCCCTGCTGCTGCGCTCCACCCGCCGGGTCTCCTTGACCGAGGCCGGAAAGCATCTGCTGGAATCGGTCGGGGGCGCCGTCGAGCTCATCGACCGCGGCATCGCCGGCTTCCAACCGGCCGACGGTACGGCGCGCGGGCGCCTAAGGGTCGCGACGTCAGTCGCCTTTGCCCGTACCTTCCTGCCACCGATCCTGAAGCGCTATGCGGAACTCTGCCCAGAAGTCCAGGTCGACATGCAGACCACCCACCAAAATGTCGATCTGATCGGCGAAGGCGTCGACGTGGCCTTAAGGATGGGCGAACCCGTCGACAGCGAGATGATCTACCGCAAGATCGGAACGATCGAGCAGCGCCTCTATGCCTCTCCCGCCTATTGCGCAGGATTGGCGCTGTCTTCGCCCGAGGACCTCATGCACGTCGCCCTGGTGGCACACCGGACGCGCATGCGACGGGAGCTTGCCCATTGGGTGCTGTCAGACGGCAACAGGCACTTTACGCTCGAGCGCCCGCCATCGGTCGTCGTCGACGATCCGGCGATCAGCGAGCGGCTGATCGCCGAGGGCCTCGGCATCGGCATGCTGAGCGATGCGCTCGCCGCCGATGGCGTCTCCGCCGGACGGCTCGTTCCGGTTCTTCCCGAGTGGTCGGGGCCATCCACCCATCTTTACTATCTCTTCCACCAGCAACTCGGCGATCTGCCGAAAGTGGCAGAATTCTTGAAGGCCGTGCGCGAAACGTTTCGGATTCGCGACGCGTGACCTCGCGGCCAGGGCACCGTGCGTTCGAACGAGCGCAGTAGCCCTCACTTGAGCGCGGATGCTAGGGCTGGATCTCTTCGATCTTATCCACCCGATCCGGATAGAAGGCCAACCGGTCCTTGATGGCGGCCACCGCCGCGTGCGGGTTTTCATAGGTCCAGACGGCGTTGCGCGACCGCTCGCCGCCCAAGGGGATGCTGAAATAGGAGGCGTCACCCTTATAGGGACAATGGGACGAATGATCGGTGCGCTCAAGCAAGGACATGTCGACATCCTCACGCGGGATGTACTGCACAGCGGGATAGGTTGCCTCGCGCAGAGCCAGCGCATCGCGGGTGTCGGCAATGACGCGCCCGCCGAGGGTGACGACGACACGGGCCTGGTTTTGCTCGATGGTGATCGGATGATCGGGACCGGGGATCTTGATCGGATTGTCTGACATGGGCGACCGCCTCCAGAACGTTACGGATACTAGGTGGTTACCTCGCCGGCCAATTCCAACCGGTCACGCCAAAAACCCTCAGCTGTTTGCCGCCGGAGAACGGACGGCTGTTGAGGGTTCTACCGCGGCCGCCGTCGGATGGCTCTCGTCGAGCAGC
Organism: Ensifer sp. Root558; assembly: GCF_001427045.1. Lineage (NCBI taxonomy): Bacteria > Pseudomonadati > Pseudomonadota > Alphaproteobacteria > Hyphomicrobiales > Rhizobiaceae > Ensifer > Ensifer sp. Root558. Next base: position 131,538 of record NZ_LMGC01000009.1, on the reverse strand, counting down.
TTGCGCACCTCCATCACGCCCTTGGCCGTATCCGACCAGCTGTGTCTCCAGACGAGAAGCGCGACCGAGCCGACGATGGCGATAAGAAAGGCGATCGGCCCCAGGAACCAGAGCGCGGCGGCAACGGTGAAGTAATAGGAGCGGACACCCTGGCTGAAGGATCGAAGGGCCGGATTGATCATCAGCGACAGGGCGTGGGCCCATGCGGCGATGTCGCGGGCTTCTTCGCGCGAAGGGCTCGCTCCGATCGCTGCGAGGCAATAGTTGATCTGCCGCACCGCCCAGATGAATTCGGACAGCCCGCGCAGCAAGGTCGCCATGACGAGCAGCACCTTGCATTGAAACAGCCACAACGGCTCGATCGGCGCGAACATCGCGATGATGCCCGACTGAAGGCCAATCGTCGGCTGGATGAAAAGCGCACTGCTCATGGCGACGATGACGATGAGATTGGCCGAGCCGAAGAACGAGGCCGAATTGATCGTGTGACCGAGAATGGCGGCGTCACCGATGAAGTTGGTATCCCGCGTCAGCACCTCGCGCATCCAGGCCTGCCGGACACGCACCATGTCCAGCATCAGGCTGTCTGTCCGGCGCGGCCAACCAAGCGCCATCATCGGCTCCAGTCCCACCCAGGTCACGAGGAACAGGATAATCGCAATCCAATCAAGCATCTGCACGGCCAGCCTCCCACCATAGCAGTTCCTAATAGAAGCCGCGGCGAGCGGCGCGTCAACGCGGCGGCGCAAGTCGGGACTGCCGAAGCCGACGGCGTCGCCAGCACTTGCTGACAATCCCTGGGACTTATGTGTCATCACCGGATTGACTCGGCCTGTATCCTGGATACAATTTGCCTCGATCTTGGGAGGGATCGATGAACCAATCCTTTGAATGGCGAAGCCAGTCACGCTTGCTCGACGAAGTGGCCCAGGCCCTTCGCGAACGTATTTATGCCGGCGTCTATGCGCCGGGCGCGACGCTGCGCCAGGAAAAGATCGCCGCCGAGTTCGGCATCAGCCGCACGCCGCTGCGCGAGGCGCTGCGCGTGCTCGAGCGCGACGGGCTGGTCGTCAACAAGCCGGGCAGCGGTGTCCGGGTCGCAACCGCCGACCTGCCGAAACTGCTGGATGCCTACGCGGTGCGTGAGGCGATGGATGGCGTGGCGGCCCGCAACGCCGCCGAGCGGGCGACAAATGCCGAGATCAAGGATCTGGCAAAGCAGGTGGAGCGCCAGCGCAAGACCGTCGAAAACTGGGATCCAGGCGCCTACACACAGTCCAACGTCGTCTTTCACGAGGCGATCGTTGCGGCCTCGCGCAATGCGTCGCTGGCGCCGCTCGGGCCGCTTCTGCGCATGACCTCGCAGGTTTTTGCCCCAGCCTTTTCGCTTTCGAGCGAGCGGGCGAGCACTGCGGTCGCCGAACACGGGCTGATCGTCGAGGCGATCGCCGCACGGAACCTTGATGAATCCGAGAAACTGGCCCGCGCCCACATCAACGCGACGGCCATGAGATTGAAGGCGCTGCTTGAAGAGCGCGGGACTGACAAAGAGGCATGACTGTGAAGACCTACGGCAATTTCATCGCGAACAAGTGGCAGGACGCAACGGGCGGCGAGTTCATCGCCGTCAGGGATCCTTCCAACGGCCTGGAATTTGCGCGCATCGCCCGGGGCACTCGGGACGATATCGATCTCGCCGTGCGTTCGGCACGCGCGGCACTCTCAGGTGAGTGGGGACGCCTGACGCCGACCGAGCGCGGCCGGGTGCTGACCCGGATTTCGGCCGGTGTGCTGCGCAACATCGACCTTCTGACGGAGCTCGAAGCACGCGATGTCGGCAAGCCGCTGACCCAGGCGCGCGCCGATGTCGTGGCGCTTGCGCGCTATCTCGAATTCTATGGCGGCGCCGCCGACAAGGTTCATGGCGACACCATCCCCTATCAGAACGGCTTCACCGTACTGACCGTCTACGAGCCACATGGCGTCACGGGCCATATCATCCCCTGGAACTACCCGATGCAGATCCTCGGCCGCAGCCTCGGCGCGGCCCTTGCCATGGGCAACGCCGCCGTCGTCAAGCCGGCCGAAGAGGCCTGCCTCACCATCTTGGAGTTCGCCCGCATCGCCGAAGAAGAGGGCTTGCCCTCGGGCGCGCTCAACATCGTCACCGGCTTCGGCTCGGAGGCGGGCGCAGCGCTTTCGGAACACCCCGATGTCAACCACATCTCCTTTACCGGCTCGGTCCGCACCGGCGAGATGGTGCAGGCAGCCGCGGCGAAGAACGCCGTGCCGGTGACGCTGGAACTCGGCGGCAAGTCGGCGCAGATCGTCTTTGCCGATGCGGATCTCGACCGCGCGGTCCCCTTCCTCGTCAATGCCGGCATCCAGAATGCCGGTCAGACCTGCTCGGCCTCGTCTCGCATTCTGGTCGAGCGTGCCGTCTATGAAGAAGTGGTCGCGCGGATGAGCGAACGGTACCGCGCCCTGAAGGTCGGTCCTGCTGGCAGCGATCTCTCGGTCGGCCCGGTCGTCTCGCAGCGGCAGAAGGCGATCGTCGAGGGCTTCCTTGCCGACGCCGCCAAGGATGGCCTGAAGGTCGCGGCGCAGGGCGAGATCGTCGCCGACGCGCCGGCCGAGGGCGCCTATGTCGCGCCGACGTTGCTGCGCGACGTGCCGCACCAACACCGCACGGTGCAGGAAGAGATCTTCGGCCCGGTTCAGGTGATCATGCCCTTCGACGGCGAGGAGGAAGCCATTCGACTTGCCAACGGCACCGCCTATGGCCTCGTCTGCGGCGTCTGGACCAATGACGGCGGCCGGCAGTTGCGCATGGCGCGCGCCGTGCACGCCGGCCAGGTCTTCATCAACAATTACGGCGCCGGCGGCGGCGTCGAGCTGCCCTTCGGCGGCGTCAAGAAATCGGGCCATGGCCGCGAGAAGGGTTTTGAGGCCCTCTACGGCTTTTCCAGCATGAAAACCATCTCTGTCTACCACGGCTAGAGCGCGCAAAACCGCAGGCGGCGTTCCACCCGCATCGCGCTCCAACCCATGATCTAAGTCTCCTTGGGAGGAACAACAAAGTGTCACTGGAAGGTAAAGTCGCTCTCATCACCGGCGCAGGCTCCGGTTTCGGCGAAGGCATTGCCAAGCGCTTCGTCGAAGGCGGCGCCAAGGTCATCGTCGTCGATCGCGATGCCGCAGGCGCAGAGCGCGTCGCCAAGCAACTCGGCAGCAATGCCATCGCCGTGGTTGCCGATATCGCCAAGGAAGCCGACGTTAATGCGGCCGTTGCGGCGGGTCTCAAGCAGTTCGGGCGCGTCGATATCCTGATCAACAATGCCGGCATCGGCCACAAGCCGCAGAACGCCGAACTGGTCGAGCCCGACGAATTCGACCGTATCCTCGGCGTCAATGTGCGCGGCGTCTACCTGATGACGCGGGCGCTGCTGGCGCACATGAAGGAAAACAAGGCGGGCGTTATCGTCAACATCGCTTCGACCGGCGCCAACCGGCCGCGTCCGAACCTTGCCTGGTACAATGCGACCAAGGGCTGGGTCGTTTCTGCCACCAAGGCGCTCGCGATCGAGCTCGCGCCCTTCAACATCCGCGTCGTCGCGCTCAACCCGGTTGCCGGCGAAACGCCGCTGCTGACCACCTTCATGGGCGAGGACTCCGACGAAATCCGCAAGAAGTTCCGCGATTCCATTCCGCTCGGACGCCTGCTGAAGCCGGAAGACCTTGCGGAGGCCGCCTTCTTCGTCGCCTCGCCGCAGGCGTCGATGATCACCGGCGTGGCGCTCGACGTCGACGGCGGCCGCTCGATCTGATTATTTCGACCTGATTTCTGGGACCATAAACAACGAAACCGCAAAGCGGGGGAACCATGATGAATTTGACGAAACTGGCGCTTGCCTCGTGCTTCATTGCCGCGTCGCTGACGCCGGCGATGGCCAAGGATACGATCACCGTCGGCCAGGTGCTCGAGCCGCCGGGCCTCGACCCGACCGCGGGCGCCGCCGCACCCATCCGCTACATCACCTACGGCAACCTTTTCGAAGGTCTCGTCCGGGTGGTGGAAGACGGCACGGTGAAGCCGCTGCTCGCCGAGAGCTGGACGATCTCCGACGACCAGAAGACCTACAGCTTCAAGCTCCGCCAGGGCGTCAAGTTCCATGACGGCGCGGCTTTCGACTGTTCGGTGGTGAAATTCTCCTATGAGCGCGCCGTCTCGGCCGATTCCACCAATGCGCAGAAGGGCCTGTTCGAGCCGATCGAAAAGACCGAATGCCCGGATCCGGCAACCGCGGTCGTGACGTTGAAGCGCCCGGCCTCCAACTTCCTCTTCAACATGGCCTGGGGCGACGCGGTCATGATCGCGCCGTCGTCGGCCGCCGACAACAAGACCAAGCCGGTCGGTACCGGCCCGTTCAAGTTCAAGGAATGGGCGAAGGGCGACAAGGTGGTGCTGGAAAAGAACGCCGACTATTGGGGCGAACCGGCCAAGCTCAGCGAAGTGACCTTCAAGTTCATCAGTGACCCCTCGGCTGCAGCGGCCGCCGTTCTTGCCGGCAACGTCGATGCCTTCCCGATGTTCCAGGCCGCAGAACTGGTCAGCCAGTTCCAGAGCGACCCGAACCTGCAGGTTGAGGTCGGCAGCACCTCGGGCAAGGTGGTGCTTGCGCTCAACAATGCGAAGAAGCCCTTCGACGACGTGCGCGTGCGGCAGGCGCTTGCCCATGCGATCGACCGCAAGACGCTGGTCGAAGGCACTTACTCGGGCTTCGGCACGACCATCGGCTCGCATTATTCGCCGGTCGAACCCGGTTATGTCGATCTGAACGAGACCTACCCCTATGACCCCGGCAAGGCGCAGCAACTGCTGCAGGAAGCGGGCGTTCAGAACCTCGAAATCACCATCATGCTGCCGCCGCCGGCCTATGCCCGCCGCGGCGGCGAGATCATCGCGGCCATGCTCAGCGAAGTCGGCATCAAGGTGAACCTCGTTCCGATCGAGTTCGCACAATGGCTGGATCAGGTCTTCAAGAACTCGAACTTCGACGCAACGATCATCGCCCATGCGGAAGCCCGCGACCTCGATATCTATGCGCGCGACAAGTACTACTTCAACTACCAGAACCCGGAATACAAGGCGCTCTACAAGTCCTACACGCTGGCTGCGACCGAGGCCGAGCAGATGGACCTGATCGGCCAGCTCCAGCGCAAGCTCGCAGCGGACGAACCGAACGTCTTCCTCTACGCGCTGCCGAAGATCGGCGTCTGGAACAAGAAGGTGAAGGGTCTCTGGAAGAACATGCCGGTGCCGGCCGACGACCAGACCCAGACCTATTGGGAAAACTGATCGACTTTCATTGAGCGGGATGCGGACGGAAATCCGCACCCCGCTCCAGCATCTGCCCCTCGTTGGGGCGGACGCAGATCTGCCGTTGATTGACGCACCCGGCGCCGGTCAACGCTCGCTCTTTCCGGGAGGTTGATGTGATTTCCTTCATTGGCGGTCGCCTCGTGTCGCTCTTGCTGACGACGCTGGTCGCCTCAGTCATCGTCTTTCTGCTGATGCAGGTGCTGCCCGGCGACCCGGCCGTGCTGATGCTCGGCATGAATGCCGACGCAGATGCGATCGCGGCGCTGCACCGGCAGCTCGGCCTCGATCAGCCGATCTGGATCCGCTACCTCCACTGGATCGGCGGCTTCGTCGTCGGCGATTTCGGCATGAGCCTCACCTATTCGGTTCCGATCCGGGAGCTGCTTGGCCCGCGCATCCTGGTGACGCTGCCGCTGGCGCTGCTCTCCATGGCAATCTCGGTCGCCGTCGCCATCGCCATCGGCGTCTATGCCGCCGCCAACCGCGGCAAGGCCGGCGACACCGTCGTCATGGGCATCGCCCAGGTGGGCGTCGCCATCCCAAACTTCTGGCTGGCGCTTCTCTTCATCCTGCTCTTCGCGCTGAAGCTCGCCTGGTTCCCGGCCTCCGGCTTTGCCGGCTGGGAAGGCGGCATCTGGAACGGCCTGCATTCGCTCATCCTGCCGGCGCTCGCACTCGGGCTGCCACTTGCGGCCATTCTCGGACGCGTCACGCGCTCGGCCGTCATCGAGACGCTCGGCGAGGATTTCATCCGCACCGCGCGCGCCAAGGGGCTTAGCCGTTCGGGCGCTCTCTGGAAGCATGCGGTGCCCAATGCGCTCATTCCGGTCGTCACCATTATCGGCCTGCAATTTTCCTTCCTGCTTGCCGGCACGATCATCATCGAAAATGTCTTCAACCTGCCGGGTATCGGCCGCCTCGTCTTCCAGGCGATCGCGCAGCGCGATCTCGTGACGGTGCAGACGCTGGTGACCCTGCTTGCCGCCTCCGTCATCACCATCAATTTCCTCGTCGATCTGGTCTACGGCTATCTGGATCCGCGCCTGTCGAGGGGAGGCCACTGATGTCCGCTCCTGCAGCCGCCGCGCAACCCAGCCTCATCTCCAAGCTTATCGGCAGCCGAAATCTGACGATCGGCGCCACCGTCACCGTCATCCTCGTGGCGATGGCGCTCGTCTCCTATGTCTGGACGCCCTATTCGCCGACGGCGATGAATTTCCGCGACAAGCTGCAGGGACCGAGCCTTGCCCATTGGTTCGGCACCGACAACTTCGGCCGCGACATCCTGTCGATGATCATGGTCGGCGCCCGCAACTCGATCAGCGTCTCGATCGTCGCGGTTCTCGTCGGTGCCGGCATCGGCGTGCCGCTTGGCGCTTGGGCGGCTGCTCGCGGCGGCTTTGTCGATGGTCTCGTCATGCGCATGAGCGACCTCGCCTTCGCCTTCCCGGCGCTTCTGACCGCCGTCATCATCACCGCGATCTTCGGTCCGGGCGCTACCAACGCGATGATCGCGATCGGCATCTTCAACATACCCGTCTTTGCCCGCGTCACCCGCGGTGCCTCGATGGGCCTCTGGAAACGCGAATATGTGCAGGCCGCGCGCTGCGCTGGCCGCGGCGACGTCGCGATCACGTTTCTGCACATCCTGCCCAACATCAACCACGTGCTGCTCGTTCAGGTGACGATCCAGTTCGCTTTGGCGATCGTCGCCGAAGCCGGCCTTTCCTATGTCGGCCTCGGCACGCAGCCGCCGATGCCGAGCTGGGGCAAGATGCTGAACGACGCCCAGACCTTCATCTATCAGGCGCCCTGGCTCGCGATCTTCCCGGGACTGGCGATCACCTTCGCCGTGCTCGGCCTCAACCTGCTCGGCGATGGCCTGCGCGACATTCTCGACCCGCGCGTGAGGCGGCAACGATGACCAAACCCTTGCTTCACATGGCCGGCATGTCGGTCGAACTCACCGCGGGCAAAAGCACGGTCGATATCGTCTGCGACATCGATCTCGAACTCAACCGCGGCGAACGGCTTGGGATCGTCGGTGAGTCCGGCAGCGGCAAGTCGATGACAGCCCTTGCCGTCATGGGCCTGCTTCCGCAGCGCATGCGGGTGCGCGGCGAACTTTCCTTCGACGGCCGCAATCTCGCGGGCTTGGGCGAAGCCGACTATTGCGGCTATCGCGGCCGGCGCACGGCGATGATCTTCCAGGAGCCGATGACGGCGCTCAATCCCGTCAAATCGATCGGCGCGCAGATCGCCGAGGGACGGCGGCTGCATCTCGGCGAAACGAAAGCCGATGCGGAGAAGAAAGCGCGTGCGCTGCTCGACCGCGTCGGCCTGCCGGCACCGCGCTTCGACCTCGATCTCTACCCGCACCAGCTCTCCGGCGGCCAGCGGCAGCGCGTGATGATCGCGATGGCGATCGCCTGCGAACCGGATCTACTGATTGCGGACGAGCCCACGACGGCGCTCGACGTTACGGTGCAGGCGCAGATCCTCGATCTGCTCGACGAGCTGATCGAAGACACCGGCACAGCGCTGATGCTGATAACCCACGATCTCGGCGTCGTCTCCGAGATGACCGACCGCATCGCGGTCATGTATGCCGGCCGCATCATCGAAACCGGGCGCACGGACGATGTCTTTGCGCGCATGGCGCATCCCTATGCCCGCGGCCTTTTCGCCGCGTCGCCGCATGGCGCAGCCCTTGGCTCCCGCCATCAAGGCGATGGGCGCCCGCGGCTGAATGCCATCCCCGGTATCGTTCCGGATCCTTTTGGCCGTCCATCCCACTGCTCCTTTGCGGACCGCTGTTCCTTCGCTGAGGCCGACTGCCGTCAGGCGATCCCGGCACTCGACCTGATCAATTCCGATGGAAATGTGCAGCATCGCGCCGCCTGCTTTCATCCGCGCGAAAGGATGGTGGCACCGTGAGCGAGGTGATCCTCAAAACCACCGATCTGGTGCGCGAATACGACCTGCCACGCCCGTCGATCTTCTCGAAGCAGAGCCGCCTGCGCGTGCTCCATGGTGTCAGCGTCGCACTCGCCGCTGGCCAGAGCCTCGGCATCGTCGGCGAAAGCGGCTCCGGCAAGTCGACCCTGGCCCGCGCCGTGATGGGGCTGGAGCGACCGCAATCGGGCCAGGTGTCGATCGCCGGCAAGGATATCTACGCGCTCGATCGCGCCGGACTGCGAGAGGCGCGCAAGGGGTTTCAGGCGATCTTCCAGGATCCCTACGGCTCGCTCGATCCGCGCCACACGGTTCGGACGATCATCTCCGAGCCGATCGTTTCGCTGGAGCGTGGAACGGGCACCACGGAGCGCAACCGGCGCATCGCCGAGGTGCTGGAGGCCGTCGGCCTACCCTTGGCGTCGGCCGACAAGTATCCGCACGAATTCTCCGGCGGCCAGCGCCAGCGCATCGCCATCGCCCGCGCGCTGATCACCCGGCCGGCCCTGATCGTCGCTGACGAGCCAGTGTCTGCACTCGACGTCTCGATCCAGGCGCAGGTTTTGAACCTGATGATGGACCTGCAGGAAAGGCTCGGCCTTTCCTATCTGTTCATCAGCCACGATCTCGGCGTCGTGCGCGCCATCACCGACCGGGTTGCCGTCATGCATCTCGGCCGCATCGTCGAGGAAGGACCGACGGCCGAGGTCTTCGACAACCCGCGCCATCCCTATACTCAGGCGCTGGTCGCTGCCGTGCCGAAACCGTTTTCCGGACGGCGCAAGCGGGTGCGCTCCGCTGGGCCGCCGCAAACGCCCGTCCATACCGCGACGACCGCAGCCGGCTGCGCCTATGCTGCCGTCTGTCCCCGCAGGCAGGAGATCTGTCTGACCCGAACGCCTGAGGCCAAGCCGGTGACGCCGGCCTGGTCCGCCCGCTGCCATTTTGCCTAGGAAGTGCCCCATGTCCGAACTCGCCGATCTCTCCGCCGTCGATCTCGTCGACGCCTACCGCTCGAAGAAGCTTTCCCCCGTCGAGGTCACCGAAGCGGTGATTGCCCGCATCGACGCTTCCGAGCCAAAGCTGAACGCGCTTTGGGCCTATGACCCCGCCGAGGCGCGCAAGGCCGCCAAGGCATCGGAAGAGCGCTGGGCAAAGGGTGAACCTCTGGGCGCAATCGACGGTGTGCCGGTGACGATCAAGGAAAACATCGCAACCAAGGGCACCGCCGTGCCGCTCGGCTGTGCTGCCGTGTCGCTGACGCCTGCAACCGCCGACGCGCCGCCGGCAGCCCGCACCCGCGAGGCAGGCGGCATCCTTCTCGCCAAGACCACCATGCCGGACTACGGCATGCTGTCTTCCGGCCTTTCCAGCTTCCACAAGCTGGCCCGCAACCCCTGGGACCTCTCAGCCAATCCGGGCGGCTCGAGCGCCGGCGCGGGTGCGGCAGCCGCGGCCGGTTATGGCCCTCTGCACATCGGCACGGATATCGGCGGCTCGGTCCGGCTGCCGGCCGGCTGGTGCGGCGTCGTCGGTCTGAAGCCCTCTGCGGGGCGCGTGCCGATCAACCCGCCCTTTATCGGCCGCGTTGCCGGCCCGATGACCCGGACGGTCGCCGACACGGCACTCTACATGTCGGTGCTGTCGCAGCCAGACGCCCGGGACACGATGTCCCTGCCCTATGCCGATCTCCCCTGGCTCGATCTTGATCGTGATCTGAAGGGTCTGAAGATCGGCCTCTGGCTCGACGCCGGCTTCGGCCAGTCGGTCACGCAAGAAACGGAACAGGCGGTCAAGAAGGCGGCACAGCTCTTTGCCGATGCCGGCGCGATCATCGAGCCGATCGGCCCCTTCCTGACGCGCGAAATGATCGACGGTCTCGACCGCTTCTGGCGGGCGCGCGGCTGGGAAGACGTGTCGCGCCTTTCGCCGGAAAAGCAGGCGCAGATCCTGCCCTATATCTTCGACTGGATCAAAACGGCCGAGAATTTCTCCGGCCGCGAGGTCTATACCGGCTTCGCCCAGATCGACGCCATGCGCAACGCGCTGCATGCGGCACTTTCCGGCTATGATTTCATCCTGTCGCCGACAGCACCGACGGCCTCCTATCCGGCTGAATGGGCCTCGCCGGTCAACGACCCGCAGAAGCCGTTCGAACACATCGCCTTCACAGTCGCCGTCAACATGGGCGGCCAGCCGGCAATCTCGCTCAACTGCGGCTACACCTCAGGCGGACTGCCGATCGGCCTGCAGATCATCGGCCAACAGTTCGACGACATCGGCGTGCTGCGCCTCGCGCGTGCCTTCGAGACCATGCGCCCTCAGCAGCGCCCATGGCCAAAGGTCGCATGATGAGCGACACCATGCGTTACACCATCGAAAGCGGCGATCTCGAAAACATCGTTTCCCGCCTGCTCGACATCGTTCGCCGGCTCGGCGTCAGCGTCTCGAAACTCGCGATCGAGGTAGACGGCGGCAACGCCAATCTTGAAATCGCCCTCGCTCCGGCCTCGCAGGCTGTCGCCAACACGCTGCGCGAGCGCATCGGACAGATCGAAGGCGCGAAGGCAGCGGTCTAGCCCGCATCATTATCAACGCGGCCGTGCCGCTTTACACCGACTGAAAACCACAGGAGTGCCGACAATGGCCCGCAAACTTTTCATCCTCCCCGGCGACGGCATCGGCCCGGAAGCCATGGCGGAAGTCCGCAAAATCATCGCCTACATGAATGCCGAGCTTGGTGCCGGCTTCGTGACGGACGAGGGCCTGGTTGGCGGTTCGGCCTATGACGCCCACGGTCAGGCGATCTCGGAAGAGGACATGAAGAAGGCGCTTGCCGCCGATGCGGTGCTGTTCGGCGCCGTCGGCGGTCCGAAGTGGGATGCGGTGCCCTACGAGGTGCGCCCGGAAGCCGGTCTGCTGCGTCTGCGCAAGGATCTCGAACTCTTTGCCAACCTGCGCCCGGCGATCTGCTACCCAGCGCTTTCCGCCGCCTCGTCACTCAAGCCGGAACTGGTCGAAGGCCTCGACATCCTGATCGTGCGCGAATTGACCGGTGGCGTCTATTTCGGCGAACCGAAGGAGATCGTCGATCTCGGCAACGGCCAGAAGCGTGGCATCGACACCCAGGTCTACGACACCTACGAGATCGAGCGCATCGCCGGCGTCGCCTTCGAGCTGGCCCGCACCCGCAACAACCGCGTCTGCTCGATGGAAAAGCGCAACGTCATGAAGTC
>NZ_LMGC01000009.1:0-119904 GCF_001427045.1 Ensifer sp. Root558 | reverse complement strand
CGGCTCGGCACCCGACATTGCCGGCCAGGGCATCGCCAACCCGATCGCGATGATCGCGTCGTTCGCCATGTGCCTGCGCTACTCCTTCAACCTGGTGAAGGAAGCCGACAATCTGGAGAGGGCGATCGCCAACGTGCTCGACCAGGGCATCCGCACCGGCGACATCATGGCCGAAGGGGCAAAGAAGGTCGGCACCACCGAGATGGGCGACGCCATCCTTGCCGAGTTCAAGGCGCTGTCGGCGTAAGCGACAACCGATCCCGGACGGCGTCACGCTGACGCCAACAGGCCTACGAAAACCAACACCTCCGGAGCGCATCCGGAGGTGTTTTGCGTTTCACGGCCTTGCGAGAATGCGGCGTCTCAGATCGTGATGCCGCCGTCTATGTTGATTGCCTGGCCGGTAATGAAGGCCGCCTCGTCGGAGGCGAGGAAGGCGCAGATGGCGGCGACTTCTTCGACCGTGCCGAACCGGCCGGCCGGCTGGCGGCTGATGAAGGACCGGTAGGCCTCATCCCGGCTTCCAAGCTTTTCGCCAAGTTCGCCGATGCGCTCTTCCAGGGAGGGTGATGCGACAGTGCCGGGGCAGACCGAATTGCAGCGAATGCCCTGAGAAACGTAGTCAGCTGCCACCGCCTTGGTCAGGCCTATGACGCCACCCTTGGCGGCGCCATAGGCGGCACGCCGCGGGAAACCCTTGATCGAGGAGGCAACCGATCCGATGGTGATGATGCTGCCGCCATTGGCCTTCATCTTCGGGATTGCGCCGGCAATGACGTTATAGGCGCTGTCGAGCGTAATGTTCACCGAGCGCCGCCAATCGGCGGGCGAGCATTCCTCGATCGTGCCCTGATGCACGTAGCCGACCGCGTGCACGAGGATATCGACCCGGGCGAAGGCGTCGAAATAGGCACCGACCGCCACATGATCCGTCGCATCGAGCCGCGTCGTTGTAGCCCCTTCGAGCGTGGCGAGCAGCTCGGCATTGATGTCGCTGGCGTGGACCTCGGCGCCTTCAGCCATCAGTCGTTCGGCGACCGCGCGGCCGATGCCTTGGCCGGCAGCCGTGACCACGGCAATGCGCCCGGCCAAACGTCCCGTCTTTTCCTTCATGGTGAAACCCTTCTGCATGTCTAGAGGGATTGAACGACCTGACGCTGGCGGCCGAGTCCATCGATACCGAGTTCGACCACGTCACCGGGCCCAAGATAGCGCGGCGGCTTCTTGCCCATGCCGACGCCGGGGGGCGTGCCGGTGCAGATGAGATCGCCGGGCTCCAGCACGCAGAATTCGCTCATGTAGGAGACGATGGTCGCGACGTCGAAGATCATGCGCGCGGTCGTACCCGCCTGCATGCGCTCGCCGTTGACGTCGAGCCACATCGACAGGGCCTGCGGGTCCGGAACCTCGTCTTTCGTCACAAGCCAGGGGCCCGTCGGGCAGAAATTCGGGAAGCTCTTGCCCTTCACCCACTGCCCGCCGCGCTCCATCTGCCAGGCACGTTCGGAGACGTCGTTGACGATCGTGAAGCCGAGGACATGGTCCATAGCCTCGGCGCGCGATACGTTGAGCGCCCGCTTGCCGATGACGATGCCGAGCTCGACCTCCCAGTCCAGCTTCGACATTTTCTCTGAGTGGAGAAGCGGTGCGTTCGGGCCGCAATAGGTGCCGGCCGCCTTGTTGAAGAGGATCGGTTCGGACGGCACTGGCAGTCCCGCCTCTTCCGCATGGTCGGAGTAGTTGAGGCCGACGCACCAGATTGTACCGGGCCTTGCGACCGGCGGCAGGATGTCCGCATCGACCACCGGCATCACAGGGAGCGCCGCGAAATCGGCGCCGGAGAGCACTGCCAAGACACCAGGCAAAGTCTCCGCCGTGAAGTCCTGGACGAGCGAAGACACCTCCCGCGCGTTGCCCTCGCCGTCGAGGATGCAGGGCACGGCAGAGCCGTCGACGGTGAGACGCAACAATTTCATTCTCTTGGCCTTTCAGTTGGATATGTCTCAGCGAGCGACCATTCAGCCGATCGGAGCGGCTTCGACGGAAAGCCGATAGCGGGTGGTGAAGGTCTGATCGGGTTCGAAGGCAATCGCCGTTGCAACGCCGGAGCCCGCGATGGGGCTGTCGCCCGTGGAGACAGCCGGTCCGAGATCGAAGGCGGATGCGATCGGCTCGACGCCGAGCGCCACGTGCCGCCCATTCCAGGGGTAGGCCTTGCGACCGCGGTTGCTGTACCAAAGCAGCAAGCTTGGGAAATGCTCGTTCTGCCAAGTGAGCCGCGCGCGAAAACCTTCATCGCGATAGTGAAGCGCCAGGCTGCCGTCGATGCCCGAGAGCTGCAGCAGGTCCTCGGTCTCCTCGACAAGCGGCACCTGCGACGCATCGAGCATGACACCTTTGCGCGTCTCGACCTTGCCGAGCGATAACCATTGCCGATCGGGCGAGAACAGAGCCGCGCCCGGTTCGACATCGCCGGGAAAACTCCAGACGCGATCATGGGCGCCGGGTTCGATCGTGACCGAACCGGGACGGCTCGGCAGTCGGAACGTCGGATGCAGGCCGATCGGCAGGCGGCACGGACGCCGGGCCTCGATTTCCAGGGTGATGTCGATGGAGGGCGCATTTGGATCCGGCACGATCTGCCGCCGCAACAGTCGGATCGGATGGTTCTCCGGATAATGGCATTCCATCGCTATCTGGCGGTCGTCGCAGGCACCCCACGCCCAATGGACATTGGAGCTATGGCCATGCGGCACGCCGGCGCCGTCGAAACTCTCACCGTCTACGGACCAGCCTGCAGGAAGCGTGCGGCTGGCGTCGCTGCCGAAAGGCACACACGGCCACTCGCCACGCAATTCCTTCAGGATTTCCGGCAGCGTCTCGCGCTCGGGATCGTTGCCCCAAGGCGCAACTTGCAAGGGGCTGACTTGCCGCCCGTCCGGAAGCAGGAACAGCACCGGGCCGAGCATGCCGCCGAGCGACTGCACCGAGAGGCAGCCATGCGCCCAGGCGAGCGCGCGCCGTGTGGTCTCCGCGCTCACTTTGTAGCCGCCCCGAACCGGTTTTCCGGCATGCCGGCGACCGTGACGCGCATGGCATAGAGGCTGCCGGCGAGACGCTCGGCTGGCCCCGCACCGGCCGTGGTGATGTAAAGCGTCTTCAGGTCGGCGCCACCGAAAGTGCAGGTGGTGATGTTGGTGATCGGCATATCGATCGTCTCGGCAAGGCTGCCATCCGGCGCAACACGGGCGATGCAGCCACCGCCATAACGGCAGTTCCAGAGGAACCCCTCGCTGTCGATCGCCGAGCCGTCGGGCGCGCCGAGATCGAAACCGGTGAAGAAGGGTCGTTCGCCGGAAATCGAGCCGTCCACGGCATGATAGTCGAAGGCGTAAATCTCGTTTGCCAGCGTATCGCCGAAGTAGAAGGTGCTTCGATCCGGGCTCCAGCAGAGCGTGTTGGAAATGCCGAGGCCATGCCGCCATTCGGTGACGGTGCCATCGGGTGCGATCCGGTAGAGGATGCCCTCGCCCGGGGCAACGTCGCCAAGCTGGCCATCCGGAAGCACGTTGTTCTTCATCGAGCCGACCCAGAAGTTTCCGAGGGGATCGGCGCGACCGTCATTCAGCCGAACACGCGGTGAACCGGGCAGGACGAAGCCGTGATCCTGCCGCCGGTCGGTTTCGGGCCACCACCATATGAGCTTCGAGCCGAGAGCGATGAGCAGACGCCCATCTTCACGGGTCAGCGAGATCGCCACCACCGGCTCGTCGAAGAGCCACGTCCTGACCGCGCACGTCGCCTCGTCATAGCGGTGGATCAGAAAGCGGTTGATGTCGGTCCAGTAGAGCGCCGCCTCTTCCGCCGACCAGACGGCGCCCTCGCCGCAGCGGTCGCCGACGGGCGCGACACAGACGAGCTCACGGGCCATCTCCGCCTCCTATTCCGCTGCGATGCTTGTCGGGATCGAACGCGCGGGGCCGAGCGCCTCGGCATTCTGCACAAGCGCCTTCATGTAGCCGAGCGCAAAGGCCTTGCCCGCATGCCAGGAGGCGCCGCAGGTCATGGCCGGCGTATGGTCGGGGATCATCACACCCTGGTAGTTTTCGTCGCGCAGGATGCGGATGATTTCGGCCATGTCGATATCGCCCTCGTCGACGAAGGTCTCGACATAACGCGGCATCTTTCCGCGTACGTTGCGGAAGTGGATGTAGCCGATGCGGCCGGAGCGGGCGAAACGACGAACGTGCTCGTAGATATCCCCTCCCGGCATTTCCTGCAGCGAGCCGAGGCAGAGTTCGAGCCCGTTCGAGGGCGAGTCGACGATCGCCATCAGCCGGTCGTACTTCTCCGGACGGTTGACGAGCCGCGCGGTGCCACGCAGTTCCTCGGCTGGCGGATCGTCCGGGTGAGCGCCGAGCACCACGCCCGCCTCCTCGGCGACCGGCACGACCTCCTTCAGGAAGTGGCTGAGGCGGTCCCAGAGCTCCGCCGAGCTGACGGAAACGGAGGCAGCGCCGGCGACGCCACGACGATAGCGCATGTTCCAGACCATGCCGTCTGGGATCGGCGCATCCGGGCTTGGCGCGATGCTGTTTTCGACGCCGAAGCCGACGGATTCCGCACCGCCGCGGGCATAGGGGCCGCGGGTCCAGCCATAGACGCCGGCAAGCGAGAAATTGTAGCCGATGCAGGGAATGCCGGCGCGACCGGCGTCGCGAATGAGCTGCTTCAGCCCCTCGATCTGCTGCGCCCGCTCTGGCCCGTCGAGCAACACGTCATGCCAGAAGCGCGGCGAGAAGTTCTCGATCGCCGCCACTTCCAGCCCACCGGCCCGCACGTCCTTCACCAGCGCCGACAGCTCTTCGTAAGTCCAGAGCCGGTCACCGGAGCAATCACCCCAGCCGCCCTGGTCGCCACTGTCGATCTTCGGATCCTTGCCGGCGAAATAGTTGGTGAGATGCGCGACGACGTGGGTCGCGCCCGCCTGCAAGGCAAACTGAAAGTTATCCGGGGTGAGTTGCTCCCGGTAGAGCCCAAGGCCGATTTTCATCTTGTCGTTTCCTATCCGATTATTTGACGCCGATGCCGGCGGTGAGGCCGCCGTCGATGCGGAAGTCCGAGCCGGTGACGAAGGCGGCGCGATCCGAGGCGAGATAAGCGACCAGCTCGGCCACCTCCTCCGGCTCGCCGATGCGGCCGATCGGGTGTGCAGCGCCGAAGCGGGCAAAGGCTTCCGCCTCGCTGACGCCCTCGCCGCCATAGGTGCGGGCTGCAAGCGATAGCAGCGGCGTGCGCACCGAGCCTGGGCTGACCGAATTGACCCGGACCTTCGCCGCCGCATGATCGAGCGCCATGGCGCGGGTCAGCGCATGGATCGCGCCCTTGGAAGCGACATAGGCGGCGACGTTCTGCTGGCAGGCATGACCCTGCACCGAGGAGATGTTGACGATCGCGCCGCCGCCGCGCTTCATCATTTCCGGAATGCCGAAGCGGCCGGTGAGATATATCGAGCCGACATTGACCGACAGGCAGCGCGCAAAGGTCTCGGCGCTGGTGTCGAGCACGGTGCCATAGGGGTGAACGGCGGCGGCATTGACGATGATGTCGAGGCCGCCGTGGCGCAGCACCGCCTCGCGCACGGCCGCTTCGACCTCTGCTTCCACGGCAACGTCCGTCAGTCGGGTCGACATCGGCAAGTCGCGCTCTTTGGCTATGCGGTCGAAGATCTCGTTGGTGGCGACGTCGTTGCCACAGGCAAGCACGGTGGCGCCTGACGAGGCGAGCCGGATCGCCGAGGCAAGCCCGATCCCGGACGTGCCGGTGACCAGCGCGATCTTTCCCTTGAATTCAGTCATGATTGTCTCCGCGATGGATCGCGATGATCCGGGCCGGCGTCGACCCGAGATCATAAGCGTGATCGTTGGTCATAAGGGGGAGCGGGATGCGGACACCCCGCGCCGGTCTCAGCGCACCCGTTCCAGAACCTGGTTCAGGAGCACGGCGCCGAGGATGATCCCGCCGCGCACGACGTATTGCCAATATTCGCTGACATTCATCAGCGTCATGCCGTTGGAGATGCATCCAAGGAAGAGCACCCCGATCAGCGTGCCCCAGATCCGGCCCTTGCCGCCGAAGAGCGAGGTACCGCCGATGATGACGGCCGCGATCACGTCGAGTTCCATGCCGGTCGCCGTCGTCCCGGTGCCGGCCCCGATCTGCGAGGCGATCAGCGTGCCGGAGACGGCGGTTAGCGCGCCGGTCAGGCCCAATGTCAGCGCCTTCACCTTCCAGATGTCGATGCCGGAGAGACGTGCCGCCTCCATGTTGCCGCCGACCGCGTAAACCTCACGGCCGAAGCTTGTGTACTTCATCAGGAAGTGCATCGCCGCGAAGGTCAGCGCAAAGATATAGACCGGGAACGGAATGCCGAAGAGATAACCGCCGCCGAGGAAATCGAAACCGAGCGGGAAGGACGACATCGGGAAGCCGCCGGTGATCAAATTGGCGACACCGCGGAGTGCCGCGAAAAGCGCCAGGGTGGTGATGAAGGTCGGCACGTTGAACCACTGCCGGAAACGGCCGGTGAGATAGCCGAGCGAGAAGCCGAGCAGAAGTGCCACCGCAAAACCGACGGTGACCGCGCCCCAGTCACCGAACGTGTCGGTGAAACGGTCGGCGAACCAGGCAACGATGCAGCCGGCGAGCGCGGCACCGGCGCCGACCGAGAGATCGATCTCCCCGCTGATGATAACCGCCGTCATGCCGAAGGCGATGATGCCGAGCATCGAGACGGTGCGCAGCACGTTCAAGACGTTGCTGGTGGAGGCGAAGCCTGGTGCGACGAAGATCAGGAAAATCACCAATGCGGCGAGAATGATCTCCATCGGGTAGGTTTTCAGAAACTTGAGCGGCGTGTTCTGTCCGCCTGTTTCCGTGGTCTGGCTCACGAGTGTCATTGCTTGGCCCCTTCCATGCACAGGCCGTAGAGTTCGGTCAGGTCGGTTTTCGTCGGATCCACTTCGGCGACGACGGCGCCGTGATGCATGACGAGGATGCGGTCGGCGACTTCCAGCACCTCCTCGAGCTCGGTCGAGACAAAGAGGCTGGCAAGGCCATCGGCGGCCTGTTGCCAGATGATGTCGAAGATCTGGCGCTTGGCCTGGACGTCGACGCCGCGGCTCGGCTCATCGAAGAACATCACCGACGGCTGCCGGTTCAACCATTTGCCGATCACCACCTTCTGCTGGTTGCCGCCCGACAGCGACGACACGGGCAGTTCCGGATCGCCGCACTTGATGTGCAGATCGGCGATCTGGCGGCGCACGTGCGGCTGTTCGCGGCGGCGCGAAATGAAGCCTCTGTTGGAGATCGGGCCGAGGCTCGCCATGCAGAGATTGTCGGCGGTCGAAAGCGACTGCACGAGGCCGACCTCCTTGCGATTTTCCGGCGTGTAGCCGAGTCCCGCATTGCGCATGTCGCGTGGGCTGGCACCGGTCATATCGCGACTGTTGAACGTCACTGAACCGCTGTCGATCCGGTCGGCGCCGAAGATCGCCCTCATCAGTTCGGTGCGCCCGGCGCCGAGCAGGCCGGCGATTCCGAGGATTTCGCCCGGATAGAGATCGAAAGAAACATTCTGAAAATGCCCGGAGCGGCTGAGATCCCGCACCTCGAGCACCGGCCGGGTGCGATCGAGCGTGCGCCGCGGCGGCCGCGTTGCGCGGGCGGCATCGCCGAACATCATGCCGACGATCGCCGAAGGCGTCGTCGCCTTCATCTCGACCGCGCCGATGTAATGGCCGTCGCGGATCACCGTGCAGGTATCGGCAATCTCGAAAAGCTCGCTCATCCGATGGGTGATGTAGATCATCGTCACGCCGCGGGCGCGCAGCCGTTCGATCAGTGCGAAGAGCTGCTTGACCTCGCGCGACGCCAGCGCCGAGGTCGGTTCGTCCAAGAGCAGGATCGACGGGTTGAAGGACATCGCCTTGACGATTTCCACCACCTGCTGCTGGCCGACGCTCAGCGCCGAAACCGGCTGGCGGGAATCGATCGCAAGCCCCATGTCGGCAAGCAATTCGCCGGCGCGCTTGTGCAGGCCCGCCCAGTCGACGACGCTGAAACCGGCGCGACGCCGATGCGGCAGCCGGCCGAGAAAGATGTTCTCGCCGACAGAAAGCTCCGGCACCAGCGAGAGCTCCTGGTGCACGGTGACGATGCCGGCGGCAAAGGCATCATGCGGCGAGGTGAAATGGCGATCCTCGCCATTGACACTGATCGTGCCCGATGTCGGCTCGGTGACGCCGGCAAGCAGCTTGACGAGCGTTGATTTGCCCGAGCCGTTCTTGCCCATCAGGGCATGCACCTGGCCGGGGGCGAAGCTGTGGGTGAATTCGGAGAGGGCGACAGTCGGACCGTAACGCTTGGTCACGGCCCGAAAGTCCAGCCGTCCCTGCACCCCTTGCAACGCGGCTGAACTCGGTTGCGGATAGCTCATGCGGATTTCCTGCTGTGCAAGACGAGGGAGTGGCGGGCGCGATGTCCCGCCGCTCGGCTGACGTCAAAACCCAATCACTTCAGCGCCTTCAGGCCTTCCTTGTAGGCCGCGACCGCCTGCGTATCGGCGCGCGTCAGAGGCAGCACCGGCACGTTGACCTTGGTCTCGATCTTCTTGCCGTCGAGCAGGTTCTGTGCCGCTTCGATCGCCTGCTTGCCGACCTCGAGCGGCTGCTGCGCCGTCGTTGCCTGCAGTACGTTGTCGGAATTCAGCAACATGTTGGCGAGCTGCTCGGAACCGTCGGTGCCGAAGACGAAGACCTTGCCTTCGAGGCCTGCCTTTTTCACGGCCTGGACCGCACCGATCGTGCCGCCCTCGTTGGCAGCGTAGATCACCTGGATATCGGGATTGGCCGTCAGCATGTCGCTTGCGACCGCGAGCGCCTTTTCGGCAAGCCAGGCATCCTGCTGGGCGACGATATCGACCTGGTCCTTGACGACGCTTAAGAACCCGTCGACGCGGGCGTTCGACTGTTCAGGCAGCAGTGCCTTGAAGGCGAGCGTGCCGATCTTGACCTTGCCACCATTGCCGAGGGTCTTCAGGAAGTCGGTTGCGGCGTTGCCTGTGCCGATGCCGATATCGCGGTCCGAGCTCGTCACCGTCGCCTGGGCGACGTCGCCATTGGCCGAAGTGCCGTAGGTGACGACCGTGATGCCAGCATCACGCGCCTTCTTCAGCGCCGGCACCGAGGCATCGGCCGAAAGCGGCGCCACGACGATCGAGTTCACGCCGCGAGCGATGTAGGTGTCGATGAGCTGCGCTTCCTTCTCCAGCTTGCTGTCGCTGTTGCCGGCGAGAAGCTCGTCGCCGGCGGCTTCCGCAGCCTTCTCCATGCCGATCTGGATGCCGCGGAAATACTGGTCCTGCTGGAAGACGATGCCAGCGATCGCCTTGCCGCCAGCAAAGGCTGCGCCCGGCGCAAAGCTGACGGTGGCAAGAAGTGCGGCAAGCGCCAGACGTTTCATGTTGCTCATATTGGTTCTCCTCCCAAGTGCCCTGTTCGTGCCGCCGGACCAACGGGCGAAAATCCGGCAAATGGCTGCCCGCACCGCGTGAAGCGCGGTTCGGACCCAATCTCCAAATGTTTATCGTGGCTGCGAGCTGCCCGGCACGGCATCGACGAAGCGGATGCCGAACTCCAGATGACGGCTCATCAGGTAGACATAGGCGATGCGGTCGCGCGCCCTCAGCGCCCGGATGATCTCGGCATGCGCCTCGAAGGTCGCCGCGTGCACCGGACGTTCGGCCTTGCCGAGCCGCATGACCTCCTCGATCACCGAACGCAGCATGTGATAGGCGGCAAGCGTCGTGCGGTTGCCCGAGAGTTCGACGATCGCCGAATGGAACTCATAGTCGCACTGTGCGGCTGCCTCGACGCTCTCGGCCTCAAGGATCCTGGAATTGATCGCATCGAGCCGGTCGAAATCGGCGTCGCTGGCCGTCAGGATGATGTGTTCGCCGACACCGGTCTCGATGATGCGGCGGAAGCCCTGCAGGTCATGAAACGAGTCCGGTGAGATACCGTTGTGAAAGGCAAAGAGCCGGCGGATCGCCTCGCCGTGGCCACCGCTGATCACGGCGCCCACCTTCGGCCGGGTCTCGACCATGCCATAGGCGCGCAGCACCTGCAGCGCCTCGCGCACGGTGTTGCGGCCGGCCTGGAACTGTTCGCCGAGATCACGCTCGGTCGGCAACGCGTCACCGACACCAAGGCCACGCTCAGAAATCATGTCGCGGATCTGCTCGACCAGCCGATCGACGGCCGAGGTCTTGCCCGGCTCCACGGCCTCGACGCCCGACAACACCTCTTCCCTTACCGAACTGCTCACCGGCTCTCCTCCCTGCGATGCCTTATTTGTTGGTCCAGATTGCAGTTTCCGTCAAGCGAAAATTTTAAGGTCTCAGCTTAATCGGTGATTTTCACGCGAAATCTCCGCTTTCAGACTTGAATTGTTGGACCAATGGGACATTATTGCCGGGCGTGGTCCAACAATAGCCACGGAAGCGGGTAGGAGTTCTGCATGAGACTGATGGAAGAGTGCTTTCGCTGGTACGGGCCCAACGATCCGGTGCCGCTCAGCCACATCCGGCAGGCGGGCGCCACAGGGATCGTGTCGGCGCTGCATCACATTTACGACGGCTCGCCGTGGTCCGATGAGGCTATCCTTAAGCAGAAGGCGCTGATCGAGGCGGCCGGCCTGCGCTGGAGCGTCGTCGAGAGCATTCCGGTGCACAATTCGATCAAGCTCGCGACGCCAGATAGCGATCGCTATATCGGCTGGTACAAGGATACGCTTCGCGCCCTGGCACGTTCGGGCATCAGCATCGTCTGCTACAACTTCATGCCGGTGGTCGACTGGACGCGCACGGAACTGATGCAGCCTTTGGCCAATGGCGGCTTTGCGCTGCGCTTCGATGCTGTCGATTTTGCCGCTTACGACCTCTTCGTCCTGCAGCGTCCGCATGTGGAGGACAGCTACTCAACGCAGCAGATCGCCGCCGCCCGCCAGCGTTTCGACGAGATGGACCAGGCGAAAATCGACCGGATCGAACGCAATCTGATCGCCGGTCTTCCGGCCACCGAGCGCCAGTTCAACCGGGCGAGCTTCCTCGCAGCCCTCTCGGAATATAATGGCGTCACCGCCGACATCTTGCATGAGAACCTCGCGCGCTTCCTCAGGGAGATCGTGCCGGTCGCAGAAGAAGTCGGTATCCGGCTCTGCATCCATCCGGATGACCCAGCCTTCTCTCTCTATGGCCTGCCGCGGATCGTTTCGACGCCGGCCGACGTCCGGCGCATTCTCGCTGCCGTCGACAGTCCGGCCAACGGCATCACCTTCTGCACCGGCTCTTACGGCACACGCGCCGACAACGATTTGCCGGCCATGGTGCGCGAATTCGGCCCGCGCATCCATTTCGCCCATCTGCGCAACGTCCAGCGCGAAGAAGACGGATCCTTCTACGAGGCCGACCATCTTGGCGGATCGAGCGACATGCCCGCGGTGATATTGGCGTTGATGCAGGAGCAGGAGCGCCGCGTCCGCGAGGGTCGCACCGACTGGCAGATCCCGCTTCGGCCCGATCACGGCCATCTGCTCGCAGACGACATCGGCAAGGAGCGGATCAACCCCGGCTATTCGCTGATCGGGCGCTTGAAGGGTCTCGCAGAAATCAGAGGCGTCATGCAGGGCATTGCAACGGCCATGGCGCACAAGGATTGAGGGAAGACATGAAACATTTTGAAGACGATACCGAACTCTTTACCGCCATGCGCAGCCGGCTGTTCACGGCCGTGGTCGGCGACATTCTCGACACGATGGGCCTGCAGCACCAGTTCCTGCCGCCGCAGATCAAGGCGCTGCGCGACGACATGGTCGCTGTGGGCCGCGCGATGCCCGTGCTGGAGGCGGATTTTTTCGCGACCGCTGAGGCCGGCGGCCATTCGGAATTCAGCGCCAAGCCTTTCGGCCTGATGTTCCATGCACTCGATAGCCTGAAGGAAAACGAGATCTACGTCTGTTCCGGCTCGTCGCCGCGCTATGCGGTCTGGGGCGAACTGATGTCGACGCGAGCAATGAAACTCAAGGCGGCCGGTGCGATCTGCGACGGCTATTGCCGCGACAGCGCCGGCATTCTCGCGCTCGATTTCCCGACCTTCTGCTACGGCTCCTACGCCCAGGACCAGGGCCCACGCGGCAAGGTCGTCGACTACGGCATCCCGATCGAGATCGGCGGCATCCGCATCCGGCCGGGCGACATCCTCTTCGGCGACCGCGACGGCGTGCTCGTCATCCCGAAGGAGGCGGAGCGCGAGGCGATCGCGCTGGCGCTGGAAAAGGCCGAGACTGAAAACAAGGTGCGGCTGGCGATCGAGGCCGGCATGAGCACCGTCGAGGCCTTCGAACGCTTCGGCGTCATGTAACGACAGAATGATGAGGTGCCGGGAGACGGCGCCTCACCTCAACCGGCTCAGATCCACGGGGCGACCGTTGATGATCGCCTCCATCGAGAAGAAGCCGGTGACCGTGGCGAGGTCGAAATTGGTGATGAGCTTCTGGTAGAAGGTGTCATAGCCGCGCATGCCGCGGGTCACCACCTTGATCAGATAATCCCAATCCCCGCCGATGCGATAGAAATCGATCACCTCCGGCAACCGCTCGACATGCTGCCGAAAACCGTCGCTCCATTCCTTGGAGTGATGGCGGGTGCGGATCATCACGAACACGGTGAGATCCAGCCCCAAAGCGTCGAGATCAATGTCTGCATGCGAGCCCCGGATCACGCCGATTGCCTGCAGGCGCTGGAGGCGTCGCCAGCAGGCGTTTTGCGACAGGCCGACCTTTTCGGCCAGATCCCGCTGCGACAGCGACGAATCTTTTTGCAATGCGGTAAGAATGTTCAGATCGAAAGCATCGATTTTGAACGACGATTCGATCATTTGACACAATTCCTCGATGAAACCGCAGAAGATAGGTGAGGTTTTCGACCCTGGACGGGATTACAATTGCTGTCAATGTCCGCTCCGAGGAGTAAGCGCGATGATCGTGCCCGCCGTCCACCAACCCTGCGAGGCGCTCTCGCCGCTCGCCCGGTTCCGCCAGTCCCTCAACCGGCCGGGTCTCGTCGCCGAGCTACGCGACGATCTGGTCGGAGCGAAGGCGCGGATCGCCGGTCCCTACGGCACGAAGGCACTGGTCTATGCCGACTACGTCGCCTCCGGCCGCGCGCTGCGCGTGATCGAAGATTTCGTGCTCGAAGAGGTCCTGCCTTACTACGCCAACAGCCACACCGAAGCCTCCTATTGCGGGGGCTTCATGACCCGGATGCGGCGGGAAGCGCGAGCGCTGATCGGGGAATTCTGCGGCGCCACGGCCGACCATGCCGTGATCTTCACCGGCTCCGGTGCGACCTCCGGCATCAACCGTCTGGTCAAGCTCGTCGGCGTTAGCGACGCGGTTGCTGCCGGCCAAACCGTCCGCGTCATCATCGGCCCCTACGAGCACCACTCCAACATCCTGCCCTGGCGCGAAAGCGGCGCTGAGATCGTTGAGATCGCCGAATGCCCGGCGGGTGGACCGGACCTCACGGAACTTCGCAAAGCGCTGAGCGTTGGCTCGTCCGACCTGACAGTCTGTACCCTCTCGGCCGGCTCGAACATCACCGGCATCACCAGCGACGTGGCCGCGATCACCCGCATGGTCAAGGCTGCCGGTGCGAAGATGATCTGGGACTATGCCGGCGCCGGCCCCTATGTTCCAATCGCCATGTCTCCCGTTTCCGGTGCCGAGATCGACGCCATCGTCGTCTCGCCGCACAAGTTCATCGGTGGCCCGGGTGCTTCCGGCATCCTGATCGTTCGCCGCGACAGTGTCACGACCGACAAGCCGACCTGGCCGGGCGGCGGCACGGTGAAGTTCGTTTCGCCGGATACACACGACTACAGCGCCAACATCGAGGCCCGCGAAGAGGCCGGAACGCCGAACGTCGTCGGTGACATCCGTGCAGCCCTTGCCTTCATCGTCAAACACGCGATCGGGCTTGAGAGCATGGAGCGGCGCAACCGCGAACTGGCGGAGCAGGCGTTTGCCGCCTGGAGGGCCATTCCGCAACTGGAACTGCTCGGCTTGCAAGAACCGGACCGGCTGCCGATCTTTTCGTTCCGCATCAGGAACGGCAAGGGCGGCTATGTCCACCAGCAGCTCGTCACCCGCATGCTGAGCGACCGCTTCGGCATCCAGGCGCGCGGCGGCTGCGCCTGCGCCGGACCTTACGTTCACCGGCTGCTGTCGATCGATGCCGAGCACTCCGAACAGATCCGCCAGGCGATCCTTGCCGGCGAGGAAATCGAGAAGCCGGGTTTCACCCGGCTGAACTTCAGCGTGCTGCTTTCGGAAGACAAGGTGAAGTACATTCTTGATTGCGTCACGCAGCTCGCCGCCGACGCCCCGAGCTTCGAAGCCGATTACGATTTTGACCCCGCCCGCGCGATCTTCTTCCCGTGCGCCGCGGCTGAAGAGGCCCTCGCCTATGCATAAGCCCGATGTGACCGGCTTCTACGATCCCCGCACCGGCAGCATCCAATATGTCGTCGCCGACCCGGCGACGGGCAAATGCGCGATCATCGATCCGGTGCTGGACTTCGATGAAAAGTCCGGCTCGACCGCGACGCGGAATGCCGATGCGATCCTCGACCATATCGCCGCCAAGGGTTTGACGGTCGAGTGGATCCTCGACACCCACCCGCACGCCGACCATTTCTCGGCGGCGCGCTACCTCAAAGCGAAGACCGGCGCGCCGACGGCGATCGGCGAACATGTGAAGGGCGTGCAGCGGATCTGGAAGGAGATCTACAACTGGCCGGACTTCGCCTGCGACGGTTCGCAATGGGACCGGCTGTTTGCCGACGGCGAGACGTTTCAGATCGGTGAGCTCAAGGCCCACGTCATGCATTCGCCGGGACATACGCTCGCCTCGATCTCTTACGTGATCGGCGACGCCGCCTTCATTCACGACACGCTGTTCATGCCCGACAGCGGCTCGGCCCGCGCCGACTTTCC
The DNA here is from genome assembly GCF_001427045.1 of Ensifer sp. Root558. Lineage (NCBI taxonomy): Bacteria > Pseudomonadati > Pseudomonadota > Alphaproteobacteria > Hyphomicrobiales > Rhizobiaceae > Ensifer > Ensifer sp. Root558. Next base: position 104,787 of record NZ_LMGC01000009.1, on the reverse strand, counting down.
GGGCGGAAGCGCTGCCGACCTCTGGCGCTCGATCCAGGCCATTCTGGCACTGCCGGACGAAACACGGCTCTTCACCGGCCACGACTATTGCCCCGGCGGCCGCGAGGCGCGCTGGGAAAGCACGGTCGCCGAACAGAAGGCCACGAACCCGCACGTTGCCGGCAAGTCCGAGGCCGATTTCGTCGGCCTGCGCGAGGCGCGCGACCGCACCCTGCCGATGCCGAAGCTCATCCTGTACGCGCTGCAGGTGAACGTGCGTGGCGGCGAGCTCCCTGTCGCCGAGGACAACGGCCGACGCTACCTGAAGATACCGCTCGACGCGCTGCCCGGTTCGGTCTGGGGGTAGCGGCATCGTGGCGGACCCCTTCCAGCAGATGCTGCTTGCGATCGGCTCCGGTTCGCTCACCGGCTTCACGCTCGGCCTGATCGGCGGTGGCGGCTCGATCCTGGCGACGCCGCTCCTGATCTATGTCGTCGGCATCCGCGACGTGCACACCGCGCTCGGCACCGGAGCGCTTGCGGTTTCCGCCAATGCCTATCTCAACCTGATAAGCCACGCGCTCCGCGGTCATCTCTGGTGGCGCTGCGCGCTGATCTTCACGGTCGCGGGTTCGCTTGGCGCCTTTTTCGGCTCCAGCCTCGGCAAGCTGATCGATGGCCAGCGATTGCTGTTCCTCTTCGGCCTCGTGATGATGTTCGTCAGCTTCGCCATGCGGAAGGTCAGGTGCGACACGGCGGCGACACCGCAGTCGCTTTCGCTCGGCACACACGGCAAGACCGGCTTGACAGCGCTTCTGACCGGCACCTGTTCCGGCTTCTTCGGCATCGGCGGCGGTTTCCTCATCGTTCCCGGACTGCTGCTTGCGACCGGCATGCCGCTCATCAACGCTGTGGGCACGTCGCTGCTTGCTGTCGGCACCTTCGGCCTGACGACCGCGATCAACTATGCCGCCTCTGGATTGGTGGATTGGCGCATCGCCGGCTACTTCATCCTGGGTGGCGTCGCGGGTGGCGTGATCGGCACGATCGTTTCGACCCAGCTTTCGACCCAGCGCGATACGCTGACCAAGATTTTCCGCGCGATCATCTTTTCCGTCAGCCTTTACGTTCTCTGGCGCAGCTACGGAGCCGTGTGACCGGCTTCGCCGTCCGCAATCCATATGACGGCGCGACTGATCGGTCCTTGGCCGGAAACATACGCAGCGAGTCCGGAATCGTACTATCTGGATCATTCAAGACAACGGCGTGGCGTGTTTTAATCCTGTCAGCACTCTTTCGGACAGGAATAATCCAATGACCGTTCAATCCATGGACCTCTCGAACAGCACGCCGTTGACCCGCAGGTCGATCTCGCAGCTTCCGATCAACCTGTTCGCCTCGGTAATGGGCATAACCGGCCTGAGCCTCGCCTGGCGCGAAGCCACCAGGACGATCGGTCTGCCGGCCCTTCCCGGCGAATATGTCGGCTGGCTCGGGACTTCGATCTTTCTAAGCCTTGCGCTCGGCTACGCTTTCAAGTGGCACCGCCATCCGGCCACGGTCGCCGCCGAATTCGCCCATCCGGTTCAAAGCAACTTCTTCGCAACGGTCGCAATCGGCTTGCTTCTGCAGTCAGCTTTTCTGAACCGCTATAGCCCGCTGCTGTCAGAAGTCGTCTGGACGGCTGCGTCGGCGCTGACCTTCGCCCTCGCTTATGTCGTCGCCAGGGGCTTCCTCGGCCGGCAACAGTCGCGCGATACGACGCTGCCGCCGCTGCTCATCCCCGGTGTCGCCACTCTGGATATCGCCGTTACCGGCCACGCCATGCCGTTCGCCTGGGCACATGAGGTCAACATGCTTGCCTTCTCGGTCGGCAGCGTCATCGCCGCAGTCTTCATTGCGCTGATCTTCTCGCGGTTGCGCCATGAAGATCCACTTCCGGCGCTGGCTCGGCCGTCTCTCATGGTTCTGGTCGCCCCCTTTGCCGTCGGCTTCCTCGCCTATACCAATGTCACGGGTTCGGTCGATCTCTTCGCCACGGTCCTGTTCTACTTCGCGCTGTTTCTGATGCTCGTCCTGTCGCCGATGGTATTCCGCTCCCATGTCCCCTTCAGCGTCGGCTGGTGGGCGATCAGCTTTCCGCTTGCTGCGCTCTCGATCGCCTTCTTCCGGTATGCTGCGTCTGCCGAGAGCACCGTCCTCACCGGGCTGGCTGGACTGTTCTTTCTGTTTCTGGCTGGCGCGATTGCGGTTGTCTTCTATCGGACGATCAGCATCATCCTCACCGGCAGATTGTTCGAGGTTCGCTAATGGCCGTTCACAAAGTCGCGATCGTCGCAATGCAGGGCGTCCAGCTCCTCGACGTTATCGGCCCTTCGGACGTGTTCGCGGAGGCCAACCGTCAGAGTGGCACCGACCATTATTCGGTGGAGGTCGTCAGCGCCTCCACCGCCCCGGTGCGTGGGTCTTCCGGGCTGACCCTCCTTCCCGACCGTGCGATGGATGACGGCATTGCCGACATCGATACCCTGCTGGTTGCCGGGGACCCGCTCATTCACGAACGACCGCTTCCGATATCGCTTCTGACTTGGGTGAAGGACGCATCCGCCCGTGCCAGTCGCTTCGGATCGGTATGCTCCGGCGCCTTCGTGCTCGGCGAAGCGGGCCTGTTGAACGGCAGGCGGGCGACGACGCATTGGTCGCAAGCGGCGGAATTCGGCAAGCGCTTTCCGGAGGTGAAGCTCGAGCCCAACCGCATCTTTACCAAGGACGGCAATGTCTGGACCTCGGCGGGCGTGACAGCCGGCATCGACCTCGCACTTGCCATCGTCGAAAAGGATCTCGGCCTGCACATCGCCTTGAAAGTCGCGCGTGAACTTGTTGTCTTCCTCAAGCGACCCGGCGGCCAGACCCAGTTCAGCACGCTCCTTGCCGGCCAGCTTGCGCAGAAGACCCCTATTCGCGCGGCGCAGGACTACATTGCCGACAACCTCTCTGCCGATCTCGGTGTCGGGGCGATCGCCAGGCGCACCGGCATGAGCGAGCGAAACTTCTCCAGGCAATTCAAGCAGGAGGTGGGCATGACGCCGGCTGACTATGTTGAGAGCATGCGGCTTGAGGCGGGGCGCAGATTGGCCGAAGACACAAGCATCCCGCTCAAAAAGATTGCGACCGATATCGGCTTCCATGACGATATCGCCTTCCGTCGTTCCTTCGTTCGTCGATTCGGCACGTCGCCGGCGGCTTATCGAAAGAGCTTCGGCTCCTAAGCCTCGCTCAAGGCCCGCGCCGTTACCGCCACCGGAGAAACCAGCATGTTCGACCTGATCATCCGCAATGCCAATCTTCCGGACGGACGGCTTGGCGTCGATGTCGGCGTCAAGGGCGGCAAGATCGCAGCGATCGAGATGGCTCTTGCCGCGACAGCGGGCGAAGAAATCGACGCCACCGGCCGCCTGCTCAGCCCGCCTTTCTGCGACCCGCATTTCCACATGGACGCGACGCTGTCGCTCGGACTGCCGCGCATGAACGTCTCCGGCACGCTGCTGGAAGGCATCGCGCTCTGGGGCGAGCTGCGCCCGATGTTGACCAAGGAGGCGCTGGTCGCGCGGGCGCTGCGCTATTGCGACCTCGCCGTCAGCCAGGGCCTTCTTGCCATCCGCAGCCACGTCGACACCTCCGATCCACGGCTGGTGACGGCCGAGGCACTGCTGGAGGTAAAGGAGAAGGTCGCGCCCTATATCGACCTGCAGCTCGTCGCCTTCCCGCAGGACGGCTATTTTCGCGCGGCCGACGGCGAGGCTTCACTGAACCGCGCACTCGATATGGGCATCGGCATCGTCGGCGGCATCCCGCATTTCGAGCGCACGATGGAAGATGGCACCCGCTCGGTGGAAGTGCTCTGCCGGATCGCCGCAGACCGCGGCCTGCCGGTCGACATGCATTGCGACGAGACCGACGATCCGATGTCGCGCCACATCGAGACGCTGGCGGCTCAAACGGTCCGTTTCGGACTTCAGGGCCGCGTCGCCGGATCGCACCTGACTTCGATGCACTCGATGGACAACTACTATGTCTCCAAGCTGATCCCGCTGATGGCGGAGGCGGAGATCAACGTGATCCCCAATCCGCTGATCAACATCATGCTGCAGGGACGCCACGACACCTATCCCAAGCGCCGCGGCATGACGCGGGTTCGCGAGTTGATGGCGGCCGGCCTCAACGTTTCCTTCGGGCACGACTGCGTCATGGATCCCTGGTACTCGATGGGTTCGGGCGACATGCTGGAAGTGGCTCACATGGCCATCCACGTGACGCAGATGGGCGGGATCGAGGACAAGCGCAAGATCTTCGACGCCATCACCGTGAATGCAGCGAAAACCATGGGCCTTGAAGGCTATGGCCTCGACGTCGGCTGTAAGGCCGACCTCGTCCTGATGCAGGCGGCCGATGTCAGCGAAGCGCTGCGGCTGAAACCGAACCGGCTCTGCGTGGTCAAGGACGGCAAGGTCATCGCCAGGACGGCGCCGCGCATCAGCGAACTGCTTCTCGACGGCCGGCCGGCCTCCATCGACATCGGGCTGGATTACATCCCGCAGACGTCGGCGCCCTGAGCTTTCGGACTTCGATTTCAATCCTCGAAGTCGCCGAAGACGTTCTGTAGCCGAGTAAGCTGGGCGACGCGCTCGCCGACCTCGTCGCCGAGGACGACGATGATGTTGCTCAGAAGCAGGTCCATGACCGCGACGGTCGTTGCTGCTCCATCCCAGAGCGGACCATGGGACCCGGGCACGACGAGGCAGATGTCGGAGACCTCCGGCGCCCAGGGGCAGAACTCGTCGGTGAAGAGGATGACCTTGACGCCGGCCCGACGCGCCTCCTCCGCCAAGGGCCGCGCCTTGGCGGCGAAGCGGCGTACGTCGTGCAGGAACAGCACGCGTCCCTCGACGGAACCGTCGAGCAGCTCGGCATAGGTGCCGTTGAGGCCATCGACGAACTGCACCCGCGACCGGGTATAGGATAGCTGGCTCGCGAAATACTGCGCGATGCCGCGTACGTTCTGGTAGGCAGCGACATAGACCTCGCTGGCAGCAATCAGAGCGTCGATCGCCTGCTGCCATTCCGGCGCGGTCGTCAACTCATAGATCATGCCGAGATTGTCGATCTGCTGCTGGATCAGGCCGGCAAGCAGCTTGCCTTCGCGGTTGTCGTCGCGCAGACGGCCAACCGATCCCTTCACCTGCCAGGCAGGATTGTTGGAGCCGTCGCGCCGAAGCTCCAGTTTCAGCTCGTCGAGACCGTCGAAGCCCATGCGCCGAAGATAACGCCCGACCGTCATCGGCGAAACTTCAAGCCGGGTCGCGATCGAACGCGCCGTCTCGAAGGGAATGTCGGCCAGATTACGCTCGATGTAGTTGGCGATGAGCTTATCAGATTTCGAGCGTCTGAGCTCGTCGCTGCGCACCAGCTTCAGGATTCGCTGCGCCACGTCCCCTCCCCTTGCATGATCGGAGCGGGACGCCGGCAAGCTAGCGCCGCATATCCCGCTCCGTCGCATCGCCTGTTTATTGCGCCGTCTTCACCTTCGTCCAGACCCGATCGAGCTGGCGCACGCCGGGGCCGAGATCTTCGAAGATCTGCAGCTTCTGCATGGTTTCCGGCGGCGGGTTGATTTCCTTGCTATTCTTGATCTGCTCGGGGGTCAATTGCCGCGCAGGCACGTTGGCCGTGCCGTTCGTCTGCTGCTCGATGTTGAGCGCCGCCACTTCGGGACGCGTGTAGAACTGCATGAACTTTACGGCGTTCTCCTTGTTCGGCGCGGTCTTCAGAACGCAGATATCCTCCTGATACATCGTCGCGCCTTCCTCCGGGATCACGTAGCCGAGATCCTTCGGATTGCCGAAGACGTCGACCATCGAGCCGACGAAGAAATGACCGGCCGCCACATCGCCGGCCGCGACCATCGGGCGGGTGTCATAGGTGAAGGCGGCGACATCCGGCTTCATGGCGATGATCGTATCGGCCGCCTGCTGCAATTCGGCAGGGTCGGTGGAATTGACCTTGTGGCCATTGAGGATGAGGCCGACCGACAGCACCTCGCGCATGTCGTCAAGCAGCGTGAATTTCAGGCCTTTGGCCTTCACGGTTTCGATCAGGTCGCGCCAGCCGGTCACGTCCTTGCCGAGCAGCGTGCGGTTATAAAGGATACCGACCGTACCGAAGGCATAGGGCAGGCAATATTCGCCCTTCGGGTCGCTCTTGGCGCGCAGGAACGTCGGGTCGATATTCTTGAAGCCCTCATAGGTGTTGATGTCGGTCTTTTCGAGCAGGTCGAGCTTGGCCATGATGTCCTGCATGTGCACCGACGGGAAGACGATGTCGTAACCCGTGGCGCCACCCTGGATCTTCGCCAGCATCTCCTCGTTGGAGGAATAGGTCGAGAGGTTGACCTTGATCTGGGTCTCCTCCTCGAACTTCTTGAGGACAGCCGGATTGATGTATTCGCCCCAGTTGTAGATGTTGAGCTCGGCCGCTTGCGCCGTGCCGAAAAGGGCTGTCAGCGTCGCGAGGGACAGTGCCACTGTGCGCGCACGGGTCGCGAAGGCTCTCCTGCCCCCGCGGGTCCTCCCGTTTGTCATCGTCATCGAAATTCTCCTCTGATGGTTCTGGCCGGACGGCCTGACACGATCTTGACCGGCCGCTTCCGGATCACGGCTTCTCGTGGCCGTTGACTCCGATAGGCAAATGGTATCCATATATCGAAAACGCACAAGCGTTATTTGCATAACATTTTGGGGAACAGAAGTATGCAGAATTCCATCGTCCGGCTGGTGGAGGCGAGCAAGGCCTTTACCACTCCGGAAGGCGGCACCGTGACCGCTCTCGACCGTATAGATCTCGATGTCCGCCGCAACGAATTCCTGACCTTGCTCGGTCCCTCCGGTTGCGGCAAGACCACACTGCTGCAGGCGATCAGCGGCTTCGTCGAACTCGACGGCGGCTCGATCCTGATCGACGGCGAGGACATGACCGACCGGCCGCCCTATCGTCGCCCGGTCAACACCGTCTTCCAGAACTACGCGCTGTTTCCACATATGACCGTCGGCGAAAACGTCGCCTACTCGCTGGAGGTGGCGGGCGTTGCCAAGCCGCAGCGCCGGGAAAAGGTCGCGTCCGCCCTGAAGATGGTCGGGCTCGAAGGCATGGAAGCACGCAAGCCGCGCCAGCTCTCCGGCGGCCAGCAGCAGCGGGTGGCGCTCGCCCGCGCCATCATCGCCCGGCCGAAGCTGCTTTTGCTCGACGAACCGCTGTCGGCGCTCGACAAGAACCTGCGCCAGGCCATGCAGATCGAGCTCAAGACGCTGCAGAACGAGCTTGGCATCTCCTTCATCTTCGTCACCCATGACCAGCAGGAAGCGCTGACGATGTCGGATCGCGTCGCCGTGCTATCAGGCGGGCGCATCCAGCAGCTTGATACGCCGCGCGCCATCTACGACCATCCGGTCAACACGTTCGTTGCAACGTTCATCGGCGCCAGCAATCTGTTCGAAGGCAGGCTCGACGGCGACCGGCTGATGACGGCTGACGGCATGGCGATCCGCCACCGGCCCTGCGAGCGGACGATTTCGACAGAGGCAACGGCGCTGATCCGTCCGGAACAGTTCTTCCTCGTCGAGGACAACGCTCCCTTCCCGACGATCGACGTCGATCTCGACCAGATCGTCTTCGTCGGCTCCACCTTCGAGCTGTTCGGTCGCACCGCCGAGGGCCGCAAGGTCGTCGCCGAGATTCCGGCCAACCGCCGCAGCCTCGTCGGCGCGGTCGAGCAGACCCGCAAGGCGCGACTTGCCTATGATCCAGCCGCCGTGCACCTGATTGGCGAAAGCGCAGGTGCCTAAGATGACGATCGCCAGTCGCCGCCGCTTCCAGCTTGCACTCCTGCTCGGGCCCGTCTCGGCCTTTCTCGCCGTCTTCTTCCTCGGGCCGCTCGCGATCATGATCGTGACCAGCTTTCTCGCACCCGGCCTTTATGGCGGGGTGGAATGGACCTTCTACCCGCATAATTTCGGCCGCATTCTCGGCTTCGCCGATCCGATGTTCGAGGAGTTCGATCCGATCTACATCGCGATCTTCCTGCGCTCGATCGAGATCGCGGCCCTTACGGTGCTCGCGACCCTCCTCGTCTGCTACCCCGCGGCCTTCTGCATCGCCCGGCTTTCCGACCGCTGGAAGAACTTCTGCCTGTTCCTGATCACACTGCCCTTCTTCACCAGTCTGATCGTGCGGCTGTTCGTCTGGGTGCTGATCCTGCGCCAGACCGGCCTCGTCAACGAAGTGCTTCTATCCACGGGGCTGATCGAACGGCCGCTCGACCTGATCTACACCAAGGGCGCGATCATCCTCGGCATGACCTATGTGTTCATTCCCTTCATGTTCATGCCCGTCTATGCCAGCGTCGAGAAACTCGACTGGACGCTGGTGCGCGCCTCGCTCGATCTCGGCGCCGGCCCCGTGCGCACCTTCTTGCGCATCATCCTGCCCTTGACCGCACCCGGCATCGCCGGCGGCTCCGTCATCGTCTTCATCCCGGCGCTCGGCAACTTCGTCGTGCCGGCGGTGCTTGGTGGCGCCAAGGTGATGATGTTCGGCAACCTCATCGAGCAGCAGTTCCTCGCCGCCCGCAACTGGCCCTTCGGTGCAGCACTGGCGATGATGGTGATGAGCGTCATGCTGATCATGATGATCGCCCATGTCATCCTTTCCGGACGGCGCGGCGCTGCCGCCGCACTGGCACGGTGAGGCGCCCATGAAGATCGCTCGATCCCTTTTTACCGGTGGCCTGCTTGCCTACACCGGCTTGTTCTTCGCCTTCATCTACATCCCGCTCGTGGTCATCGCCGTCTATTCGTTCAACGCCAATCCGGTGAACATGATGACCTGGACCGGGTTCACCACCGAATGGTACGCTCAGGTTCTCGGCTTCAAGACCAAGGTCTCCGAGAGCGCGCTCTACATCGAATCGACGGGGCAGCTGCTGCAGGCGGTGTGGAACAGCCTGGTCATCGCCGCCTCGACAACGGCCATTGCAACCGTCTTCGGCACGGCGATCGCGATTGCGCTCTACCGCTTCGAATTTGTCGGCCAGCGCTTCTACCGGGTGGTGATGTTCATGCCGATGCTGATGCCGGATATCGTGCTCGGCATCGCGCTCCTGATCTTCTTCGTCAATTCCGGCATCCGGCTGGGCCTGACGACGATCATCATCGGCCAGTGCACCTTCCTGATCTCCTACGTCTTCATCGTCGTCTCGGCCCGCCTTGCCGGCATGGATCGCACGTTGGAACACGCGTCGGCCGACCTCGGCGCCAACGAATGGATGACCTTTCGTCGGGTGGTGCTGCCGCAGCTTTTCCCGGCGATCGTCGGCGGCGCGCTGCTCGCCTTCATCATCTCGATGGACGATCTCGTCATCACCTATTTCATCGCCGGCGTCGATGTCACGACGCTGCCGATGTTCATCTTCTCCATGCTTCGGCGCGGCATCAAACCGGAGATCAACGCCATCGCCGTGATGATGCTGACCTTCTCCTTCGTCGTCGCCTCGCTCGGCCTTTACCTTCGCTCCCGGCAGAAATGATCATGAACGAAAAAACCTTTACGCCCTCCAGCGCCCGCGCCCGCGATATCGGCCTGCCCTTTGCCGGCCGCACCGGCCGCTTCAACGCCATCACGGATGTCGAAGGCATTGCCGTCGGCTTCCGCACTATCGAGGAGCAAACGCCGCGACCCGGCCGAAAGCGCCCGGTGCGCACCGGCGTCACCGCCATCCTGCCGCATGCCGGATCGGAAACACCGGTCCCGGTTTATGCCGGGGTGCACCGCTTCAACGGCAACGGCGAAATGACCGGCACCCACTGGATCGAGGATGGCGGCTTCTTCCTCGGACCCGTGATGATCACCAACACCCATGCGGTCGGCATGACCCACCACGCCACCATCCAATGGATGCTGGAGCGCTACAGGACGACCTACGACACCGATGATTTCCTCTGGCTGATGCCGGTGGTCGCCGAAACCTATGACGGCGTTTTGAATGACATCAACGGCCAGCCGATCACGGAAGCCGATGTGCACGCCGCACTCGACGCTGCCGCGTCCGGCCCGGTCCAGGAAGGCAATTGTGGTGGCGGCACCGGCATGATCGCCTATGGCTTCAAGGGTGGCACCGGCACCGCCTCGCGCGTCGTTGAATTCGGCGGCCGCGACTACACGATCGGCACGCTGGTCCAGGCCAATCACGGGCAACGCGACTGGCTGACGATCCGCGGCGTTCCGGTCGGCGAACACATGCGCGACGGCACGCCGCAAAGCCAGATGCAGGAGCGCGGCTCGATCATCGTCGTGATCGCGACCGACCTGCCGATGGCACCGCATCAACTCAAGCGCCTGGCGCGACGGGCGGCGATCGGCATCGGCCGCAACGGCACGCCCGGCGGCAACAATTCCGGCGACATCTTCCTCGCCTTCTCCACCGCCAACACCCAGCCGATGGCCCACAAGGCGCCGCCACGGCTGTCGCTGGAAATCGTCAACGACGAGCTGCTTGACCCCGTCTATCTCGCGACCGTCGACAGCGTGGAAGAAGCAGTGGTGAACGCGATGATCGCGGCCGAAGATTCCGGCGGTACAGCCCATGATCGCTTCAAGATCCAGGCGATCCGGCATGAGCCTCTGATGGCGGTTATGCGGGCCTATGGCCGATAACCGACGGACTTAGCGATACCTCTCGGAGCCGGTGACTTAGCCGGCTCCAGGCGAGTTCAACCGCGCGCGGCGCCAGTCGCTCGGGGCTTCGCCGACCCTCAGGCGGAAAAAGCGCGAGAAGTAGGCGGCGTCGGCAAAGCCGATCTCATAGGCAATGTCTTCGAGTGGCCGGACCGTAAAGAGCAGCAGGCGCTTGGCCTCGAGCAATCGCCGCTCGTTGATCAGTTCCTTCACCTGCATGCCGAAGGCATCCCTGCTCGCCTTGGCAAGCAGGTGCGGCGTCGTGGCGAGCGCGTCGGTGTAGTGCCCGACGCTCCAGTTCTCGCGGAAACGCAGATCGATGAGCCGGCGCAGTTCCGTGGCCAGCATCGCCTGTGTAGGCTGGGCGGTTGGCGGCGCTGCGGCTGCCAGACGGGCGATCTGGGTCAGCACGGCGGCGACCAGAGATGCCAGCATCCGCTGCGCGCCCGTGGCACCGCAGGCGTACTCATCAGCGACGATATCGAGCAGTTCCGCAAGACGGCGCCAATGCCGGTCTTCACCGTCGCCACGGATCATCATGGGCGTATCGAGCCCCAGCGTCGTTTGCTCGCGGATGGAGAGCAGCGCACCATCGGCAATCGAGACGACGATCGCGTCGCTCGTCTCTGGATCGACCGAAAACCCGTGCACGATGCCGCTCGGCACGAAGCTGATGGCGGGTGCGGAAAAGTCCAAAGGCTTGTCGTCGATGAAGTAAGTTCCCCCGCCGCTCAGCCAGTAGGTGATCTGTCCCATCTGGTCGTGCTTGTGCGCCTTGACCTGGCCCTGATGCAGGTTCCGCCGCGCCATCACCGTCTCGACATGGAAGAACCCGGGCTCGACCTTCTGCTCCGGTTCGCCATAGACGAAGAAACTTGGAATGCTGCTGCTCATGCTCCACCCGAAAAAGTCCAAGTCATTTTGCCATTCTGTCCATGGCCGCTGCCGATTTCAACGCCTAGCCTTGACGAAACTCAAGGAGGAGAAAATGAGAGCAGAGGATTTCCGCGCCGACAGGGCGCGGCCCTTCACCGGCGCCGAATATCTGGAAAGCCTGCGCGACGGCCGCGAAGTCTATATCAATGGCGAGCGCGTCCACGACGTCACCAGCCATCCGGCGATGCGCAATTCCGCCCGGTCGCTCGCAAGGCTCTATGACGCGCTGCACGACCCGGCGAAGAAGGATATCCTGACGTCACCGACCGACACGGGCTCGGGCGGCTACACCCACAAATACTTCCGCGTCGCCCGCTCCTCCTCCGATCTTGCGGCACAGCAAGGCGCGATCGCCGAGTGGGCACGCATGTCCTATGGCTGGATGGGCCGCACCGCCGACTACAAGGCGGCGCTGATGAACACGCTGGGCGCCAATGCCAACTGGTACGGGCCGTTCAAGGACAATGCGCTCGCGTGGCACCGACGCGCCCAGGAAGCCGCCCTCTTCATGAACCATGCGATCGTCAATCCGCCGATCGATCGCCACAAGCCGGCGGATGCGGTGAAGGACGTGTTCGTCCACATCACCAAGGAAACGGATGCCGGCATCTACGTCTCCGGCGCCAAGGTGGTCGCAACCTCCTCTGCGCTGACGCACTACAATTTCCTCGCACAGAGCTCGGCGACGGCGACCGAGGATCCCTCGCTCTCCGTCATGTTCATCGTTCCGATGAACGCGCCGGGCATCAAGATGTTCTGCCGGGTCTCCTACGAGCAGACGGCCAACACGGTCGGCCATCCCTTCGACTATCCGCTGTCGTCGCGCTTCGACGAGAATGACGCGATCCTGGTGCTCGACAATGTCTTCGTGCCCTGGGAGGATGTTCTGGTGCTGCGCGACGCCGCCAAGATCCTCTCCTTCCACCCGGCCTCCGGCTTCATGCACGGCTACTGCTTCCAGGGCTGCACCCGCTTCGCGGTGAAACTCGACTTCCTCGCCGGCCTGCTTGCCAAGGCTTTGAGGGCGACCGGCGGCGACGCCTTCCGCGGCAACCAGGCGGCGCTCGGCGAGGTCATTGCCCTTCGACACATGTTCTGGAGCTTCTCCAACGCCATGGCGCATAACCCCATTCCCTGGGCCGACGGCGCGGTGCTGCCCAATCTCGAAGCTGCGCTTTCCTACCGCACCTTCATGTCGGAGGCCTATCCGCGCGTCGTCGAGACGATCCGCAGGGTCGTCGCCTCCGGCCTGATCTACCTGCCCTCCTCGGCGCGCGATTTCGGCAATCCCGAGATCGATCGTTATCTGGCGCAATATGTGCGCGGCTCCAACGATATGGGCCATATCGAGCGCATCAAGATCATGAAGCTGCTCTGGGACGCGACCGGCACCGAGTTTGGCGGGCGGCACGCGCTTTACGAACTCAACTATGCCGGTGCACCCGAAGAGGTGCGGCTGCAGGTGTTAAAGGGCGCCGAGCGCGGCGGGCGTCTGAAGGAGATGGAGGCGCTCGTCGATCAGTGCATGGCCGACTACGACGAGAACGGCTGGACCGGCAATACCTGGCTGCCGCCGCTCGACGACAACGCCACCCTTCGCAGCGCAGCCGAGTGAGGCCGGCCATGGAACCGCTCGTTTCGAAGACCGAGTTTCGCAATGCGATGGCGCGGGTCTGCGCGCCGGTCAACGTCATCACCACCAACGGACCCGCCGGACGCGGCGGGTTCACGGCCACCGCCATGTGCTCGGTAACCGACGAGCCGCCGACGCTGCTTGTCTGCATGAACCGGAACTCCACCCAATGCGGGCTGTTCATCGACAACAGGCGCTTTTGCGTCAACGTGCTCAGCCACGACCATCGGGATCTCGCCGGTCATTTCGCCGGCGCGACGCAGGACATGGCCGCGCGCTATGCCGCCACCGACTGGGTCGAGATGCAATCGGGCAGCTTCGCCGTCAAGGATGCGATCGTTTCGCTCGACTGCGAACTGGCCGAGGCGCGGCTCTTGGGTACGCACCATATCCTCATCGGCCGGGTCGTCGGCATCCGCTCGCGCAGCGATGGCAATGCGCTGCTCTACTTCGACCGCAACTATGTACACGTGCCGACGCAGCTCGGAAGTTTCGGCGGTTAAGCACGGACGCAGCGTCGCTGGTTCGGTACAAACACAGCATCTTTCGCCACAGAGCCGGCGCAATCCACATCCAGTTGCTGTTCAGCGCCTTTTGTTTTTTCCCTAAAACGCGTCTATTGCCGGGCGTGGAATGAGAAAGGAAAACGGAATGGTGGTTGCTGAGCCAGCCGGACGTCCGACGACGGACGCGAAAGGCAGGGAATTCGATCGCTTGGCCGCCCTTGGACATCTCGATATCCTCGACACGCCAAGGGATGAAGGCCTTGAACGGGTCGTACGGCTGATCAAACAGGTCTTCTCCATAGAGATCGGCATCGTCTCTTTGGTCGATGCACATCGCCAATGGTACAAGGCCTGCTCCGGCCTTTCGGCCGACGAGGTCCCGCGCAAAGAGACCTTCTGCCGATATGTCGTCGTCGCCGAGGAGCCTCTCGTCGTCCACGACGCCACGAAGGATGCACGCTTTTCGCAGCACCCGGCCGTGGCCGGTCCCGAACATGTTCGGTTCTACGCAGGCGTCCCGCTGAAGACGCGGGACGGGCATACAGTCGGGACCGTGTGCGCGATCGATCGCGCGCCACGACAGTTCACTGAGACGGATCTTGCGATCCTGATGGAGTTGGCGGGCGTGGCGATGGACCGGATCGATCTGCTCCGCTCGGCCGCGACGGATGGACTGACCGGGACGCTGACGCGGCGCGCCTTCCGCGAGGAAGCGGACAAGCTGATCTCGCTCGCGGTGCGGCACCAGCATGACCTGTCTTGCATCGTCCTCGATGTGGACCATTTCAAGCGGGTCAACGACACACACGGGCATGCGGCAGGAGACGAGGTCTTGAAGGCCGTTGCCTCCATCTGCCAGTCCAATCTGCGAGCAAGCGACCTCTTTGGGCGGCTCGGCGGCGAGGAATTTGCCGTCATGCTGCCGCATGTCGACGCGACAGGCGCGCTGACGGCGGCGGAAAAATTGCGGGCAGCGATCGCCGCCCAGACGATCCACGGTGAATTCGGCCAGCTCGCGGTGACTGCGAGCTTCGGCACCGCCGCCCTTTCGGCCAATAGCAGGGATAACGCGACCTTGCTCGCCCAGGCGGATGCGGCGATGTATCTCGCCAAGGCCGGAGGACGAAACCGCTGCGTCGAATGGAGCAGTCTCGAAGCCGGCTATCCGCTCGGTCCGCGCCAGCGCGTGCTGAAGGCCGGAACCATTCTCTTCGACGACAGGCATTCACGGATCGACTGCACCATCCGGTCGCTGGGCGCCGATGGCGCGGCGGTTACGGTCTCGAATTCCGCCGGCATACCACCGGAACTCGTCCTGGTGGTCGCCGGCGACGGTTTCGAAACTAAGTGCCAGGTCGTGGCACGGGACCGGCAGAACCTCGAACTCGCTTTCGGATAAGCCTGTTCGCCCGTAAGCAGAGATCACGACACATGATGAAGGGGCGCCGGTTGGGCGCCACTTCTCGCATCTTCGCGCGGGGTGCTATTCCGCGGCCGCTTCCAGGCCTTTCGGCGAAGGTGTCGCCTTGCCCTGGAACTTCCTGAACAGAAAGAAGTAGAGCTTGATGTACTGACCGACGAGAATGGCGTTCAGGATCGTGCCTTCGCGGATGAACTTGACCTCTGCGAGGAAGAGCAGACCGATACAGGCCGACAGAACCAGCAGCGTGCAGTCGAAGCCGGTCTTGATGTTGCCCCACTTCCAGCCGGTGCGCTTGAAGATGGTGTTGACGAACATGTCGATCGGCATCAGCACCAGATTGGCGCGGATCATCAGGAACAGGCCGAAGGCGAGCGCCGCATCGGCAAAGACCAGCAGCGCCACCCGCAGCGGATAGGCCTCGAGCTTGATGAACTCGGTGATCCCCAGGTTGAAGTCCAGGAAAACCGCGAGCACGAAAGCCGGGATCAGCGAGGCGAAGTTCTTGAGCTTGAAGTCCTTGGGCAGGACCAGATAGGTCAGGAACAGCATGATCAGTTCGAGCATGAAGTTGTAGGTGCCCTGGCTGAAGGGCGGATAGACCAGCGTCATGGTCCGCGTCAGGCTGCTCTGGGGTGAAATGCCGATGCCGGCGCGGATCGCCAGGCTGACACCGAAGGTCAGCACATAGATGCCGACGACATACATGATCCAGCGCCGCGTCAGGCTGCCGGTATCGACGATTTCGGCTTCCGCCGCATTGTGTGCCATTGTTTCCTCCCTCGAAACGAGGCGGAGCTCCTTACCCCGCCGGCCCATCGCCCCCTCAGCGATGCGCTTTTAAATCTTTCGGCATGTCCGCCCATTGTCGCGGAAGCACGCCACTTTCCAGGCAGACGGACGCCGAAACGCCCGTCTCCTTTTTCTGAATGGCTCTAGGCCATGAAGCGGAACCGGTGCAACGAGATGAACAGGCTGAGCAGCTTGTTGACCACCGGTTCGCCTTCGTTGCGGTTGCCAAGAGCTTCGAGCGCCGCATCGATCGCAGCGGCACTGGCCGTCAGTTGCTCGACGCTCATGTTCGCCATGACCCCGTAGATCTCCAGCGGCATGACGGCCTTTTCCACCCTGTCGTCGGTGACGATGCAGGCGCCGGCATGGGTATCGACCCGCTTGAGGCAATGGCACATCTCGGCGCTGTCCTGACCGACGACGACGAAATAGGGCTTCGGCGCCGGCCAAAAGGTCGCCACTGCGCCACGATCGACATGAACGCCCTTGAAAAGCCCGTTCACCACATGGCGTTTGCCGTCGGCATAGCGCTGGACGACCGACAGCCGGCTCATCTTCTTGCCCTCATGCTCGGCAACGACCTTGCCATCCTTCAGCGGAACCCAGATTTCCTGGTAGAATTTGGCGTGGCCGCGGCCGTAGACATCGAACAAATAGACCTTGGCCTGCGTGCCGTCTTCCGACACTTCCAGGGGCACGATGTCCAGTTGCTCCGGCGAGAGATCGGCGAGGCCGGAAACGCCGTCCTTGCACATGCCGGAATAGTCGATGTCGGCATTCTTCAGCAGCTTGCGGTCTTTTGCGACCAGTTCGCCATCCTTGAACACGTAGAGCGGATTGATCTTCGACAGGCTGTCGGTCAAGACGATATCGGCGAACCGTCCGGGCGTCAGCGAACCGATCTTGTCTTCCATGTGGAAAGAGCGCGCGGTGTTGTAGGTCGCCATCTTGATCGCGTGGATCGGGTTGATGCCCATTTCGGCCGAGAGCGAAATGATCCAGTCCATGTGGCCCATGGTGAGCAGTCGCTCGATCGAGATGTTGTCGGTGCAGAGCATGAAATTGTCGGTCGGCCATTTGCGGTCGACGATCGCGCGCAACAGCACCTTGATCACCTCGCTGCTGCCGACCCCGAACTTGATGTGCGTCGGGAAGCCGTAACGAATGCTCTTCTCGATATCCTTCTCGTTCCAGACGTCGTGATTGTTGGAGACGCCGATCGCCGGCAGGTAGTTGAGGATCATGTCGGAGAGCGCCGTGACGCCCCAGTGGCCGTTCATAAAGCCGCCCTTGGCGCGGACCCAGGCCGCCTTGCGGAAATCGTCGTCGTTGCCGGAACTGTAGGTGAAGTGCTCGAACTCCCCTAGGCCGATCACCGGTTCCAACTTGAGCACCGCTTCCGTCACCGATGCCGCCGTCTTCTTGCCCGGTGCGAAGGCATAGAGCCGATAGGGCAGCTGCTCGTAATCCCGGAAAAGGCTCTCGGCCGCTTCGATGCCTTCCTTGCCGGCGGCGCTGAGCAGATCCAGGCACTCGGCATAGATCGTCGTCGTGCCGCAGGGAACCATCGCCTCGGCGAGCGCCGTCGGGTGCGCGAGCTGGGATTCGAAATGGATATGCGCGTCGATCAGGCCGGGGATCGCATAGAGGCCCTTGCCGTCGAAGACTTGCTTGACCTTCAAGACGGTCTCGTCGGGGTTGAGCGCAACGATGCGCTTGTCGTAGACGAGAATGGACCCCTGGTAGACGGTCTCTCCATGAACATCGAGGATGTTCAGGTTCTTCAAAAGAAGATCCGCCTCCCGCTCGCCGTTCAGGATATCGAAGATGGCGCGCACCTTTTCGTAATGCGCGGCTTCAGTCTGGTTCACGAATAGTCCTCCACTTTCAGAGTCGTCGGCGCCTGCCCATAACCCGCCATATTCAGCGGGTGCAGTGCCGGCAGCGCGCCCCTCGCCAACCATAAGAAGTCATTGCACCGCTTCCGAAAAGCAGTATTTTCTGCTCGTACCGTTCGCTTTTCGAGAACGATTAAATGGGGAAGACCATGCTGCATTCACGCGTGCTGCGCTATATCGACGAGGTGGCGCGCTCAGGCTCGATCCGCGGGGCGAGCGAACGGCTGAACGTCGCTGCCTCGGCCATCAACAAGCATGTGTTGCAGCTTGAGGAGGATATCGGCGAACCGCTGTTCGAGCGGCTGCCGCGCGGCCTCAGGCTGACGCCGGCCGGTGAAATCCTCGTCGCGCATGTGCGCCGGACCATGAAGGAATACAGCCAGGTCGAAGCCGAAATTCGCGATATCAAGACGCTGCAGAGCGGCGAGGTGATCATCGCCACAATGAACGGCCTTGCCGGCGGCATCGTGCCGAAGGTGGCTGCGATCTTCGGCGCACGCCATCCACGCCTCAAGATCACGATCCGGGTAATGTTCGCCCGCGAGATCGTTCAGGCGGTGGCCGGTGGCGAGGCCGACCTCGGCTTTGCCTTCAGTCTCCCGCCGACGCCGCAGGTCGAGACTCTCTGGAAGATGGACACCCGCCTCGGCGCGGTCGTTGCTCCGGAACACCCGCTCGCCGGCATGGAATCATTGCCGCTGGCCTATTGCCAGCTCTACCCGCTGATCTTTGCCGACAAGTCGATGCAGATCCATGGCATCGTCGCCGACGCCTTCGCTGAGGCCGGGCTGACAGTCGAGCCGAGCTATCTCACCAATTCCATCGAGGCGATGAAGTTCCTGGCCGCGGCCGGCGACGGCATCGCTTTCCTCAGCAAGTTCGACATTACCGAGGAACAGCGAAACGGCGTCCTGACATACCTGCAGATCCGTGACCGGACTTTTGCAAAGAACGTGCTTTCGCTGGTGCAGCGGGAAAGACGCGGCCACGGCCTGGCCGCCGCCATGTTTGCCGAAGAGATCATCCGGGCCTTGCGGGCGACGATGGAATAGCCGGCTTACCCGGCCCAACGCCGATACGGTTTGTCGTCCCGGGGGTCAGAGCTGAATCCAGGCGGTCTTCAGATCGATGTATTTGTCGAGCGCGTGCAGCGACTTGTCGTGACCATTGCCGGACTGCCTGACGCCACCGAGCGGCACTGTGTTGTCGGCGCCGCCATAGGTATTGACGTGCACCACGCCGGCGCGGATGCCGCGCACCATGCGGTGCGCGCGTGACAGGTTCGCAGTCCAGACGGCCGACGCCAGACCGTAGTCGGTCGCGTTGGCGATCCGGAGTGCGTCGACCTCGTCATTAAACGGTATGACCGCAAGCACGGGGCCGAAGACCTCCTCCTTCGCCAGCTTCATATCCGGCTGAACGTCGAAGACAGTCGGCTGCATGTAGGAGCCACCGGTTTCTTCGAGGATGCGCTTGCCGCCGGAGCGCAGCC
The DNA here is from genome assembly GCF_001427045.1 of Ensifer sp. Root558. Taxonomy (NCBI): domain Bacteria; kingdom Pseudomonadati; phylum Pseudomonadota; class Alphaproteobacteria; order Hyphomicrobiales; family Rhizobiaceae; genus Ensifer; species Ensifer sp. Root558. The sequence continues at coordinate 85,346 of NZ_LMGC01000009.1, read as the reverse complement.
TTGCACCTTCAGCCTCGGCCTCTCTGACGAAATCGAGGTTCTTCTTGAGTTGAACCTCGCTCGAAATCGCACCGGCCTCGGTCGCAAGACGCAGCGGGTCGCCGACCTTCACGGATCCTGCGATCGCTGCCACCTTCTCGGCGAAGGCTTCGTGAATGGAGCGCTCGACAAGCAGCCGCGAACCGGCAACGCAGACCTGGCCGGAGTTGCGGAAGATGCCATAGGCGGAAATGCGCGCGGCCTGGTCGAGGTCGGGTGCGTCGGCAAAGACGACGTTCGGCGACTTGCCGCCGAGTTCGAGATAGACGCGCTTCAGGTTCGAGCGCGCGGAATATTCGAGCAGCCGACGACCGACGCCGCCGGATCCGGTAAAGGCGAGAACGTCGATATCGCCATGAAGGCCGATCGCCTCGCCCGTGGTCGCGCCGCGACCGGTCACGACATTCAAGACACCCTCTGGCAGACCGGCCTCGGCGCAGATCTCAGCGAGCCTGAGCAGGCTGAGCGAGGCGCCCTCGGCCGGTTTCAGCACCACGGAATTGCCGGCGGCAAGCGCCGGCGCGATCTTCCAGGCGCCGATCATCAGCGGAAAATTCCAGGGAACGATCGCGGCGACCACGCCAATCGGTTCGCGGTGCACGAGACCGAGAATATTGTCGGCCGTCGGAGCGATCTCGCCATAGACCTTGTCGAGCGCCTCGGCATAGTAGCGGAAGGTGCCGGCGGCGCTGCCGGGCTCGGCCTTCAGCGCCATAGAGATTTCCGTGCCATTGTCGCGTACGCCGAGAACGGCCAGCTCGAGTGCCTGCGCCTCGATGATCTCGGCAATGCGCGTGAGAACCTTTTTGCGCTGGGCCGGGGCAACCTTCGACCAGCTTCCCTTCTCGAAAGCGGCGCGGGCGGCCTGGACCGCGGCATCGACATCACCGGCTGCCGCGTCGGCGATCGTCGTCAGATGCCTGCCGTCGATCGGCGAGACGACATCGAGGCTTTGACCGGAGAGGCTCTCCTGCCAACGCCCCCCGATGAACAGTTTTTGGGCCGCAACGGGCAGGTTGCGCAATTGATCGATCTTGTCCTGCATCGTGTCCTGTCCCGTTTGGTTTGCAGGGATGGCGGCGGGCCGCCATCCCCAAAAGCGATATTCCCGAGAGATCAGATCTCCTGGCCGGCACCCAGGCGGGCGAACTCAATCGGATTGCCCGATTTCAGCGAGGCCGCCAGGAACAGCCCGATGACCCCAAAGATCACGACGAGCCCCGGCAAGAACACCGCGAGCATGCCGGTAGCGCCGGCGAGATCGCCGAAATTGGCCGCGATCGCGATGATGACGGCAACGAGGATCAGACCGGTGACGACGGGGATGACCTTGGTGACCAGCGGGTTCGTTTCAAGCCGAGGATTGCGGTTGAAGAAGGCGACGATCGCAAAGGCGGTAAAGGCCATCAGCGTCATGACCGCAAGCGTGCCGACGTTGGTCAGCCAGGAGAACAGCGCCAGCACCGGGTCCTGGCCCGTTGCCGCAAAGAGCGCGACGATTAGCACGGCAATAACCGTCTGGATCAGCGAGCCGACATGCGGGCTGTGGTAGACAGGATGTGTGACGCCGATCGAGGCGGGCAGCAGGCGCTCGCGGCCGGCGACGTAGAGATAGCGGGCGACACCGTTGTGGAACGCCAGCACGCCGGCAAAGAGGCTCGTGACGAAGAGCACGTTCATCAACGGCGGCAGCCAGCCGCCGGCATAGCGTTCGGCGAGGCCGAAGAGAAAAGTGGTCGGATCGGCAAGGCCCTGCAGTTCGGGCACCAGCTTGTCCGCGCCGGCGGCGTTCACCATCAGCCACGAGGTGAACATGTAGAAGATGCCGATGATCAGCACCGAGATATAGGTCGCACGCGGCACGGTCTTCTCCGGATCGCGGGCTTCCTCGCTGTAGATCGTCGTCGCTTCGAAACCGATGAAGGCGGCGAAGCAGAAGAGAATGCCGATCGACGGCGAACCGGAGAGGATCGCCGAGGGCGTGAACGAAACCGTCGTCAATCCGCCGTCGCCGCCCTTGGCGAGGATCGCGACGTCGATGACGAGCACGACCAGATATTCAAGGATGACGAGGACAGTCAGCACCTTGGCGGAGAGATCGACGCGGCGATAACCGAGAATGCCGACCGCAGCGATGCCGATAAAGGTCCAGACCCACCAGGGCAGGTCGAGCCCCAGGCCGGCGAAGAGCCCCGCGGTTGCCGCGCCGAAGAGGCCGAAGACGCCGATCTGCATGGCGTTATAGGCGAGGATCGCGATCATTGCAGCGGCACCGCCCATCAGCCCGCCGAGGCCCTGTGCCGTATAGGCATAGAAGGCGCCGGCATTGCGGATATGCCTCGCCATGGCGACATAGCCGACCGAGAACAGAAGCAGGATTGCGGTGACGATCAGGAAGGTGCCGGGAATGCCCGCACCGTTTCCGAGCATCATCGACAATGGAACGCCGCCGGCAACCGCGGTCAGCGGTGCAGCGGCGGAAACGACGAGAAAGGTGACGGCGCCGACGCCGAGGGCGTTCTTGCGCAATTGGTTCGCCCCGGTCACGGGCGCGGGTGAATTGGTCATGGTCTTGGCTCCCCTTGCTGGCGCGAACGCCTTTTCGCCTCCGGTCCTTCTCTCCGTCGGCGGCTCCCTGAAGCGGACTTGAGGCGCGGGGCTTGCTTTTTGTCTTTGCCGCGCAAGTCTTTCGGTTCATTATTTGAACCTTAGCTTCAAATATAGACTTGCAAATTGCATCTGGCCCTGTCAAGTTATTTCGCATGTTAAGTATCTCGACCCAGAACGACCGGGAGAGCGGGTCTACCGCTCCTTAGGAGGGAACAGGCAAGAGGACTGACGGGGCGCTCGACAACGGAGGAATGGATGAGCACCATCGGTAAGGCCTTGACTTTGCTCGACGCGATCTCGCGCCTTGAGAAAGAGGCGGGGTTGAGCGACATCGCCCGCCACTGCGGGCTCGACAAGGCGACGGCCAGGCGCTTTCTCGTCGAACTGGAAAAACACGGCTTCGTCGAGCAGGACGTGGAAACGCGCCGTTATCGGCTGGGCGGTGCACCGGTGCGGCTCGCCCGTATCCGCGAGGCGCGCTTTCCCTATCTGAGCGTGGCGACACCTTTTGCGCGGGAACTCGCAAGCCTTGCGGGCGAGACCGTCCACCTCTCCGAATACGCCGCCGGCCGCCTCTCGACCATTCATGTGGAAGACTCGCAGCGGGCGCATCGTGTCATCGTCGACGTCGGCAGCATCCTGCCCTTCCACGCGACCGCATCCGGGCTCGGCTTTCTCGCCTTCTGCCCGCAGAAGGAGATCGACGCGGCCCTGTCGGCGCCGCTCCAGGCCTTCACCGACCACACGCTGACGGATCCGGCCGCACTCCGCCAGACGCTCGGCGAGACGCTCCGGCGCGGCTACTCGATCTGCCATCACGGGCTTGAGACCGGCGTCGTCAGCGTCGCCGCCCCGATCCGTGCGCCCGGCACAACGCCGGTCGGCGCCATTGCCATCGCCGCACCTGCAACGCGTGCCGACAAGGAGACGGTGGAACAGATGGGGCGCGCCGCTATGGCTGCGGCAAGACGCATTTCCGAAAGACTTTTCGGGTTGGAGCAGGTTGCTGCCGATCCGCTGGCAAGGAGGGCCGGCTGATGAATGCAATGAACCGTCTCCCCAATATCCTGGTCGTGGGTACGGGAGACACCAAATGCGACGAACTCCAGTTCATGGCGTCCGTCATCCGCGAAGCCGGCGGCCTGCCCGTGATGATGGATGTCAGCATTCTCGGCGACCCGCCCTATCAGCCTGAATACTCGCGCCACGACATTGCCGAAGCAGCCGGCGTCTCGATCGCGGCCATCGCATCCAGCGGCGACGAACACAGCGCCATGGCGCTGATGGCAACAGGTGCCGCCGCCCTTACCCGTTCGCTCTACGAGGCCGGCCAGGCCGATGGCGTCATCATTCTCGGCGGCTCCATGGGCACCGATCTGGCGCTCGACGTCGCCGCGGCGCTACCACTCGGCGTGCCGAAATTCATCGTCTCGACGATTGCCTATTCGCACCTCTTGCCGCCCGAGCGCATCGCGCCTGATCTGATGATGATCCTCTGGGCTGGCGGGCTCTATGGTCTCAACGGCATCTGCCGCTCGGTGCTCTCCCAGGCCTGCGGCGCGGTCGTCGGTGCCGCGCGGTTCGGTACAACGCCGGATGGATCGCGGCCGCTGATCGGCATGACCTCGCTGGGATCGAGCTGCCTCAAATACATGAAATACCTGAAACCCGAACTCGAGCGCCGCGGCTATGACGTCGCCGTCTTCCATTCGACCGGCATGGGCGGGCGCGCTTTCGAGGCGATCGCGGCCGAGAAGGGTTTCACGGCCGTCTTCGACTTCTGCATCCAGGAGGTCAGCAACCACCATCACGGAACGGTCGTCACCTCAGGGCCGGACCGGCTTGAAAATGCCGGGCGAGCCGGCATCCCCCAGATCGTCGCGCCTGGCGCCGTCGACATGGTCGACCTGCCGGCCTGGCAGCCTGTTCCGCAAGCCTTCGCCGACCGCCCCTATCACGCCCACAACCGGCTGCTCGGCTCGGTCACCACGTCAGTCCAGGGGCGGCGCGAGATCGCTCGCGTCATCGGCGGCAAACTGGCCGGCACCGGCGCTGAGGTCGCCTTCATCCTGCCGCTTCGGGGCATCCAGGAATGGGACCAACCGGAGGAGCCGCTGCATGAGCCGGAAGCCCTCGACGCCTTCATCGACGAGATGCGCCGGTCCATCCCTTCAGGCGTCGCGCTGCATGAGGTCGACAGCCACATCAACGCCCCGGAATTCTCGAAAGCAGCACTTGCGATCTTCGACGACTGGGTGTCGCGCGGCATCGTGCCCGAGGGCCGGCCATGACGAAGAACATGACCGACAAGGCATTGATCCTCGACTTCGGCGGCGTCGTCACCCGAACGCTATTCGAGACCCACGATGTCACCGAGCGCGCACTTGGCCTTGCGCCGGGCACGCTCACGTGGCGCGGCCCCTTCGATCCGGCGACCGACCCGCTCTGGGCCGCCATGCAGCGGCGCGAGATCACCGAACGGGACTACTGGACGACACGCACGCGCGAGGTCGGACAGTTGCTCGACGAAGACTGGAGCGACATGAAGACCTTCGTGCAGCGGGCGCGCGGGGCCGAACCGGAGCTGGTGCTCAGGCCCGAGGCACGCGACGCGATCCTTGCCGCTCACAGGGCCGGTGTCCGCCTCGCGATCCTCTCCAACGAACTCGACCTCTTCTATGGCGTCGCGTTCCGCGAGCGTTTCCCGCTGATCGAACTCTTCGAGATTATCGTCGACGCCACCTACACCAACATCCTGAAGCCCGATCCGCGCGCTTATGAACTGGTGCTGAGCCAGCTCAGTTTGCCGCACGAAGCCTGCGTCTTCGTGGATGACCAGTTGAAGAACATCGAGGGTGCGCGGGCCGTCGGCCTGCCTCACGTCCATTTCGACGTCACCCGCCCCGCAGAAAGCTATGCCAGAGCGCTTCAGATGCTCGGCCTCGAACTGACAGGAGCATGAGCATGCGCGAAACCAACTTCCTCATCGAGAACAACGCCCGCCACCTCTGGCATCCGATGGCGCATCCGGCCGAGATGCAGGCGACGCCGCCGCGCATCATCAATGCCGGCGAAGGCGTCGAGATCGTCGACATTCACGGCAAGAAGGTGCTCGACGCGGTCGGCGGTCTCTGGAACGTCAATCTCGGCTATTCCTGTGAACCGGTGAAGGAGGCGATCCGCCGCCAGCTCGACGACCTGCCCTATTATTCGACCTTTCGCGGCACCACCAATTCGCCGCTGATCGAGCTTTCCTACGAGCTCGCTGAATGGTTCCGCGAGGACGGGCTGACGCGCTCGTTCTTCACCTCGGGAGGCTCGGATTCCGTCGAGACCTGCCTGCGGCTTGCCCGCCAATACCACAAGCTCAACGGCCAGCCGGAGCGCACGAAGTTCGTCGCCCTGAAGAAGGGTTATCACGGCACCCATTTCGGCGGCGCCTCGGTCAACGGCAATGCCAATTTCCGTCGCAACTACGAGCCGCTGCTGCCCGGCGTCTATCATCTGCCGGCGCCCTATACCTATCGCAACCCGTTCGACACGACCGACGGCGCTGTCATCGCCAAGTCGATCGCGCGACTCTTCGAGGACGAGATCGCCTTTCAGGGCGCCGACACCATCGCGGCGCTGATCATGGAGCCGGTGCTTGGCGCCGGCGGCGTGATCGTGCCGCACGAGACCTTCATGCCGCTGATGCGCGAGATCTGCGACCGCCACGGCATTCTGCTGATTGCCGACGAGGTGATCACCGCCTTCGGCCGCACCGGCGCCTGGACCGGCTCACGTCTCTGGGGCGTGAAGCCAGACTTCATGTCGACCGCGAAGGCGATCACCAATGGCTACTATCCCTTCGGCGCAGTGATGATCGCCGACAAGGTGGCCGAGGCTTTCGAAAGCAACAAGACGGCTGCCGGATCCATCGGCCATGGTTACACCTACTCCGGCCATCCGGTCGGTGCTGCGGCAGCGCTCGCAACGCTGAAGGAGACGCGCAAGCAGAACGTGGCGGCGAATGCCGGTGCCCGCGGCGAGGAACTCATCGCCGGTCTCGAAGCGCTGAAGGAGCGGCACGAACTGATCGGCGACGTGCGTGGCAAGGGTCTGATGTGCGCGCTCGAACTGGTCTCGGATCGCGAGAAGAAGACCGCTGCGGCGAAGGATGTGGTGCAGAAGGTCCAGGACGTGACCTATGACGCCGGCGTCATGGTGCGAACCTCGGGCGCCAATGTCATCCTCTCGCCGCCACTCGTCATCACCGCCGGCGATGTCGCCCGTATTCTGACGGCGCTGGACGCCGGCCTCACCGCCGCACGGGGATAAACCATGACAGGCAACGCGGATCTGATCGCGCGCCGCGAGCGGCTGCTCGGGCGCAACATGTCGCTGTTCTACGAGGAGCCGGTGCATCTGGTGCGGGGCGAAGGCGTCTGGCTCTTCGACGCCGATGGCCGCCGCTATCTCGACTGCTACAACAACGTGCCGCATGTCGGCCATTGCCATCCGCGGGTGACCGAGGCGATCGCCCGGCAGGCCTCAACCCTCAACACCCACACCCGCTATCTGCACGAAGGCATTCTCGACTATGTCGAGCGGCTGACCGCGACCTTCGACAAGAGCCTCGACGCGGCGATCCTCACCTGCACCGGCAGCGAGGCGAATGACGTGGCGCTGCGCATGGCTCAAGCCGTGACCGGCAAAACCGGGGTGATTGCCACCGACCACACCTATCACGGCAACACCGCGGCCGTGTCGCAGCTTTCGACCCGAATGCCGCCGGTCGGCGGCTTCGGCGGCCACGTGCGCCACGTGCCAGCACCCGACAGCTACCGACCGCTCGGCGGCGAGCCGGGTGACGCATTCGCTGCCGCCTTCACCGCCAAGGTCGAAGAAGCGATCGCCTCGCTTGAGCAGAGCCCGCACGGCTTCTCGGCGCTGATCATCGACCCCTTCTTCGCCAACGAAGGCTTTCCGGAATTGCCATCCGGCTTTCTCGACGGCGCCGTCGCCGCCGTCCGAAAGGCGGGCGGCCTTGTGATTGCCGATGAGGTCCAACCGGGCTTCGGTCGCACCGGCAGGCACATGTGGGGGCACCAGAAAGCCGGCATCCTTGCGGATATCGTCACGCTTGGAAAGCCCATGGGCAACGGTCACCCGATCGGCGGCGTGGTCGCGGGAAGCGAAACACTCAATGCCTTCCGCAAGGCGTTTCGTTACTTCAACACCTTCGGCGGCAACCCCGTATCCTGCGCTGCCGCCATGGCGGTGCTCGATGTGATCGAAAGTGAGAAGCTCATCGAGAACGCCGCTGCCGTGGGCGCTTACGCCAAGGCGGGTCTCGCGCGGCTTGCGGACAAACATGACGTGATCGGCGACGTCAGGGGCAGCGGCCTGTTCTTCGGTGCGGAACTCGTCACCGATCGCAGCGAGAAAACACCGGCGAGCGGTCTCGCGACAAAGGTGATCAACGGCATGCGAGAGCGAGGCGTGCTGATGGGCAAGCTTGGCGTCCACCAATGCACGACGAAAATCCGGCCGCCGATGCCGTTTACCCGCGAGAATGCCGACGTCATGCTGTCGACGCTCGACGACGTGCTCTCGGGTCTGTGAGCCGACGATGATCGCCGACCTGCCTCCGCAATTTCGCGCCGCGCTCGACAGGCGGGCCTGCCAGGCGCTCTCGCACTGGGGCGTCGCCGACCAACGGCCGGAACTGTTGAAGTATCGGGAAAACGCGGTGTTTCGCGTATGCCTCGCCGATGGTCGGTCGGCGGCGCTGCGGCTGCACCGCGCCGGCTGTCACGGCGAAGCGGCCCTTCGCTCGGAACTGCAATGGATGGCAGCACTCGTCGATAGCGGTCTCGCGCTGCCGCGGCCGATCGCAACGGCGGACGGATGCCTGCTTGTTGCCCTGCCGGAAGATGAAGCGTTTGCCGCGCAGCACGCCGATATCATCGGCTGGATGGACGGACAGACGCTCGGCGAAAGCGGAAAGCCGCTGTCCCACACACCCGAAAAGCTCGGCGCGATCTTCTCGGCACTCGGCGCCACCATGGCCGAGATGCACAATCTCGCCGACCGCTGGACGTCGCCGGAGGGATTCTGGCGCCCCGCCTGGGATGCGGAAGGACTGCTCGGCGAGCGGCCGCTCTGGGGACGGTTCTGGGACTGCGACGGCTTGTCTTCGGCGCAGACAAGAGCACTTTCGGCGTTGCGCCATGATCTCCGGCGGCGCCTGGCAACGATGCCGACTCCGGCGCAGGATTTTGGGCTGATCCATGCCGATCTCGTTCGGGAGAACGTGCTCGTTGCCGAGAACGGCGTGACCGTCATCGATTTCGACGATGCCGGCTACGGCTTTCGCCTCTTCGACATCGCGACCGCACTCCTGAAAAACCGGCGCGAGCCGGCATATGAGACGATCGAGGCTGTGCTGATCTCAGGCTATCGAAGCCGCCGCGCCCTGCCGGACGAAGCGTTTTCCTGCCTGCCGCTGTTCCTCGTGCTTCGCAGCCTCACCTATATCGGCTGGTTTGCCTCGCGGCCGGAGTTGCCCGCGGCGCGCGACCGCGTCCTGCGATATGCCGACGAGACGCTGGCGCTTGCGGAAGAACTGGGGGTTCGATGATCAGGGCGCCGTCGAAGCACTCAGTCGTTGAGACTGGCGAGTTCGTCCAGCATATCGAGCAGGACTTCGACGCGCTCGTGGCCGTAGCGAGCTTCGAGCTCCTCGTAGATCGCGCGGCTTTCCGGGCTGACGTCGGCGATCACCCGCATGCCCTCGGGCGCGATCTCGAGCAGAACGCGCCGGCCGTCGTCGGCGTCCTTATGCTTGGTGATCAGGCCGCGCTCCTCGAGCGAGCGGATGATGCGCGTCAGGCTTGGCGCCAGGATGAAGGCCTTGTCGGCCATCTCGGACGCATCGACCCGGCCGGCTTCGGCGAGAATGCGGATCACCCGCCATTGTTGCTCGGTAATATCGTGACGCGCCAGCATCGGTCGAAAATGCGCCATGACGGCTTCGCGTGCGCGCAGAAGCGCGATCGGCAGCGAACGGCGCGTGTTGTGCGGCAAAAGGGCGTCGTGGCCCAGGTCGGTGGGAGGCTTTTCGCGGCTCATAGGCGTTCTATCGGACATTTTCTTTCGTTCTGCAATCGGCAGTCGCAGCTGCGGGAAACGGGCTGCTTGACACCGTCGGCAATTTCATTAACGTGTTAAATATATGAGAGCGCATCGGGAGGAAAGATGCCGCATCTGACAATCGAATATTCCGGTAACCTCGACACTCGCGTCGACTTTGCCAAGCTGTGCCGCACGGTGCACGCGACCATCCTCGGCACCGGCCTCTTCGAGCTTGGCGCCATCAGGGTGCGCACGATCCAGAGCCGCGACTATGCGATCGCCGACCTCCTGCCGGAAAACGGCTTCATCGACCTGTCCTTCCGCATCGGCCGCGGCCGCACGGAAGCGGAGAAGAAGGCGACCGGCGACGCGATTTTCAAGGCCGTCAGCGAAGAACTCTCGACGCTCTTCTCGACGCCGCATTTCGCCCTCAGCCTGGAGATCCGCGAGATCGATCCGGAGCTGAGCTGGAAGAAGAACGCCATTCACCCCAGGCTGCGCGCCTCCAACGGCTGAGCGCGGCCCTCCCACAAAAACACAGCAGTGCGCGGCGAAGTCTGCGCCAGCATCGGAGACCATCATGTCCAAGCTCGCCGAAAACCTCGCCAAGGCGGAACGCTATCTTGCCCGCTTCAGACGCGAAGGCGTGCTCAACTACATCAACGGTGAAGCCCTTCCCTCGCTTGATGGCGAGACTTTCGAGACCATCTCGCCCATCGACCTGAAACCGCTGGCGAAGATCGCGCGCGGCAAGGCAGCCGATATCGACCGCGCCGCCAAGGCCGCGAAAGCAGCCTTCGCCGAATGGGCGTCCATGCCCGGCGATACGCGCAAGAAGCTCCTGCATAAAATTGCCGATGCGATCGTCGCGCGCTCCGAGGAGATCGCCTTCGTCGAGTGCGTGGATACCGGACAATCGCTGAAGTTCATGGCCAAGGCGGCGCTGCGCGGTGCGGAAAACTTCCGCTTCTTTGCCGACCGGGCGCCGGAGGCACGCGACGGCAAGATGCTGCGCGGCGGCAACCAGATCAACATGACGACGCGCGTGCCGATCGGCCCAGTCGGCATCATCACGCCCTGGAACACGCCCTTCATGCTGTCGACCTGGAAGATCGCCCCGGCGCTCGCCGCCGGCTGCACGGTCGTCCACAAGCCGGCGGAGTTCTCGCCGCTGACCGCACGGCTGCTGGTGGAGATCGCCGAGGAGGCCGGGCTGCCGAAAGGTGTCTGGAACCTGGTCAACGGTTTCGGCGAAGACGCCGGCCGGGCGCTGACCGAGCACCCCGATATCAAGGCGATCGGCTTCGTCGGTGAAAGCCGCACCGGCTCGATGATCATGAAGCAGGGTGCCGAGACACTGAAGCGCGTCCATTTCGAACTCGGCGGCAAGAACCCGGTGATCGTCTTTGCCGATGCCGATCTCGAACGCGCGGCCGACGCCGCCGTCTTCATGATCTATTCGCTGAACGGCGAACGCTGCACCTCGTCCTCGCGCCTTTTGGTCGAAGACAGCATCTATGACCGGTTCACCGCGCTCGTCGCCGAGAAGGCCAAGCGCATCAAGGTCGGTCATCCGCTTGACCCCGAGACCGTCGTCGGCCCGCTCATTCACCCCGTGCATGAGAAGAAGGTGCTCGACTATATCCGAATCGGCCGCGAGGAGGGTGCAACCATTGCTGCCGGCGGCGAGAAATTCGACGGTCCGGGCGGTGGCTGCTATGTGACCCCGACGCTCTTTACCGGCGCCAATAACGGCATGCGCATTGCCCAGGAAGAAATCTTCGGGCCGGTGCTGACGGCGATCCCGTTCAAGGACGAGGCGGAGGCGCTGGCGCTTGCCAACGACACGCAATACGGCCTGACCGGCTATCTCTGGACCTCCGACGTCACCCGCGCGTTCCGCTTCACCGATCATCTGGAGGCCGGGATGATCTGGGTGAACTCGGAGAATGTGCGCCACCTGCCGACGCCGTTCGGCGGCGTCAAGAGCTCGGGCATTGGCCGCGACGGCGGCGACTGGTCGTTCGATTTTTACATGGAAACCAAGAACATCGCCTTTGCCAGCTCGGCGCATGCGATCGCCAAGCTCGGCGGCTGAGCGCGCTGGCAAAAAAATCTGGAGGAGACATCAATGCCCTTGCCGAAACCGAACCTCTACCCGCCCTTCAACATCGTGCGGCTGAGCCATGTGGAGCTCGCCGTCACCGATCTTGCCAAATCGCGCGCCTTCTATGTCGACGTGCTGGGCCTGCAGGTCACCGACGAGACGGCGGACACGATCTATCTGAGGGCCATGGAGGAACGCGGCCACCACTGCATCATTCTGAAGAAGGCGGCGAGCGCTGAGGCTCGCGACCTCGGCTTCAAGGTCTTTGGCGACGAGGATCTCGAAAAGGCCGCGCATTTCTTCAAAGCGAAAGAATTGCCTGTCGAGTGGATCGAACGCCCCTACCAGTCACGCACCTTTCGCACCCGTGACCCGCAGGGCATCCCGCTCGAATTCTATTCGAAGATGGACCGCCTGCCGCCAATCCACCAGAAATACGCGCTCTACCGCGGCGTCAAACCGCTGCGCATCGACCACTTCAACTGCTTCTCGCCCAATGTCGACGAAGCGGTCGCCTTCTACAACGAGATCGGCTTCCGGGTAACGGAATACACGGCCGATGAGGAGACGGGACGTCTCTGGGCCGCCTGGACCCATCGCAAGGGCGGCGTGCACGACATCGCCTTTACCAACGGCCGCGGCCCGCGCCTGCACCACACCGCCTTCTGGGTGCCGACGCCGCTCAACATCATCGACCTGCTCGACCTGATGTCGACCTCCGGTTGGCTCGCCAATATCGAACGTGGCCCCGGCCGCCACGGCATTTCCAACGCCTTCTTCCTCTATGTCCGCGACCCTGATGGACACCGCATCGAGATCTACTGCTCCGACTACCAGACCGTCGATCCGGATCTGGAACCGATCAAGTGGGACCTGAAGGACCCGCAGCGCCAGACGCTCTGGGGCGCGCCGGCACCGAAATCCTGGTTCGAGGAAGGCAGCGCCTTTGCCGGTGCCGAGGCGAGGGACTCGATCCTGAAAGCCCAACCGATCGTCGCGCCGTGACGTTTGGCGAGTGGATCGGCTAAGGGCCTCGCATCGAACGGGAGTAGAAAATGGACGAGAAGAGTTTCACCGAATGGTCGCTGAAGGCGGCGAAATGGGGTGCGGACTATCGCGCCTCGCTGCGTGACCGCCCCGTGCGGGCGCAGACGGCACCGGGGGCGATTGCCGCCCAGATCCCGGCGCAGCCGCCACGGGCCGGCGAGGACATGCAGGCGATCTTCGAGGATTTCGAGAAGATCATCCTGCCGGGCATGACCCATTGGCAGCATCCGCGTTTCTTTGCCTATTTCCCGGCGAACGCGGCACCCGTCTCCGTCGTCGCCGAATACCTCGTCACCGCCATGGCGGCGCAGTGCATGCTCTGGCAGACCTCGCCGGCGGCGACCGAGCTCGAGACCAAGGTCCTCGACTGGCTGCGCCAGGCGATCGGTCTGCCCGAGGGCTTCTCCGGTGTGATCCAGGATTCGGCGTCCTCGGCGACACTCTCGGCCGTGCTTGTCATGCGCGAGAAGGCGCTCGGGTGGAACGGCAACAAGAAGGGCCTCGCCAGCCAGCAGCAACTTCGCATCTATTCCTCCGATCAGGTTCACACCTCGATCGACCGGGCGATCTGGGTCTCGGGGATCGGCGAGGAGAACCTCGTGCGAATCCCGGCGAACGGGCCGCGGCGGGCGATGGACTGCCAGGCGCTCGAAGCGGCGATCCTCCGCGACAAGGCAGCAGGCCTCGTGCCGGCGGGCGTGATCGCCTGCACCGGAGGGACAAGCACGGGTGCCTGCGACGACATCGCCGAGGTTATACGGGTCGCCCATGCGCACGGTCTCTATGTCCATGTCGATGCTGCCTGGGCCGGTGCCGCGATGATCTGCGAGGAGTTTCGCGAACTCTGGGCCGGCGTCGAAAACGCTGACTCCGTCGTCTTCAATCCGCACAAGTGGCTGGGTGCGCAGTTCGACTGCTCGGCGCATTTCATCCGCAGTCCCGATGATCTGGTGAAGACGTTGGCGATCCAGCCGGAATATCTGAAGACGCACGGGCGCGACGGTATCATCAACTATTCCGAATGGACGATCCCGCTCGGCCGGCGTTTCCGGGCTCTGAAACTTTGGTTCCTGCTGCGCTTCCATGGTCTCGAAGGCCTGCAGACGATGGTCCGCAACCACGTGCGCTGGTCCCGGCAACTGGCGGAGCGGCTGGCCGAGCACCGGGATTTCGAGATCGTGACCGCACCGATGCTGTCGCTGTTTTCGTTCCGCCATCTGAGCGAAGGGGATCCGGACGCCCACACCATCGCTTTGGTCAACGCGATCAACGATGACGGCCGCATCTACCTGACCCAGACGCGCGTCGATGGTCGCGTGGCGATCCGTTTCCAGGCGGGCCAGTTCGACATGACGCAAGAGGATGCCGAGACGGCGTTCGAGGTCATTGTCGAGGTCGCCGCCGCGCTCGACGGACAACACGAAAAAACGAAGGCTTCCCGATGACACCTCCCCGTTTCGTCACCTTTTCGGCCGGAAACAGGCGGGGCTACGGCCTCGTTTCCGGCAATGGATTGATCGACCTTAGCACACGATATGGATCGACCTTTCCGACGCTGCGCGAGGTGATCGAAGCCGGTGCCCTTACCCGGCTTGCCGACGAAGCGGCCGGACTGCCGGCGGACATTTCGCTCGACGATATCCGCTACGAGATCCCTATACCGGCACCGGAAAAGATCATTTGCGTCGGCGTCAATTTTCCGGACCGCAATGAGGAATACAAGGACGGGCAGGTGGCACCCTCCAACCCGTCGCTGTTCATCCGTTTCCCGCGCTCCTTCACCGGACACGGGCAGCCGCTGATCCGCCCGCCGGAAAGCGCACAACTCGATTATGAAGGCGAGATCGTCATCGTCATCGGCAAGGGCGGTCGTCGTATCCCCGAGGCGACGGCGCTCGACCACGTCGCCTCGCTTTCGCTCTCAAACGAAGGCACGATCCGCGACTGGGTGCGCCATGCCAAGTTCAACGTCACCCAGGGCAAGAACTTCGACCGCACCGGCTCGATCGGTCCTTGGCTGGTGCCATTCACCGACGAGGCCCAGCTTGCCGACATCAAGCTGGAAACCCGCGTGAACGGCGAGGTTCGCCAGCAAGACCGCACCAGCCGGATGATCTTCTCCTTCCGCAAGATCATCAATTACGTCTCTACCTTCACGACGCTGGTGCCCGGCGACGTCATCGTCACCGGCACGCCGACTGGCGCCGGTGCCCGTTTCGATCCGCCAATCTGGCTGAAGCCTGGCGACATCGTCGAGGTCGAGGCCCAAGGCATCGGCACGCTCATCAACCCAGTTGCCGACGAAGCCTGAGCCATGCTTGATAAATCCCAGACCGAAGCCGCGGCCGCCGCGCTCGACACCGCCGAACGCGAGCGCGTCCAGACCGGTCTCCTGTCGCTGCAACACCCTGAAATGACCATGGACGACGCCTATGCGGTGCAGGCCGCCTGGGTGAAACGGAAGATCGCCGCCGGACGCCGGGTGATCGGCTGGAAGATCGGCTTGACCTCGAAGGCGATGCAATATGCGCTCAACATTGACATCCCCGATTCCGGCGTGCTCTTCGATGACATGCTGTTTGAGGACGGCGCGCGCATTCCGGGCAATCGTTTCATTCAGCCGCGCATCGAGGCCGAGATCGCCTTCGTGATGAAGGCGCCGCTTTCCGGTCCCAATGTCACCGTCTTCGACGTGTTGAACGCCACCGATTACGTGACGCCGGCGCTCGAAATCCTCGATACGCGGATCCTGCGCGTCGATCCGGAAACGAAGAAGGCGCGCACGATTGTCGATACCATCTCCGACAACGCCGCCAATGCCGGCATCGTGCTTGGCGGAAGACAGATGCGGCCCGATGCGATCGACATGCGCTGGATGGGCGCGATCGTCTCGCGCAATGCCGAGGTCGAAGAGACAGGACTGGGCGCCGGCGTGCTCAACCACCCGGCCCGCGGAATCGCCTGGCTCGCCAATCGCCTGGCGCTCTACGGCGACCGTATCGAGGCCGGCCAGATCGTGCTTGCCGGCTCCTTCATCCGCCCGGTCGAGGCGCGCCATGGCGACACCATCGTCGCCGACTTCGGCCCGTCCGGCACCGTCAGCTGCTTCTTCGAATAGGACCGACCATGCCCGCTCCGCGCAATACGTTCAAACAGGCCCTCACTGACAAGCGTCCGCAGATCGGCCTCTGGCTGGCGCTCGCCAATCCCTATACGGCCGAGATCTGCGGCGGCGCCGGGTTCGACTGGCTGCTGCTTGACGCCGAGCATGCGCCGAACGACGTGCCGCTTCTGGCGGCACAGCTCCAGGCGCTCGCCGCATCGCCAAGCCACGCCATCGTCCGGCCGCCGATCGGCGAGACCTGGATGATCAAGCAGATCCTCGACATCGGCGCGCAGACGCTGCTGGTGCCGATGGTCGAAAGCGCCGAACAGGCCTGCGCCCTGGTGCGCGCCGTGCGTTATCCGCCCCATGGCGTGCGTGGAGTCGGTGCCGCCCTTGCCCGGGCATCGGCCTTCAACCGTATTCCCGACTATCTGCAGACCGCCAATGACGAGATCTGCCTGCTCGTGCAGATCGAAAGCCGGGCCGGCCTTGCCGCGCTCGACGAGATCGCCACGACCGAAGGCGTCGACGGTGTCTTCATCGGCCCGGCGGATCTTGCCGCCGACATGGGCTTCCTCGGCAAGCCCGGTGCGCCGGAGGTACAACAAGCAGTCGAGGCGGCGCTCTTTCGCATCCAGTCGCACGGCAAGGCGGCCGGTATCCTGACCTCCGATCAGGCCCTTGCCCGCCGCTACCTAGAACTCGGCGCGACCTTTGTGGCGGTCGGCAACGATGTCGGCCTGCTGGTCGGCGCCACGTCGAAGCTGGCAGCGGAGTTCAAGGGTACCAGAGGCGAGACCGAGACGACGGCTGGAAAAATCTACTGATCGGCATCGTCTGCGCCGCGACCGGAGGAGCCAGTCGGGCCACCACCAACCGCATGCGTTGGGCGGTCACGACTTTCCCTCGTCTCTGTCTGGGGGTATAGCGGTCTGACGCCCACCAGCATTGGATTCCCGCCATGACCGATACCGTTCTCGACCGCTTCCTTCGTTATGTCGTCATCGACACCCAGTCCGACGCGAGGTCGAAGACGCAGCCGTCGACGGAAAAGCAGAAGAACCTCGGTCGCGTGCTCGTCGAGGAACTGCTGACGATTGGCCTTGCCGACGCCCATCTCGATGAAAACGGCTACGTCTATGCCACCATTCCTTCGAACGTGGACAAGCCGGTGCCGGTCATCTGCTGGTGCTCGCACATGGACACGGCGCCGGATTTCACCGACACGAACGTCAAGCCGCAGATCGTCAGCAACTACCAGGGCGGCGATATCAGGCTCACGGGAGATCCGCAGCAGGTAATCCGCGTCGCCGACCACCCGGTTCTCAACGACCAGATCGGCAATGACATCGTCACGACCGACGGCACGACGCTGCTCGGCGCCGACGACAAGGCCGGGCTTGCCGAGATCGTCGCGGCCGCTCAAGTTCTCGTCGACAATCCCGAAATCAAGCACGGCACGATCAAGCTGCTCTTCACCACCGACGAAGAGATCGGCCGCGGCGTCGACAAGGTCGACTTGAAGAAGCTTGGGGCCCAATTCTG
This sequence comes from Ensifer sp. Root558, assembly GCF_001427045.1. Classification (NCBI taxonomy): domain Bacteria; kingdom Pseudomonadati; phylum Pseudomonadota; class Alphaproteobacteria; order Hyphomicrobiales; family Rhizobiaceae; genus Ensifer; species Ensifer sp. Root558. Next base: position 67,773 of record NZ_LMGC01000009.1, on the reverse strand, counting down.
CTATACGGTCGATGGCGAAACCGCCGGCCATATCGAGGACGAGACCTTTTCCGCCGATGGCGTCGAGATCGTCATTCAGGGCGTCGCCATCCACCCGGGCTTTGCCAAGGACAAGATGGAGAACGCCATCAAGATCGCCGGCAACATCATTAGCCGGCTGCCGCGGGAGGTTTCGCCCGAGGGCACCGAGGGCCGCGACGGCTTCGTGCATCCGACCGGCGTGACCGGCTCGATGGACAGGGCGCAGCTCGGCCTCATCGTGCGCGACTTCGACGAGGCGGGCCTTGCCTCGAAGGAAGCCATGCTCGAAGGCATCGTCAAGGACGTGATGAAGGCCTATCCGGGCTCCACCTACAGTTTCGAGGTCAAGCAGCAGTACCGCAACATGAAGGCCATCCTCGACCGCCATCCGGAGATCGTCGAAAACGCCATCGAGGCGATCCGCCGGGCCGGCATGCAGCCGGTGCGCGGCAGCATCCGCGGCGGCACCGACGGTTCGCGGCTCTCCTTCATGGGTCTGCCTTCGGCCAACCTCTTCGCCGGCGGCCACGCCTTCCATTCGCCGCTCGAATGGGTCAGCCGCCAGGACATGGAGCGCAGCGTAAAGACGCTGGTCGAGCTCGCCAAGATCTGGGCCGAACGCGCCTGACATAGTCCGGAAAACGGGGCGGCTTGGGTGCAATAGGCAGCCGCTCCTTCTCCAAAGGAGACGACCGATCGACACGGCGCGAAGGAGGGTCAGGCGATGAGTACGGCGCGAGGCTCAAAACGCGCGCCGGCAAAGCCCGCTTCGCTCGCAACCAACCCGCCGACCTTCGAGCACATCGTCACCGGCGTCAACGAGACGTTCCTATGGCGTCTCGACAACTATCCCTGGGAACGGAACGTCTGGAACTTCCATCCGGAGATCGAAATCCATCTCATCCGCAAGGCCTCGGGCCTTGCCTTCGTCGGTGATCATATCGGCCAGTTCGGTCCGGGTTATCTCACCGTCATCGGCAGCAACCTGCCGCATGACTGGGTAACGGTTACCGAACCCGATGAGATTATCGAAGGCCGTGACATCGTCATGCAGTTCCACCCGGATCGCATGCGCGAGATCACCGACGCCTTGCCGGAATTTGCCGAGCTCGAGGCCTTCTTCGCCCGCGCCGAGCGCGGCTTGGTGTTTCATGGCGAAGCCCGCGCCAAGGGCGCCGATCTGATCGAACGCATGGGCAGCCTGAAAGGGCTCTCGCGCTTCTCGCTGTTCATCCAGCTGCTCGATCTGCTGGTCAACACCGAGGAATACGAGTTGCTCTCCTCGCCGGAATTCGCGCCAGAACTCGACCAACAATCGCTTGACGTGCTGCGCGGCGCGCTGGCCTTCATCTACGAGAACATCGCCACCGACATTCATCTTGCCGATCTTGCCCGGCAGGCCGGCATGAGCGAAACGGCCTTTTCCCGTTTCTTCAAGAAGAATACCGGCAACACCTTTACCGACCACGTCAACAAGCTGCGCATCTGGCAGGCGTGCAAGCTGCTTGCCGAAACCGACGTGCCGATCACCGACATCTGCTTCGAGGTCGGCTACCTCAACATCTCCAATTTCAATCGCACCTTCCTGCGCCAGCACAAGATGACGCCTTCGGCCTACAGGCGGCTGACGGGCCAGCGTCGTACTTCCCGTTCTTAGGCGCGTTTCACCCACCCAGGCAATGAATCCTTGCGTTTGCTGCGCTGCAAACGGCTGGCATCTGGAAATTTTCTGCAAGAAAGTACAGAATTGCCGCATCGCGCACGCTAGTTCGGCAGAGCGTAAGGCCTATCATCGAACCCAGCGAAACGGTTCGCTATGAGGAAAACGCACTGGATCTGAGGAGTATCCGGCGCGCATCGCAGACCTGGGGAGGTCTTTTCACAATGAAAAAAGCCAAAACGCTCGTTTCGAGCATCGCCTTCGCATGCCTTCTTTCCACCGGCCTGACGACTGTTGCGGTCGCTGCCGAATGCTCCGGCACGATCAAGGTGCTCGCCCAGCCGCGCGACGGCCTGACGCTGCTCGAAGACTACAAGTCCGAATTCGAGAAGCTCTCGGGCGGCGCATCCTTTGAGATCGACTATCTCAACGAAAACGACCGCCGCGCCAAGACCAAGGCGGACGCCTCGACCATCGGCAAGTACAACGTCTATTACATCGACGAGGCAAATGTGGCGCTATTTGCGTCGGCCGGCTGGGTCGCGCCGCTGATGGACTATTATCCTGCCGACTACGACTACGCCGATTTCGATCCGGGCCGCCAGAAGGTCGCGACCTATGACGGCAAGGTCTGGTTTGCGCCGGTCACTGGCGGCGGGGACCTCATGGTCTACCGCAAGGACCTGCTCGAGGCGGCCGGCATTACGCCGCCGAAGACGCTCGACGAATATGTTGCCGCAGTGAAGAAGCTCAATCAGCCCGACCAGGGTATCTACGGCACAGCCCTTCGCGGCCAGCGCGGCTCGGGCGCCAATGTCTGGCGCTGGATGCCCTTCTTCAAGGGCTTCGGCGGCAACTGGTTCGACGGCAAGACGCCGGTCTTTGACGGCGAACAGGCGGTCAAGGCGACCGAGACCTATCTCGAACTCTTCAAGTACTCGGCACCGGGCAGCCAGACCGGCGGCTGGGACGAGGCGGTTGGTGCTTTTACCTCCGGCCAGGTGGCGATGCTGATCGAATCCACCCCGCTCGTCGGCATGGCGATCGATCCGAAGTCCTCGAAGGTGGCCGGCAAGGTCGGCTACCTGCCGCCTCCGGCACCGTTGACGGGCGGCGGCTACGGCCATGGTCTGGCAGTCGGCATGAAGGCCAACAAGGATGAGGCCTCCAAGGCCTGCGCCGGTCTGTTCGTAGCTTGGGCGACCTCGAAGGAAAACGAGGCCCGGCGGCTCGAAGCCGGACAGTTCAGCGAACTCAATCGCACCAGCATCATGACCAGCCCGAAATTCGCCGAGCTCTACGGCCCCGATCTCGGCCAGGCGCTTGCTGATACCGGCAAGGTCACCGCCGTCAACTTCTGGCAGAACCCGCAATGGCCTGATCTTGGCGACCGCTGGGGCATCATCCTCGAGGAGCTGATCACCGGAACGCGCACCGACATCAAGGAAGGCCTCGACGAACTCGACGGCTTCGCCAAAGACCTGGTTGCCCGCAGCCAGTAAGCCGGTTCCTCCCAAGGGCCATCGGCCGGCAAAGCCGCCGGTGGCCCGCACCATCGGGGGCGTTCAAAGCCCAGCCGTAGGACTGATCACATGAAGCAGAAAAACAGCCTGCCGGCGGTGTTCCTCACCCCGGCCATGGGCATCCTTGCCGTTCTCGCCCTCGTGCCGACGGCCTATGCGATCTACATATCGTTCCAAAACCGGGAACTCAGCCGTCCGGACGGCAGCTTCGTCGGTTTCGCCAACTATATCGACCTTTTCTCGGACCGCCGCTTCATCAATGCGATCGGCGTCTCCCTGACCTGGGAAGCCGTGACCGTCGGTATAACGCTCGCCATCGCCGTCGGCCTTGGCATCCTGCTCTTCGAATGCGTCTCGCCGCGCACGCGCAACCTGCTGGCGCTCCTGTTTCTGGTACCGGTGATCCTGCCACGCGTTTCGGCCGCCTTCGTCTGGAAGTTCGCCTTCCATCCGCTCTATGGCATCGCCACCTATCCCTACAAGGCAATCACCGGTCAGCCACTCGATCTCCTGTCCAATCCGGCGACTGCACTTGCGACAGTCGCATTGGTCGATGTCTGGCAATGGGGCCTGTTCTTCGCCGTCATCGTCTTGAAGCTCCTGGAAACGCTGCCGCCCCAGCCATTCGAAGCGGCACGGCTGGACCACGCCCGCACCTGGGAGATTTACGCCTTCATCGCACTGCCGATGCTGAAGGCGCCGCTGATCTCGCTTGCCTTCGTCAAGATGATCGAGTCGCTGCGCGCCTTCGACCTGATCTACGTAATGACCCGCGGCGGCCCCGGCATCGCGACCGAAACGCTCGACATGTACGCCTTCTCGCAAGGCTTCATCGAGTCCGGCCGGATTTCCTACGCCTCCAGCATGGCGGTTCTGATGATGATCGCCACCTCGATCGCCTTCACCTTCATATGGAAGAGGGTTCAGTGATGACCGCCCACGCCCTTGGCCGCTTCATTGGCCGGCTCATCCTTGCCGTCGCCGCCTTCTCTGCCGTGTTTCCAATGTTCTGGACCGCGCTCAATGCCTTCAAGAACCGGGTCGACATCGTGACACCGACCCCGCTCTTCTTCTTCGAGCCGACGCTCGACAACTTCGCCTATGTGCTCGGCCGCGAAAGCGTCTTTGCCGGCCTGGTCAATTCGCTGCTGATATCGGGCGCTGCGGTGCTGATCGGTGCCACCCTCGGCCTGCCCGCCGCCTATGCGATCGCGCGCTATCCCAACCGCTGGTCCCGCGACATTCAGTTCTTCGTTCTGTCGCTGCGCTTCCTGCCGCCGGTCGCAATCGCCATTCCGCTGATGGTGATCTGGCTCGATTTCGGCCTCTATGACACCCGCCTGTCGATGATCGTCACCTATTCGCTGCTGACGCTCGCGACCATCATCTGGCTGAGCGTCCCGGCCTTTGCGCGAGTGCCGAAGGAAGTCGAGGAGGCTGCCCGCGTCGATGGCTGCGGTCCTTATGCGATCTTCTTCCTTATCGCGCTGCCGATTGCCCTTCGGTCGCTGATCGGAGCTGTCGCCTTTGCCTTCGTGCTCGTCTGGAACGAATTCCTGATTGCGCTGATGCTGACGACGTCCGACGCCAAGACGTTGCCGATCGTCGCCTCGGAGCTGACACAGCTCGGTCGCGACGTGCCCTGGGGCATCCTCAACGCCTCCGTTGTGCTGCTCTCCATCCCGCCGCTGCTCTTCATCGGGGTTCTAAGTGGCATGCTCAACAGCGCCTTCAAGCGCAAGACCCAATGAATCCCAAGACTGGAAAAACAAGGAAATCCTTCATGCAAGCGTTGGTCCTCGAGCAAAAAGGCAAGCTCGCAATCCGGGAGATCGATCTCCCGCTGGAACTTGGTCCCGATGACGTCAAGATCGCTATCGACACGGTCGGGGTCTGCGGCAGCGACGTGCACTACTACACCCACGGCGCCATAGGCCCCTATGTGGTGCGCGAACCGATGGTGCTCGGTCATGAGGCGGCCGGCACCGTCGTCGCGGTCGGAAGCAATGTAGAAACGCTCGACGTCGGCGACCGGGTCTGCATGGAGCCGGGTGTTCCAGAACTGACCTCCCGCGCTTCCAAGCTCGGCATCTATAATGTCGATCCCAAGGTGCGGTTCTGGGCAACGCCACCGGTTCATGGCGTGCTCGCTCCCTTCGCAGTCCATCCCGCCGCCTTCACCTACAAGCTTCCCGATAACATCTCCTTTGCCGAAGGCGCGATGGTCGAACCGTTCGCCATCGGCATGCAGGCAGCCGCCCGCGCGCGGATTGCACCGGGCGATGTCGCCGCGGTGATCGGCTGCGGGCCGATCGGCATCATGGTGGCGCTCGCAGCCCTTGCCGGTGGCTGCAGCCGTGTCTTCATCTCCGATTTCAGCGCGGAGAAGCTGGCGATCGCCGCTCAGTATCCGGGCATCATCCCGGTCAACATCGCCGAGCGGCCTTTTGCCGATGTCATCGCCGCGGAAACCGGCGGCTGGGGCGCCGATCTCGTCTTCGAGGCGAGCGGCAGCGCCAAGGCCTTTTCCGGGATATTCGATCTGGTCCGCCCGGGCGGTGCCGTGGTTCTGGTGGGCCTGCCGGTCGAACCGGTACAATTCGACGTTCCGGGCGCAATCTCCAAGGAAGTCCGGATCGAAACGGTGTTTCGTTACGCCAACATCTTCGACCGCGCCCTGCAATTGATCGCGTCCGGCAAGGTCGATCTGAAGCCGCTGATCACTGAAACCTTCCGCTTCGAAGACAGCATCAGGGCATTCGAGCGGGCCGCATCCGCCCGACCGACTGATATCAAACTACAGATCCACATGGACAGTGGGAAGGATTGAGCCATGGCGAACATCGTCTGCTCCAATGTCGACAAGCAATACGGCGCCGTTGATGTCATCAAGGATTTCAACCTCGATGTCGCCGATCATGAATTCATCGTGTTTCTCGGTCCATCCGGCTGCGGCAAGTCCACGCTGCTGCGCATGATTGCCGGTCTCGAAGACATATCCGGCGGCATCGTCTCGATCGGCGGGCGGGCGGTCAACGACCTGCCGCCTCGCGACCGCGGCGTTGCCATGGTCTTCCAGAACTATGCGCTCTACCCACACATGACGATCTACGACAACATCGCTTTCGGACTGAAGCGCATGAAGGTGCCGAAGGCGGAGATCGATACGCGGATTCGCGCTGTTTCGGGAACGCTCGGCCTCGAGCCCTATCTCGCCCGCAAGCCGACCGAGCTGTCCGGCGGGCAGCAGCAGCGCGTCGCTATCGCCCGCGCGATGATCAAGACGCCGCGGGTCTTCCTCTTTGACGAGCCGCTCTCCAATCTCGACGCGAAGCTGCGCAATCACATGCGGGTCGAGATCGCCCGGCTGCACCAGAAGCTGAAGACCACGACGATCTATGTGACCCACGACCAGTTGGAGGCGATGACACTTGCCGACCGGATCGTCCTGATGAAGGGTGGCGCGATCGAGCAGGTCGGAACGCCCGCCGAGATATACGAACGCCCGCGCACGCTCTTCGTCGCCGGCTTTATCGGCACACCCAACATGAATTTCATCGACGTGACGGCCGAAAAGACCGAAGGCAGCTGGCTGTTGCGCAGTGCGGGCGGCAGCTTCGCGATCTCGGACGACAGGTTCACGCTTCGCCATGGCCAGACGCTGGTGCTGGGCATACGTCCCGCCGACCTGGCGCCGGCGGAAAGCGGGCTCAATCGTGTCGAGGGCATCGCCGACCTGGTCGAGTTTCATGGTAACGACGCGCTCGTGACCTTTCTGTTTGCCGGCAAGGAAATTGGCGCACTGGTCAAGGCCAGCGGCTGCCCCAGGCCGGGGGAAGCCGTATCCTTCACAATCGAGCCAAACGGCTTGCACCTGTTCGACCGGGAGAGCGGTCTCTCGGTGCTGAGTAGGTGAGCGGCAAGCAACAGCCCTGCCCCGACAGGACTGTTTGCCTTCAGGCCGCGTTGGCGAATGAGGCGGCCGGGAGCGGCCCGGCCGTCATCATCGTAAAATCGAAGGGCGCGCGAACGTCGGCATCGAGCACGTATTGGCGGTGCACACGCAGGAAGTCGCGCTTGATCCGGCCATAGCGCTCCGGTGACAGCATATGCTTGAGCCGGATGAAAACGATGGGCGGCTGAGGCGCATCGCCGTGTCCGGCAAGCGCCACCACCTGGCATCTGTAGAAATTGATCGCGTCGGTCAGGCACTGGACGTCGAACCAGAAGATATCCTTCACCCGGGCGATGGCGCCGACGCGCGCGCGCAACACTTCGGCTGAGCGCAGCAGCGCACACTGCAGGATCGCGCCGCCGAGCGTGACGAAGACGATGCGTTTTCCGGCAAAGAGGCCTGGCTCCCGCTCCACCAGGGCGCCGATCACCTGGGTGGCGATGCTGGAGCCCATGCTGTGAGAGCTGATGACGTACTCGTCGGCCGGTTCGTTGAGCGCGGCCCGCACGGATGCCAGGCTGTCTTCAACCCATTGCTTTAAATATGGTTTTTCCAGACGCGCAACGGCAACCGCCAGCTCCCAGTCAGAAAAGAGATGCAGGGTATGCCACCGCTCCGACCAGGGGAGAAACAGCTTGAAAAAGACCAGGTAGGCGACGATCGCGCTCAGGACGAGAAGCGATGATTCAAGCGCAAGCCAGTAGGGGGCGGTGCCGATCAACACGCTCCCCGCGACGCCAATTGCCACCAGCAGGAACGGAAAGAGAAAGAACAGGCCGAACCGCCAGGCATGCCGGAAGTAGCCGAATGCGCCGCCTTCCCAGACGACGCGCAGGGCGCTCAGGTAGCCCGCGACCATTCGATGCAGCGTGCCCCGGCCATTCAGGCGTCGGACGATCTCGTCGTGATCGAAGATGTAGACGCGGCTGGCCGTCTGCCAGTCGGCGCCCTGGCTATCCACGTCGAAATAGCGGCCGGGTCCCTCGCTCTCCACCTGCCCGACCTGAACATCGAAATCCTGAAGTCTCGCCGTCTTGACCGCCGATCGCTTGTAGCGCGCCTGATGCTTGACGGCATCCAGCGGCTCGAAGCCGGGAAAATGCAGCACGATGCGTTTCTTGACGTGCCCGGTCGATTTGTCGTGTGACAAGTGTTGATCTTTCAAAAGGCGCAAAACGCCCGCCCCCGGGCCTCCGAAGAGGCGCAGGAGCGGGCGCTCGATGAGCGCCGGGTGGTCCCAGCCTGCCGGAGACGTCAACGATCTCGGTGTCGAGAATATGGCCAAATGAAACGATGCAACGGCGTGCATGACAATTTCAATCGCGCCATCGCCTGACTACCCGTCACGCCACGGTCGCTGCTCGGCAAGAGCGCAGGCCACAGCCGCCAAACGACGACGCATTGAACCCGACTTTGGTCCTAAGGGAATCCGACGATTGTCCGGCCGTCGCCGGGGAAAGGTCTGGGAAAGCGTAACCAGCGCAGACGCGCGTTGACTGGCCATGCCGGCCATGAGCAAAGTCGAGCTTGCCGGTATCCGCCGGAGCGTGCCCACCCTGTGCCGCGACATCGCCAGAGGACTGAAATGCCCAATCGCCGGATTTTTCTTGCTGCATTCTTCTGGCCCGCGGTCCTGTTGGTGACGACCCTTCCCTACAAGCTCGATCTGACCCGTGCAGGCCTGTCGATGACCGAGACGGTCGCCCTCGCCAAGAACGGCAATAGTGGCGGCGGCAACGGCGGTGGAAATAGTGGTGGTAATGGCGGAGGGAACGGGAACGGCGGCGGCAATAACGGCAATGGCGGTGGCAACGGCAATGGAAACGGGAATTCCAACGAAAACCGTTCCGGCGGAAACTCCAAGGCCTCCCGTGCAAATGAAGACGCCACCGACGATGGCGAAACCGGTATCCGTCACAAGGGCGGCATAACCGAGCAAGTCAGGAAGGGGCGCTACATCATGAAGGATGCCCGCGGACGGACGATCATCAACCGGCGCGCGACATCAGCCGACAAGCAGCGCATGGAGACCCTGGCGCATTAGCACGCGCCGCCGATCAGCGTCGGCGGTGCGACGGTATCGGTCGGTCTCAGAGACTAAAGCTCGCGCGCGTCGCGCAGAACCATTGCCGCTTCGGTGCGGTTGGCGACCCCGAGCTTCGTCATGATCTGCGTCATGTGATGCTTCACGGTCTTTTCCTGCAGGTCCAGCTCGATGGCGACATGCTTGTTGCTCATGCCGGCGGCCACCAGGTGCAGAACCTCTTTCTCGCGGGGCGTCAGGGTTGCGACCAGACCGGATTTTCCAGGCTGAGCCGGGCCCTTCGTCGACAAAAGCTTGGCCGACAGGGTCGGCGCCACGTAACGCTCGCCCGAAGCGACAGTGCGAATGACCTCGGCGAGCGCCGAGGCGCCGACGCCCTTCAGCACATAGCCGGTGGCACCCCGGTCGAGCGCCGTGGTCACGTCATCTCCGTCTTCGGAAACCGTGAGCATGATGATCTTCTGCGACGGAGCGACCTCCAGGATCGCCGGTATCGCCTCCAGCCCGCCGCCCGGCATGGAGATATCCATGAGCATCACATCCGGTCCGAGGCTTTGCGCGATCCCGGTCGCGTCGTCCTTCGAACTGCCCTCGGCGACGATCTCAAACCCCTCGATCTCCGACAGGCTCCGGGTCACGCCTTCGCGAAACAGAGGGTGGTCGTCGACCACGGCAACGCGTATCCTTGACGTCATGATTGTCAGATCTCCTTGACGCTTGTCGTCATGCGAACGGTGGTGCCGGTCGGCTCGATGATGAGCTCAAACGTTCCGCCGAGACTTTCGATCCGTTCGCGCAGGCCGGCAAGACCAAGACTTGTGGGCGGAACTTTGTCCGGATCAAATCCGGGTCCGCCGTCGGCGACCTCGATGGTGACACGGTCGCCGACTGTTCGTTGCGATACCTGCTGCCTCACGCCGCCGGCATGCCGGTAGCCGTTGTTGAGGGTTTCCTGCACGAAGCGGTAGATGCAGATCTTTGCCGCCTGCGACAGACGGTCCGGCGGATCGGCCAGGGCGAGCTCGACCGCCGCCCCTGTGCGCTGCTGATGGGCCTTCACGCAACGCTGCAGGATCTCTGCCAGTCCGGCCGTCTCGATCTGCGGCAGGACCAGGCCGCCGCAGATTGTGCGGATCTCCTGCATCGCCTCGTCGAGGCTCGCCTTGATCGCGCCGATCTCGCGCGCACGGGTGGCCGCCGGCGTCGCGTCGCGCTTCAAGGTCTCGCTGCCCAGTCTTAGCGAAGCATAGGCGACGAGTTGGGCGGGGCCATCATGCAGGTCCGCGCCGATGCGCCTCAGATAGCTTTCGTTCAATGCGGTGGCGCGCTGCGACGCGCGCTGCAGCCGGCCGCGCAACGTTTCGTTCTGCGCCAGCGATGCCGAAAGCTCGTCGACGCGCTGGGCGAGCGCATGCCGCTGGCTCTCGATCGTCTTGCTGCCCCGAAGCACGATCGCCGACAGCACGACGAAGAAGGCAAGCGTGAAGGCTGCGACCGCCAACCAGGTGTGTGCGCGCGCCTGATTGAGGCTTTGTTCGAAATCATTGGCCACCTCATGAAATTCCGACACGGCCACCACCTGGCCGGACCAGGGCTGGAGCACCGGATTGTAGATGGCAAGCGCCGGCTCGGCCGTAGCCCTGTCCGCCGTCCCATCCCCGGCCTGGTCGAAGCGGGCGACCATTTTGCCTGAAAATGCCGTCTGAAGTTCCTCGCTTGGCTCCACCTTGGTGCCGACGGCCGCCTGGTCACTCGAATAGAGAAGCGTGCCATCCGCACGCCAAAGGCGGAACGAGAGGAGGCGTTCGCCGAGCGCGCCCTGGCCAAGGGTCTCGTCCAGCGCACGGGCAACCGTTTCATCGAGCACTTCATTCGTCTGCATATCGGGCAGCAACGGCGCGATCACGCTGTCGACGTAAAGCGCCGTCGTTGCGGCGGAATTCCGGGTGACTGCGTCTTCGATCCTGTTCGATACGAAGGCGCCGACCAGAACCATCGCACAAGCGGCGACCGCTCCTCCGATCAGCAGGAACTGGGTGGCTAGAGATTGAGAATTCCAGCGGGTGATAAGCTGTTGGACGCGCACCAGGTCTCTCGGATCGGGCCGCCGGCTCGTGCGGCGCGACGATTGTAGCAAGGCCGCGCCAACCTAACCACTCTCATGACAGGGTCAATGGCGCAGCCATCGCGACCGAACTGTTCGGACCTTTGATGCTGCGGAATAGGACCTAGGTCCTAGGCGAAAAGGCAATGGTCGGGGGCCGATGGCGCCGTCTCGGAGGCGCAGATATCGTCTTCACATCGAACGTCGTGTCTCGATCCGTAAGCAAATGAGAACGACCAGTTGGAAATGAGGAGATATCTATGCCTGTGACGAAGCTGATCGTCCGGAGCATCATGGCGCTGACGCTGGCAGTCGCGCCAATGGCTGCCGGTTCCCTGAGCCTGATCGATTCCGCCTACGCCAAAGGCGGCAATGGCGGCGGTGGTGGCAATGGTGGCGGCGGCGGTAACGGCGGGGGCAACGGTGGTGGCAATGGCGGGAGCCACGGTGGCGGTTCTGGCCACAGCAAATCCGACACTTCCCGCGGAAGCAAGGAAACGAGCACTGGCAAGTCCAGTGGAAAATCGCAGCACAAATCCGGGACCTCCGGCAGCAAGACCAAGGCGACCAAGGCAGCCAAATCGGCAAAAGCCGAGAAACCCGCCAAATCGGTCGTGGTTGCATCGGACCCGGTGGTCGATCCGGTAGTCGATCCCGTTGTGGCGCCCGAGTCTAAGCGAGGGTTCAACTCGCTCAACCGCAACTACCACGCCTATCTCAATTCAAACGATCCGAAGATGGCGGCCGTTTCCGCTTACGCAATCGCCTATGCGCAGTTCGAGGCGGAAAATGGCGTCGACGCCATCCCAGCCGATCCTGCGCTGAGCGACGAAGCGCTGCGCGAGGCGCTAGCGGGCTTCACCAAGGATGGCGTGGTGACCGACGACATGGTCGACGAAGCCAAGGGGATTCTCGGGGTCGGCCCCGCCGTTGGCAAGATCGACGAAATCCGCGGCACGCTGCCGCCGCAGACGGTGGTTGTTGTCGAACCGGAGCCGGAGACCGCCCAATAACGAGGAACTGGCCACCGGCTCACTTGGTGAGCCGGTGGCTGCATCCGGACCCGCGTCCAAGCCAATGGAGTTTAAATGTTTGACCGTGTTGTGGAAATCTTCGACCACGCAGCAAAAGAAGGGCGCGTCGGGTTTTCACTTCAACACGTCAATGCCGTCGCCGATGTCGGCACCGTGCTCTATTCGGAGTGTCTGGGAAGGATCATCCGACCCGACGGCGAGGTCATGACCGCCAGCGAGTTCATACGCTATCTGGAGGCGGCCGGCCGCATTGCTGCGCTGGACAGGCACATGCTCACGCTCGCCTTCGACTGGTTGGCGCATCATCCAACCGGCGACCTCGGCTGCAACATCTCGGTCGGAAGCATCTGCGATGAACGTAACCGGACGCTGCTCCTGGATCTGCTGTCGACCCATCGGGGGCTGGCATCGCGCCTCGTGCTCGAACTCGCCGAAAGCCTGCCGATCTCAGCGCTCCCGACGGCCGGGTGTTTCGTTCGAAGCGTACGAGAGCTTGGATATCGGGTCGCCGTCGATGACTTCGGAACGGGATTTTCGACGCCGGAGGCACTTTTGTCCCTGCCCGTCGACATCGTGAAGATCGACGGCTTCTTCCTGCGGCTCGGACGTCCCGACGCGGAGCGGTTCCTTCTGCACATGGTGGGTCTGGCGTCCTGCGTCGCTCCCGTCGTTGTGGTCGAAGGTGTTGAAACTTATGCACAATTTGAGGCCGCGCAAGGCGCCGGGGCAACGCACGTGCAAGGGTTCCTGCTCTCCGAACCGACCCTCAGCCCGCTGTTTGGCGGCGAGTTGCGTCCAGCTCAAACCGCGATGCTCTGCTAGCGTCGCGCGCAATCATCCAAGCGCACTGCACTCCCTCCCCTTATGCTTTTCTGATCTTCCCATCCCATCTTCCCAGGCGAAATCCTATGCCGATCCGCGCGATAGAAGCAGCGGGCGGCAATGTGCCTGTAGGTCGTTTTGCCTCAGGCATGCTGCCATGCTGGTGCCGCTTTTGGATGGCTTGAGACGTGCCGCGCCGCAACACCCGGTGCCGCAGCATTCACCTTTCCTGTGATCGGCCGGATTTGCGTTGGCGGCAACCCACCCGGCTTCGGACGCGAAAGCAACAGAACAGCGCAGACGCTTGCCAGTACCGGCATGTCCGGTTCCGAAGGCGTCACAGACGAGCAAGACTATGAAATTCACAAACGGGTTCAAACTCTCCTCCAGAGCCAGCCGCCGTCTGCCGACGGAATATTTCATGCTGGTGGATGTCGCGTTCGAGGGCGACGTTATCGGCTCTCTGGGCGGTTGTCCGATACGGGAATCCGTGCGCGACGGAGAGGGCCTTGTCTATCGTTTCGTCGGCGTGGCACCGCGCCTGGTGAGCGGCGGCTTTGATGTACTGGCACTTCGCACGGGCGAGTGGATCGTCAAGCCGGGCCTGGTTTACGCGGCTGATCCCAAGGTAGCGCAAACACGTGACACAGACCGCGCTGCCTAGGAAGCATGCAGCGCTTCTTCGGCAGTAACGACATCCGTTGCCCCCGCCACCGGCTTCGTCGGCGCAGCTTTCGCCAGCTTCGCGCCGGCCCTGCAATGCCCCTGTAATCTTGGCCCTTTAGCTCCCGGTCAGCCGTCGCATCGCTCCGGATCGCAGTCCTTCCGGACGGGCGGCACGTCAACGACAACTGCTGGCTTCGCGCGTCCCGTGGACGACTGGCGCTGCAGGAAAACCGGGATCCGCCATGCTCTCCATTAAGGGGTTTTGCACCCTCGCCTGCTTCGCCGCCACCGCCGCCCTGCTGGCCGGCTGTGCATCCGATACGATGAAGACCTATATCGGCCAGCCGGTCGAATCCGTCATCATCGACTATGGTCCGCCCACCAATGTTCTCGATCTCGGCTGGAACGAGCGCGCCTATCAATGGCGCAAGATCTCAACGAATGTCGTCTCCGGCACATCCAGCGGCGAAATCAGGGACACCCGGCGCGGAATGCGCTACGAGGAGTATTCGACGCCGGGCTATGTCGAGGAACAGGAGTGCTTCTATAGCTTCTACGCCCGGATGCAGCACGGCCGCTGGTACATCACCAACTTCCGCCAGCCGAAGCTGGAATGCGAGTGACGCCTCGGGCAGTCGACGTGACGGATCAGCGACCCGCATAGATGCGGGCACAGAAGGGAAAGTGGCATGCGCATCTTGCTGCTGGAAGACGAGCCGGAGATGGCCTCGGCCCTCAAGGCTGCCCTGGCGCGGCGCCAGGTGATCGTCGATCATGTCTCGACGCTCGCCGACGCCGAGGCCGTTGCCGAACTCTGGCCCTATGACGTGGTCGTGCTTGACCGCCGGGTGCCGGATGGCGAGGGGCTGGATCTTATCCCGAAGCTCAGAAGCCTTGGCGTCGAGGCGCCGATCCTGATGCTGACGGCATTGGGATCGATCAACGACCGGGTCAGCGGGCTCGATGCCGGTGCCGACGATTATCTTTCCAAGCCTTTTGCCGTCGAGGAACTGATGGCGCGGCTGCGCGCGCTTGCGCGCCGTCCGGTCACGCTCAAATCGGAGCAGACCAAGGTCGGGCGGCTCATCTACGACTTCCGCCACCGGGAGGCCGCCGTCGACGACAAGCCTCTCGACCTCCTGCGCCGAGAACGGCTTGCGCTCGAAGCGCTGATGCGGCGGCCCGGCCGAACCGTGCTCAGGGCGACGCTGGAAGAATCGGTCTACGCCATGGAAGACGAGATCGAATCCAACGCGCTCGACTCCCATCTTTCGCGCCTGCGCCGCAAGCTCGACGACGTCGGCGCCGGCGTCGAAATCCGGGCGATCCGCAATCTCGGCTATCTCCTGCGCGCGACGACATGATCAAGGTTCGTCCGCGCTCGCTGCAATGGGTCCTCGTCCGTCGGCTGATCCTCCTGCAGGCGGCCACGTTGTTCGTCTTCATCGGCCTGCTTTTCCTGGGCGTGTTCATCGCCCAGCCACGGTTGCTCGTCGACAACGAAGCCGCCTTGGATGTGCTCGACCGCGCCGTCGGGCGCGACGCGAACGGCGTGCTGGCCGTCCACGAGACCGAGGACCTGCGCGAGCTTCGCCAGTCCTATCCCAATCTCTGGTACATCGTCCGCGACGCCGCCGGCCAGGTCGTGCGCTACGGAAACGTCCCTGCCCCCTATGAAGAAGCCGGTGGCGACCTGCTGCAACGGGTGGAGGGGGCGAAATTGCTTTTCGAAGAAGGCGGTACGCTTCCGGACGCTGTCCTCCACAATGTCGAGACCGAAGCCGGCCGGGTCCAGATCCTCGCGGCGACCGTTTCCTCCCGCCGCGACAATGAGCCGTTGGACGTGCAGATCAGCATCAATGTCGATATGGCGCGCGACCTCGACGGCAGGACGGCGTGGATGGAGGTCATGCCGACGCTCGTGCTTGTTGTCCTTTGCTTCCTTTTGCCGATCGTCTTGGTCATGGGCGTCTCCACTCTGCTGACGACGCCGGCCGTCGTGCGCCGTTCGCTCGCGAGCCTCGTCTCGACCGCCGACCAGGCGGGGCGCATCGACATCGACAACCGCGCGGTGCAGCTCGAAACCGAGGAAGTGCCGACCGAAATCGCCCCTTTGGTGCGGGCCTTCAACCGGGCCCTGGCGCGACTGGGAGAGGGATACGACCAGCGCAACCGCTTCCTGACCGATGCGGCCCATGAATTGCGCACCCCGATCGCGATCCTGCGGACCCGCGCCGAGCTTCTGCAGGAAGACCCCGAAACCACCCGCCTGAGGCTCGATATCGAGCGCCTGTCGCATCTCGCCCAGCAGCTTCTCGACCGGCAAGTCCTCGAACATGCCGGCGGTCCGCTCGAGGTGGTCGACCTCGTTTCTCTCGGGAGGGTCATGGCAGCGGACTTCGCACCGCTTGCGTTCGAAGCCGGCTACGAGCTGGCATTCGAAGCCGAAGCGCCGGGCGCCCTGGTCAGCGCGCGGCCGCGGCAGATCGAGCAGGCTGTCGCCAACCTTCTGCGCAACGCCATCGAACATGGCGGCGGTGCCGGCACGATCACCGTTCTGGTCGACGCCGCCGGCGGGCTCGAAATCCACGACGAAGGCCCCGGCATTCCGGTAGAGGAGCGCGATCGCGTCTTCGAACCTTTCTATCGCTTGCGTCCGCGCTCCACCGGCGCCGGGCTGGGGCTCAATCTCGCGCGCGAGATCGCCCGGCTCCACGACGGCCGTATCGACATTCTCACCGGTCCATGGCGTGGCACGCGGGTGCGCCTGCACTTGCCGCTGATCGACGGAAGCCGACCTGCGGCCGCGCCGGCACGCCCGATCGTCTGACAGAAGCGGCGGCATGCCGCCCCAGATTTCTCAAAAGCTTTTCAGGTTGCCCCTTATCAAGGCGGTGCCGATGCTCCACATTTGCTGCGATACATCGTTCGGCTTAAGCGGCTTCACCCGCTTGAGCGCCATGGAGAACAGCAATGCAGACCCCATCTGAGGCCCCCTCGCCTTCACCCGAGGATGGCAGCTTTCCGGCTCGACGCCAAGGCGTGCTCGACTGGCTGATCATCGAAACGCGCAACGAGCGCTTCATCGACAATATCCTTGTCGAGTTGGGCGAACGGCTGCAGGCCGCCGGTATTCCGGTTGCGCGCGCCACGTTGCACTTCCGCATCAACCATCCGCAATGGCTCGGCGCTCGCATCCTGTGGCGCAAGGGGCTGGCCGAGGGCGAAATCGATCTCTACGACTATGGCACCCAGAACACCGCTCTCTACCTCAACAGCCCGCTCTACGTGATCAATAACGGTGGCACCGAGGTTCGAACCAACCTCGAGGACTTGACGGAAGAGCAGGAACAGAGCTCGCTCTATGTTGACCTCAGGGCCGAGGGCCTGACCGAATACATCGCCTGGCCGCTTGAGCACACGCTCGGCAAACGCCACATCGTCACCTTTGCCAGCGACCGGAAGGGCGGCTTCGAAGACGAACATCTGGCCTTTCTCGCGAAGATCGTGCCGGCGCTGGCGCTGGTCAGTGAAATCAGGCTGAAGAACCGTTTCGTCCGAACGCTGCTCGAAACCTATGTCGGCCCGCACGCGAGCGAACAGATCCTTGCCGGCGCCACCACACGGGGCAGCGGCGTCACCGTCGGTGCCGCCATCCTGATCTGCGACCTGCGCAATTTCACAAAGCTTTCCGATCTCTGGCCGCGCGACGACGTGATCGAACTGCTGAACGCCTATTTCGACGCCATGTCGGAACCGATCGAGCGCCATGGAGGCGAGATCCTCAAATTCATGGGTGACGGGCTGCTGGCGATCTTTCCGCTAAGCAACCCCGACGCCGCGGAGAATCTGCTCCAGGCGATCCGGGAGGCGGAGGCAGCCATCGCCGTCCTGAACCAGGACAACCTCTCGAAAGGTCGCGAGCCGCTCGGCTACGGCATCGGCGTGCATGTCGGCGACGTGATGTATGGCAATATCGGCTCGCGCCGCCGGCTCGACTTCACCGTCATCGGCCCCGCCGTCAACATCGCCTCAAGGCTTGAGAGCCTGACCAAGGAAACCAAACGCCCGGTGCTGTTGTCGCGCGCCTTCGTCGAGCTGGCCGGCTGCGCCTCGAGCATGGAGCATCTCGGCGCCTACCCGGTCAGGGGCATCGGTGAACCCATCGAGGTCTTCGCTTTTTCCGGCAACGAACCGGCACCGAAGCTGCGCCTCGCCGCAGGATAATCGGCGCGGAACCGCCGATCGAGGGCCTGCTTCATCGGTTGTCCGCGGACAACCGATCCTTCGACTAGCCGATGGGGCTGGGCGCGAACTGCGCAACGAGTTCGTGGCGGTCGCCGGGATAGGTGAGCCGCACATGCGTGACCGGCGCCCGTCCGCTCCAGGTCCGCCGCTCGATGACGAGGCAGGCTGTGCCGGTGGCGATACCGAGCGCCTGCGCTGCCGACTTGCTGGCCGCCACGGCACGAATGCGGTGTTCGGCCGTGCTCCACGGTACCTTGCCGAGCAGCCACGAACCGGGCGCCGCGGTCTCGAATGTTTCCTCTTCGGCCTCCGGAACCGCAGAAAGGCTGATCAACCTCTCCTCGAAGCAAAAGGGACGCGAGCCGGCAAAATGCCGGCACGTTACGTCCAGCAGCTTGCCCGAGCTCGGGAGATCCAGGCGTTCACGATCCCGGCTTTCGACCTTGCGCACTTTTCGCTCATCCACGCGGAAGCTGTAATCGAGCCCCAGCGACTGGACTTCGAGTTTAACGTCGTGGATCTCCATGACGGCGGACTGGACCTGCGGAAAGGTAACGTAGCTTCCCGACTTGCGCCGCCGCTCGATCAGCCCGCGCTTGACGAGTTCGGTCAGGGCCTTGTTCACCGTCATGCGCGAGCAGTCATATTGCTCGGTCAGTTCGTGCTCGAACGGGATGCGGTGTCCGGGTGGCCACTCCCCGGAAAGAATGCGCCCTTCGACGTCACCGAGGATGCGCTGGTGCAGCGATAGCACCTGCCCCTGACTGTCGGCCGCATCGCCAGGCGGGTCACTTGAAACGGATCGATCTTGCTTGGTGTCCATGACAGCGAACTTAATCAATTCGCAGCCGCGAAACAGCCCTTCCCTCGCCGATTTGCGCTTTTCCACGGCGGCTGAAACGGCTTTCACGTTGACAGCTGTCAACGCTTGGGCGGCGCAGTTCGGCGCCACGCCTCACTCCTCAGTAAAGGAGGTGCCACGGCGTCAGGAACGCGCGCGCCCATTCCTGATTACGATCGGACTCTTCGCACGTCGCCTTGTCGAGCGTCGTCGAGGCGACATCCACTTCCGCCTGCCGCTTTGTCTTCATCGCCTTCGGCACAGGCGGGGGCGGCTCAAGATAGCCAAGGGTCATTCCACCGAGATAGAACATCAGGAAGCTCCATGCATCCAATCGCCAACTGAACACAATCCTGACACAATCAGATCCGCTGTCAATAGTCTATTAAATCTATGCTCTAATTGGAGATGCGCGAACGTGCCCGAAGGGAAGTTGTCCGCGGACAACTCGGCCGCTTCACAAGCTCGCTTTCCACCGCAAGGGCAGCACCTCCGTCAAAACGCTATGCATTTGTAAAACCGCGCCGAATCGGAGCATAGTGCATCTGCGCATATTGTCCGGATATGACGATTTTTGCGCAGTTTTCGGGGATATCAATGTTGCAGCAAAAAATTCAAAGCCAGGACGCACAGGAGCATCTGCCGACGCTTCTGGCTGCCGATGCTTTGGAGCTTGCCCATCAGCTGCAGCAGCACCAAAAGAAAATCTTCCCCCCGCAAGCGCAAAAGCAGATGCGTCTCTTCAGCCCTGCCGAAGCGGCAGCCTTCATCGGAATCGGCGAAGGCTATCTGAGGCAGGTGGCCTCAGAGGGCCACGGCCCAGCGCCCTTGTCAAACGGTCGGCGCATGTATGCCGTTTCCGACATCGAACGCATTCGCCGCGTTCTCGACGATGGCGGCAAGTCGGGCAAATATGTCCCGCACCGGCGCGGCGATGAAAAGCTGCAGGTCCTGTCTGTGATGAACTTCAAGGGCGGGTCGGCTAAGACGACGACCTCAGCCCACCTCGCCCAATATCTGGCACTTCGCGGCTACCGCACGCTCGCGATCGATCTCGATCCGCAGGCTTCGCTTTCCGCCCTCTTCGGCCATCAACCGGAGTTGGATGTCGGAGAAGGCGAGACGCTTTACGGCGCGATCCGCTATGACGCCCCGCGGTCGATCGCCGATATCGTGCGGTCGACCTACACCGCCAATCTGCATCTCATTCCCGGCAATCTCGAACTCATGGAATTCGAGCACGAAACGCCGAAGGCGATGATGACGGGCGGGGCTGCAGAAACCCTTTTCTTCGCCCGCATCGGCGATGTGCTCGCCGATATCGAGAGCTTCTACGACATCGTCGTCATCGATTGCCCGCCGCAGCTCGGCTTCCTCACCATGTCGGCGCTCTGTGCCGCAACGTCCGTCCTGATCACCGTGCATCCGCAGATGCTCGACGTCATGTCGATGTCGCAGTTCCTGTCGATGACGAGTGAGTTGATGAGCGTCGTCGAAAAAGCCGGTGGCCGCACCAGCTATGACTGGATGCGCTATCTCGGAACACGGTTTGAGCCGAACGACGGCCCTCAAAGCCAGATGACCGGTTTTATGCGCGCCATTTTCGGCAATCGCATGCTGCAGAACGCCATGGTGAAGTCGACAGCTATCTCCGACGCCGGCGTAACGAAGCAAACGCTTTATGAAGTCGAGCGCTCGCAGTTTGTCCGCGGCACCTACGACCGCGCCATGGACTCTCTCAACCTCGTCAATGGCGAGATCGAGGACCTGGTCCGCAAGGTCTGGGGGAGGAAGTAATCCATGGCCCGTAAGAACCTGATCGGGATATCGGAGGAACGCATCGACGATGCCAACGGCGCACCGGGCAACGACCGGCCGATCGCCGGGCTGATGGCCGGTGCCCGCCCCCCGACTGCTGTCGGTGGCATCACCCGGTCGCTGTCGAACATCACGCAGAAGGTTGAACGGGCCCAGGAACTTGAGCGGCAACTTGCCGAAGGGCAAGCGGTCGTCGAACTCGATCCGTCGCTCATCGACGCATCCTTCATCGTCGATCGTCTCGGGATTGCGGCCGACGCGCAACTGAGCCTCGCTGAACAGATGCGAGAGCACGGACAACAGGTGCCCATCCTGGTCCGGCCGCATCCAACCATCGAGGGGCGATACCAGGTCGCCTACGGCCATCGCCGCCTGGCTGCTGCCCGCGACATCGGTAGCAGTGTTCGTGCGGTCGTTCGCAATCTCAATGACGAGCAATTGGTCGTCTCGCAGGGACAGGAAAACAACACCCGTTCCGACCTCTCCTTCATCGAGCGCTCGCTCTTTGGCAGCCGCCTTGAGGATCGCGGGTTTTCGCGTGAGATCATCATGTCGGCGCTGGGTGTCGACAAAGCCGCCCTGTCGAAGATGATTTCTGTTGTTCGCCGGCTACCGATTGCGCTGATCGAGGCCATCGGACCGGCACCATCGATCGGACGGCGCCGTTGGTTTGAACTCGCTGAGCTTCTCGCACAAGATGGCAAGCCGGAGGCCGCAGCCGCCTTCACGCAAAGCCGAGAATTCCAGAAGGCCGGCAGCGATCAGCGTTTCGACGCCTTGTGCACTTTCTTAAGCGCCTCCAGGGCGCGTGCCCGGCCTATCCCATGGCTGGCGCCAGACAACACAACCCCGGTGCGTATCCGTGAAACGGACGTCGAGACGACGCTTGCCTTCAACAGCAAGACGGCACCAGGCTTTGCAGATTTCGTGAGGCAGAGGCTCAAATCTCTGTACCTCGAATATCAAGAGGAAACAGGAGACTAACTGAGCAAAAGAAAAAGGCTTCCGAACGACTAGCGCTGCGGAAACCCTTCTCTCGTGTAGCAACTAGAGAATCCCATTTCCGCGAATCGGTGTCAAGAGTTTTCAACGTCGTTTCGGCGAACGGATTTCTTTTGCCTTGGAAAAGGTGAAGAAGAATGGATCGTGGGATTGTCACGACGCCCTTCGGGCGGCGGTCGATGACGCTTGGGATGTTGGCATACCAACTTTCCAGCGCTCCGGCCGTCGACGACGGGAGCGTCGACAAGTGGAAATTGTTTCGAACGGTGTGTGCCGCCAAGACCAGCCTTGGGGTTTCCGACCGTTCGCTTGCGGTGCTGAACGCACTGCTGTCCTTTTACCCAAAGGCCGAACTCGACCCGGCCGCCGGCCTCGTCGTGTTTCCGTCGAATGCGCAGCTTTCGCTCCGTACGCACGGCATGGCCGAGACGACGCTGAGGCGGCATCTGACGGCGCTTGTCGCGGCTGGGCTCATCCTCAGGCGCGACAGTCCCAATGGCAAGCGTTACGCCCGACGTGACCGCAAGGGCGCGATCGGCCAGGCCTTTGGCTTCGATCTCGCACCGATGCTTGCACGGGCGTCCGAGTTCGCAGCGGAAGCGACACGGCTGGAAGCGGATCGTCGCTACCTGCAGGTGATGCGCGAACGTCTGAGCCTTTGCCGGCGCGACGTCGTCAAGCTCGTCGAGCTCCTGCGCCAGTCCGATGTCCTCCAAGCGGAAGAAGCGGAAACGCAGTGCCAGGCGGTCTACACGGCACTGTCGCGCAAGCCGCTGATCACCGAAGTGGAGCGCGCCCTCGCCGTTTTGTCGGCACTCCGCGCCAATCTGACTAATTACCTGGAAAACTTGCTGAAAACGCAGAATACGGCTGCCAATGAACGCCAGTATGAGCGGCACATACAGAGTTCAGAATCCGATTATCAATCTGAATCTGAAAACGCTTGTGAAAGACCTGAAGCGGCATTTTCGGATCTGGCTGGCACCAAGACGTCATGCACCGCGGATGATGATACCGTTGCAGGCAGTGCAAAGTCGCCCGGCCTTTCTCGCCTTCACGATCATATCGGCGCGCTGCCGGTGGTGCTGAAAGCCTGCCCGCAGATCCGTGACTATGGACCAGCCGGGCGAATTGGCAACTGGCGGGACATGTTCCTAGCCGCAACCGTTGTCAGGACGATGCTCGGCGTCAGCCCGGAGGCCTACGACGAGGCGTGCACGGTGCTTGGTCCCGAAACGACGGCAACGGTACTCGCCTGCCTTCTTGAACGATCCGAGCACATTCATTCGGCTGGGGGCTATCTGCGGGACCTGACGCGCCGCGCGAGAAACCAGACATTCACCGTGTCGGCGATGCTGTCGGCGCGCTTGCGAGCCCAGGCCGGAGTGGTGGCCGTGAGCGGATGAACAGCGACAGGGGGCATGAGCGTCGCCTCTCGCGGAAACGCTTTGGCTTGTCTGTGACGTTGAAATGCGGGACACTGTAAGTGCAGGGATTCGTTGACATCTCTACGTTATTCTTACGTCTGAGATTGTTTTCAGACCCTCGCCACCCATCAGAAAACATTGCTGTTTCTCCTTCTTTTGGAAAGGAAGGGGCGGTTCAGTTCCGTTGCGCGGACTCAGCGTACAAGACTTCGAATTTCTCGATCTCGAGCCGAATGATTGAGCGTCCTCCCTTGTTAGAGCCCGTTCTAGCGGCTGAATCCGTTCAGGTGGCGAACTCGCGGGCTGTTGCCAGCTGTCAACAGGTTGCTGGTTTAAAGCCGAGCGCCCTCCCCCAAAAAGCTGGGTCGCGAAAGGGTAAACTAAAGCGACAAAGCACCAAGCATAGTTGGATCTCACTGCCGCGTGATTGCGAACACGGTATGGCTGGGGGAAACAGCGAGTATGGTACTCAACTCACTGACCGGGTTTGGCGTTGATAGACGAGACATCAACACGGTTGACAGCTGTCAACACATTGGCGTGCGCCGAGACACATGCAAGTCCTGTTTGAATAGAAATATTCGCCCCGTCGCCGTTTGCGAAATCAGGCGGCGCGGCTTGCTGGTCTTCAAGCGGTGGAGAAAGCGTCTCCTGCCTGTGGGGGAAGTGATTCTCATGTTACGTTCCACATCCGCAGGAACCGTTTATTTTCAAAATGCGATACCAGTCTCCCGATCCCTACCATCCAACGCTGATCCCGCTGATGATTTCGGCGGAAGACGCCTTGGCGCGCCTCGATGAGCGCACGAACCGTCATGTCGTCGAAGACGGGTACCGCGAGCGCGGGCATTTCTTCGACGCGACTGCAGCACTTTGGGTGGCCGGCGAACTCGTTCATGTCGAGGATCTCGTGCTGCACGATGCGCACATGGACGCGCGAGCGCCGACCCACGAGTTGACCATCGCCCATTCGGTCCTGAAAGTCCGCCGCCGCATCTGGCTCGGCGAGCCTGGTTGGGCCCTTTCTGCCCAGGGGCTTGCAACACTCAGCGGCGAACAGAGCCCGGCCCCGGAGCTCGATATCCCTTCACTTGCGCGGGCCGAAACACGGCAGGCGGCAGGTGTCGATCGTGAGCCGGAGCGCGGCGAGCCGGAGGACGACGGCGACAGCAATCCGATGGCGGCCGAATTCGCGGCCATCGACGCCGCCATCGCTCGCTCGCAGCGCCTGCTCGATGCGCATGAGCAAGACACGCTGGAAATCGCGGAACGGACGGCGTTAGCGACAGCCCGCGAGCCGATGGGACAGCTCGGCCTGCTCTTCGACGAAGAGTGGGATGAGGAAGCGCGTCTTGACGAATGGCGCCAGATGGTGGCAGCGGCTGATCAGCTGCCGCCCTGTCTTGGAGCCGCCTTGCTTTTCGATGCCTGGGAGCGGAGGGAGCCTCTGCGCCGTCAGCATTGGCTGGGGTCATTGTTGGTCGGCGCTTACCTGCGCTCCAGAGGCAAGGTCACCTCGCACCTGCTGTCGTTCAACACCGGGCTAAAGACCATCCGCTATGAGCGACGGAGGTCCCGGGACCCACTGACCCGCTGGAGCGCCTTTCTGGAGGCGATGACGGTGACGGCGGATCTCGGTCTCAAGGAACTCGACCGGCTGTTGCTTGCGAAGACCCAGATGGACATGCGCATTCGCGATCGTCGTTCCAACAGCAGTCTGCCGGCCCTGATCGACCTGGTTCTGTCGCGGCCGATCGTATCGGCGGCTTTGGTCGCCAAGCATGTCGGGGTGACGCCGCGCGGCGCGCTGAACCTCGTTCGCGAGCTTGGCATCCGCGAGATGACCGGCCGCGGGCGTTACCGCGGCTGGGGCGTGCTTTGAACCGGCGGCAGCGCGGAAAGCTTGCCGCCGGACCGTATCGGCGTCAGCCCATCGTGATCACGATCAACAGAACGAAGATCACCGGCACCAGCGTCAATGCCGGAATGATGATCGCCGGGTAGCCGAAGGCGACGATGGCGAGCAGCCAGAGCAGCGCGCAGTTGATCAGAAACAGCACCTTGGCCGTCTGTGAACCTTGCACGGCCTCCTTGAGCATCCAGCCGAACACCGGCACGTGGTAGACAAGTCTCGCAATCATGGTTTTTCCTTTGCGTGGGTGGCCGCATTGGGGGGACAGGCGGCGCGGGTTTTATTCAAGGGCGTGTCGTCTCGCCGGTCTGTTGTCGGGTGAAGCCTGCGGTCGCTTCGAGGCGTTCGGGATCGAGGACACGCATTGTCTTCGGGTGGCTGAAGTCGATCAGGCCCTCGCGCTTGAAACGGTTGAGACAGCGGCTGACCGTTTCGACGGTAAGGCCAAGCCAATCCGCAAGGTCGGCGCGGGTGAGATGGAGATGAAAGCTCAACCGGGCAGCGCCGTTACGGCCGGTCCGATTGAACAGGCGCGATAGTTCCACCAGCGCACTGGCGACTTTCTCGCTGGCGGTCTTGCGACCAAGCAGCGTGGCATGGATCTGCATGCGGTGCAGCGTCGTCTTCAACTCGCTGGCGACGGCCGGATTGGTGGCGTTGAGATCCGCGTCACCCAGAGGCTCGATGCGCGCGATACTCAGCGTTTCGGCGGTGGCGATGTTGCGGCCGTCGATAGTGAAGCCGAAGAGCCGGCCCGGTCCGAGCACGTCGGTGATCTGGCGGCGACCGTCGTTGAGAAGTTGCGAAAGCACGACGCAGCCGTCAACGACACGGTAGAGCGCGCGGTTGCGTCCGCCCTCATAGAGCAGGGTCAGGTTTTCGCCGACGACACGACTACGCGAGGCCGGGCGAGGCGGCCTTATCGAGGACGCGCGAGGGGGAGCCGCTGGCGCGGCAGTGGTGATCAGGGTTTCTGGCATGAAAAACGTCCGCATGACCGACGCAAGGAGGCGTGATGCCCCGATGCCGACGGGCGTCGAAGAAGGATGTTGACAGCTGTCAACGGAGGTCAAAGCCGGATGACGACCTGTGGCGGGCCTCGCGGACGGGCATTGGGTGCGTGAACTTGTGGCACCGGTCGAACTGCCGCAACCCGGATCGCAGGTGTGCGGTTTGCCTCCAGGCGCTCGCTGAGAGAACCGTCCGGCGGCGTCAGCAGCGTCCAGAAGAACCGACAGGCGCTGCAAACATGTTTATGGCCGGGCTGGTCTTTGCCGTCTTCACCCAAACCGGTCTGGCAAAAATCGGGCAGGGACCCGTCGGGCAGGGCATAGAGCGCCAGTTCGGCCGCCGGCAGGCGAGTGGCCAGGGCAGGGCCGAGATGGGTAAAACCAAGCAGGAACAGCGCCGCGGCGCAAAGCATGCGCACGGCATTGTTCCATCTGATCTTCTCGCGACGTGTCATCGCCCCGGCTCGTTCCTGTTTCGATGGGGCAGAGATTGGCGACCGGCTTGATAAAGCTCAATGTGGCAAACCGCGCAGGGGCAGAATGCCGCAGCCAGAAGAACGCCGCGCCTCCGATTGGGGCGCGGCGATTAACCTATTGAATTATATTGTTATTGTTGCGAAATTGGCGGGCAGGGATCAATCCTCCTCGACAAAAACCTCGTGGCGCTTGGCCTTCACACTCGGCAGGAACACGACGACGAGCACCAGGGCTGCGATCAGAAGCAGGATGGCGCTGATCGGTCGAGTGACGAATGTCGTCGGGTCTCCGCGCGACAGGATCATGGCGCGGCGGAGGTTTTCTTCGAGGAGCGGTCCGAGCACGAAGCCGAGCAGCAACGGAGCGGGTTCGCAGCGCAGCTTCAACAGCAGGTAGCCGACGAGGCCGAAGAAGGCGACGGCATAGAGGTCGTAGACATTGGAGTTGACGCTGTAGACCCCGATCGAGCAGAACGCCATGATGATCGGGAAGAGCACGTAATAGGGGATCTTGAGCAGCTTCACCCAGAGCCCGATCAACGGCAGATTCAGGACCACGAGCATCAGATTGCCGATCCACATGGAGGCGATGATGCCCCAGAAGAGGGCGGGCTGTTCGCTTGCGACGTTCGGACCGGGCACGATGCCCTGGATGATCATCGCGCCGATCATCAGCGCCATCACCGGATTGGCGGGAATGCCGAGGGTGAGCAGCGGAATGAACGAGGTCTGCGCGCCCGCATTGTTGGCGCTTTCCGGACCGGCGACGCCGGCAATCGCACCGTGGCCGAACTCTTCGGGGTGGTCCGAGACGCGTTTCTCCACGGTGTAGGAAGCGAAGGCCGCAAGGATTGCGCCGCCACCGGGCAGAATGCCGAGCGCCGAACCGATGATGGTGCCGCGCACGACCGGCGCGAACATGCGCTTGAAGTCGTCCCTGGTCGGCATCAGGTCGGTGACCTTGGCCATCAGCACCTCGCGGGTGCGTTCGTTTTCAAGGTTGCGCAGGATCTCGGCGATGCCGAAGACACCGACGGCGAGCGCTACGAAGTTCAGGCCGTCGGCATATTCCCGGATGCCGAGGGTAAAGCGCGGCGTGCCGGAATAGATATCGGTGCCGACGAGGCCGAGCAGGAGGCCGAGGGCGACCATGGCCAGCGCCTTGACGATCGACCCGTGCGCGAGTGCGATCGAGGAGACGAGGCCGACGATCATCAACGAGAAGTACTCGGCAGCGCCGAACTTCAGGGCGATTTCGGTCAGGGGCGGCGCGAAGACCGCGACGAGGAAGGTCGAGACGGTGCCGGCAAAGAATGAGCCGAGGGCAGCGATTGCCAGGGCGGCGCCGGCCCGACCTTTACGGGCCATCTGGTATCCGTCGATCGCGGTGACGGCTGACGACGATTCGCCCGGCATGTTGATCAGGATCGCCGTGGTCGAGCCGCCATACTGCGCGCCGTAATAGATGCCGGCGAGCATGATCAGCGAGGAGACCGGCTCAAGTTGGAAGGTGATCGGCAGGAGCATGGCGATGGTCGCCGTTGCGCCGATGCCCGGAAGGACCCCGATCAGGGTGCCGAGAAGCACGCCGATGAGGCAGAAGAGCAGGTTGGCGGGGGAACCGGCGGTTACAAAGCCGAGCGCGAGATTGTTGAAAAGATCCATTGCGCGTCTCCTAGAATTGGACCCAGGGGCCGAAGCGCTGGAAGGGCAGGCCGAGACCATAGCTGAACACGGCGACGGAGAAGGCCGTCAGCGCTGCGGAGAGCGCCAAAGCCATGAGCGGCGTCATGCGGCCGGAGGCAAAGCAGGCGATGAGTGCCGTGAAGAACAGTGCCGGGACGAAGCCGAGGCCGCGGACCGTGAGGCCGAAGAAAACCGGCGCCGGCAAAATGAAGAGCATGCCACGCAGCGCAATCGCGCCGATCGGCTCCCCCTGGACGCGGGTGGACTGTACGAGGATCACGATGCCGAGGAGCGTCAGGATGATCGCGAGCACGAGGGGGAAATAGCCAGGCCCCATGCGGAAGGCCGTGCCGAGCTCTAGGTTGAAGGCCTGCCAGGCGAAGAACAGGCCGACCGCGGTCAGGATCCCGCCGCAGAGCGCATTGGTGCTATCGAAGGAGAGTGATTTCATCGTGTCCCCATTTGTTTTCGCGGGGTAGCCGGGCCGAGGCGTCGACGGCCTCCCGCATTGGCATTGCCGGCTCGCGCCGGGTTCGCACATTGGGCAACGTCGCGTTGACAGCTGTCAACCGCTGTTGACGGCGCCTGTCCGGACACCGTCGGGAACATGCCCATGTCAGAACCGCCGCGCCCCGAGATGGCTCGAGAGCGCGGCACGATGAGCGACGGATTAGTCGGCGTACTGGCCGGCCGCTTCGATCACCGGCTTCCAGCGGGCGATCTCGCCTTCGAGCTTGGTCTTCAGCGCGGCGGGGGTGGCGTCGCTGTCCGAAGACGGCTCGGTGCCCAGTTCGCCGAAGCGGGCAACCACGTTCGGATCCTTGAGCGCCACCTGCAGCGACTTCGACAGGCGTTCGGTCACTTCAGCCGGCGTACCCTTCGGCGCGTAGACGCCGTGCCAGATACCAACCTGCAGGTTCGGCAGACCACCTTCGGTGGTCGTCGGCAAGTCCGGGAAGACCTTCAGGCGTTCGGGCGAGGTGACGGCGTACGCCTTGATCGTGCCGCCCTGAATCTGCTTGGTGGTGTTGGTCGTCTGGTCGCACATGATGTCGACCTGACCGCCGAGGAGATCGGTCATCGCCGGACCGGTGCCCTTGTAGGGAACGGTGGTCAGCGGCGTTTCGATGGCGCTCATGAACATCATGCCGCAGAGGTGCGAGGCGGCGCCGATGCCGGCGTTGGCGACGGTGACCGTGTCCTTGTTCGCCTTCACATATTCGACGAGACCCTTGAGGTCGGTCGGCTCGAGGTCCTTGCGCGCGACGATGGTCATCGGCACTTCGGTGACGAGGCCGACATATTCGAAGGCGTTCAGCGTGTCATAGGCGAGTTTGCGGTAGAGCGTCGCGCTGGTTGCCATGCCGATGTGATGGAGCAGCACGGTGTAGCCGTCCGGATCGGCCTGGGCGACGCGACCGGCGCCAAGCGTGCCGCCGGCGCCGCCGACGTTCTCGACGATGATCTGCTGGCCGAGATCCTTCGACATGGATTCAGCAACCAGGCGCGCAACCGTATCCGTCGGGCCACCGGCGGAGAAGGGCACGACCATGGTGATCGAACGTTCGGGGTAGGTCTGTGCGTTGGCGGAAACGGCAAAAATGGAAAGGGCGGCAACGGCGCCGAGCAATGCGTTGAGGGTTTTCATCTTCTTCCTCCCGGATGAAATATGGCCAGCCGGCAAGGTTTCCTCCCACGCCGGTGCTGGATGCCCCCATTTGCGGACGCAATCTTAGCACAGACAACGGGCTGTCCGCACGATCCGACGCATTTGTCAGGAGCCTGGATCGGCTTTGGGTGGATTCGGAAACATGGCGGTGCTCGCGTGGGTGGATTTCCACCCATCGCGCGTTTGACTGCACGCCGCGGGAAGGGCCTAGAGGCCGGTGCGCCGCTTCAGATCGGCGATTTCGTCGGCGGTGAGGTTACGCGCAGCACCCTTCGGCAAATCACCGAGAGCGATCGTCCCGATCGAAACTCGCAGCAGCCGCAGCACTTCGAAACCGAGCGCATCGAGCATGCGGCGAATCTGGCGGTTTCGACCCTCTTCGAGTTCCACCTCGATCCACATGTTGCGGCCGCCCACCCTTAGGCGTTCGGCCCTGGCGGCCCGCAACATCTCGCCGCCTTCGTCGATGCCGGCGACCATTTGCGCAAGCTGCGCGTCGTCGATCTGGCCGGCCAGTTGCACGTGATAGACCTTGCCGACATGGGTTTCCGGATCGAGCAGCCGCTGCGCAAGCACCGTATCGTTGGTGAAGAGCAGAAGGCCTTCGCTCGCCTTGTCGAGGCGGCCGACCGGCGACAGATGGGTGGAATCGATGTCCTTCAGGCAATCGAAGACCGTCGGCCGGCCCTCCGGGTCATGCCTGGTCGTCACCAGCCCGCGCGGCTTGTTCAGCATCAGGTAGACCTTCTCTTCGGCAAGCACGGCCTTACCGTCGACGGCGAGACGGTCCTTGTCGACATCGACCCATGCGGTGAGGTCAGTCGCCTTGCGCCCGTTGATGCTGACGCGGCCTTCAAGCACCAGCTTTTCGGCCTGCGTGCGCGAGCAGTAACCAAGCTTGGAAAGGGCGCGGGCGACCGTCACGCGTTTTCCCGTATCGGCCGTGGGGCGGCGGCCGGTATCTCGGGCGGCTGTCGGTCGCTTCTGTTTCACGTTCTGGTCTTCCGGTTGCTGGTCATCTTGCGCAGCATGGTCCCGCTTGCGAGCATCGCCGGCGGCGCGATCTCGACATCAGCCGATCTTGCTATAGTCGATCCGCCGGGCGAGCCAGCAGCCGATCGTCAGCCCCGTCACCTTGCCTTCTGCGTCACGCGAAACGACTACGGTCCAGTCTCCCGGTGCCGGCGCGTCCATCGAGCGTTTGCAGCGCAGCAGCCAGACATCTTCGGCGAGCGGCCGCAGGGCGTGCATGGCGCCTCTGCCAAGCGAACCGTCGAAACCACCATAGAAGACGCCGTTGGTGGAGACGATGTCGAGATGGGCGTCGAGTTCTGCCGCATGGTAGCGGCCGGCGATATCAGGCTTGGCGGCGCCAGAGATGCGCGCGGCGTGAACCGTCAGGTTCTCACGCGGGCGCTCCATGTGCAGCGAGGCGCCTTCCACGCGAAGGGTAACGGCCGCTGACTGCGCGCTGCCATCCGGACCGACCGCAAGCGTCTCGGCACCCGTGGCGAAGTTCAGCGCGACGCGGGATTTGCCGATGCGCCTGGTGACGAGTGCGAGGCCCGTTTCCGGATCCAGATAGCTGCCGGTGCCGTCGGCATCCCAGGTGCCCGTCGCTGGCTCGGTGTCGCTGTGGCCAAGGGCGACCTTCATCAGTGCGGTCGCCGCCGCATGGGCGTCGGCTTCATGGTTGAACATCACTACGACCGAAAGGCGCTCAGCGGGCGCGTAGAGCCTGCGGCTGCGGAAGCCGCGCAGCGCGCCGCCATGGCCGGTGATGGCGACGTCGCCGATCTTTTCATGCGCAAGGCCGAACCCATAATGGGCCGGGCGGCCATCGGCATAGGTCTGCGGTACGGACAGGCGGCGATAGAGACTGTTTTCGTCATTCCGCGTCCGGTCGATGAAGCATTCCCAGGCGAGCATATCGTTGAGCGAAGCGGAAACACCGGCGTCGCCCGCCCAGTAGATGTTGTTGACCGCCTCGAAATAGCCAGCCGTCTCATTGCCCTCGTGGCCGACGATACCATCGGGGGGCAGGCTCGTATCGGCGGTGAGGGCAGCGGTCTGCATGTCGGCCGGGCCGAACACGGAACGCCGATAGAGCTCGGCCATCGAGCGCCCGGTATGCGCTTCGATGAGGTCGGCGAGAATGCGGAAATTGCCGTTCGAATAGGAGTAGCGCGTGCCCGGCTCGAAATGGGTCGACCGCGCGGAGGAGAGCAGGGGCCGTGCGTCCTCGCGGCGGAAGGCGCCGTCGTGCCTGGCGCCTTGCAGCACAGTCAGCGCCCAGTAGTCGCGCAGCCCCGACTGGTTGTGACAGAGATGGGCCACGGTCGGGCGCTTGCCTTCAAGCAGAGGCAGGTAGGCGTCGAGCGCGCGGTCGAGCTTTGCCGGTTCGCCGACGGCGTCCAGAAGCACGGCGCAGGTCATCTGCTTGGTGATCGAGCAGATCGGTACGCGGGTTGTCGCCGTCATCGGCCTGCGGGCGGTCAGGTCGGCGTAGCCCCAGCGGTGGCTGAGGATCACCTGACCATCCCGGACTACACCGGCGACGCCGCCGGGACCGGGATAGTGTTGGGGCAGGGCTTTTAGGGCGCGTTCGAGAGTGGAAAGTTCGGAAGTGGTCATGGCGCTGAAGGATCGGTCCGACGAAGGGCAGGGCGGTGTCTGCCTTCGTTCGTACCGCCCCCTCCCGGCACTTGCAATGCCGCGCCGACAGCTCTCCTCAGCCGGCGCCTGCCTGGGCGTGATAGAGGCGGCTGTAGGCGCCCTTGGCGGCCAGCAGCGTTGCATGCGGTCCCTGTTCGCGAATGCCGCTGCCGTCGACCACGACGATGCGGTCGGCATCGCGGATCGTTGCCAGCCGGTGCGCGATGATCAGCGTCGTGCGCCCCTTGGAAAGCTCGGCGAGCGACTGCTGGATTGCTCTCTCGGTTTCCGTGTCGAGCGCCGAGGTGGCCTCGTCGAGAATGAGGATCGCCGGGTTTTTCAGGAACATGCGGGCGATCGCCAATCGCTGTTTCTGTCCGCCGGAAAGCTTGACGCCGCGTTCGCCGATCACCGTGTCCATGCCGTCGGGCAGGGCCGCGATCATGCCGTCGAGCCGGGCGCGCCGCGCCGCTTCCAGGATGTCGGCTTCGTTTGCTCCGAGCCGGCCATAGGCGATGTTGTCGCGAATGGTGCCGGCAAAAAGGAAGACATCCTGCTGCACGATGCCGATCTGGCCGCGCAGCGACGACAGGGTGATGTCGCGGATATCGGTGCCGTCGACAGTGATTGCGCCTTCCATCACTTCGTAGAAGCGCGGCAGAAGCGAGCAGATCGTCGTCTTGCCGGCGCCCGACGGGCCGACGAAGGCGATCGTCTCGCCGGCGCGGATCGTGAGGTCGATATTCTGGATGATCGGCTTTTCGGCGCTGTAGCCGAAGGAGACGTTGCTGTAGGTGATGTCGCCCTTGAGATCAGCGCCGTCGGTCGCACCGGGACGATCCTCGATATCGGGCTCGGTTTCCATCAGTTCGAGGAAGCGCTTGAAGCCGGCGATGCCCTTCGGATAGGTCTCGATCACCGAATTAATCTTCTCGACCGGCCGGAAGAAGACGCCGACCAGAAGCAGGAAGCTGACGAAGCCGCCATTGGTCAGCTCGCCCGTCAACACGAAGTAGCAGCCGGTAATCATCACGATCAGCTGCGTCAGCCGCATGCTCATGTAGCTCAGCGACGTGCTGGCCGCCATGATACGGTAGGCCTCAAGCTTGGTGCGGCGATAGTTCTGGTTGTCGGTCTCGAACAGGCTGCGCTCATGGGCCTCGTTGGCGAAGGCCTGGACCACGCGCATGCCGCCGACATTCTCCTCGATACGGGCGTTGAAGTCTCCGATCCGGCCGTAGAGATTGCGAAAATTCCGGGTCATGCGCCCGCCGTAGCGGCTGGTTACCCAGGCGGTCAGCGGCACGACGGCGGCGGTAATCAGCGCCAGCTGCCAATGCACCATCAGCATCAGGATCAGCGCACCGATGAAGGTCATGACGGCAATGAACAGATCCTCCGGACCGTGATGCGCGACCTCGCCGATTTCTTCCAGATCCTTGGTGAGGCGGCCGACGAGATGGCCGGTCTTCTGGTTGTCGAAGAACGAGAAAGAGAGCTTCTGCAGATGATCGAAGGCCATGCGCCGCATGTCCGTCTCGATATTGATGCCGAGCATGTGGCCCCAATAGGTGACGGTTGCCATCAGGCCGGTGTTGAGCAGGTAGACGATCAGCAGCCCCACGGAGGACAGCAGGATCAGTGTCCATTCCTGGCTCGGCAAGAGCTGGTCGACGAACAGCTTCACCGCAATCGGGAAGCCGAGTTCGAGCAGGCCTGATAGTACGGCGCAGGAAAAGTCGAGAATGAACAGGCCGCGATAGGGGCGGTAGAACGCGAAGAAACGCTTCAGCATGCACGTGCACTCACTGGGGGCGGGGGCGCCATGGGCGCTGATAGAAAGATGATTTTTAATGTCATGTTTTTGGATCGAAACCAACCCAGAAAAGCGTGAAAGCGTGTCGGCCACGTGACGCGACCGATGTCTCGTGCACCTGCGAGACGCAATCGGTTCACTTCGGCACCGGTGGGAAGGAAACGTTAACCATAGGCTTCGTAGAAATGGAATCAGCAGAGCAAATCGCCTTCGGTTGGGGACACCGGAAGCGGAGCCATTGCTCGATATCACTACGCGTAGGGCGTCTTTGTGCGTTCGCGTCAACGCACGAAGTCCAGGGGGCAAACGAGACGATGGCAATCAATCAATCAGTGGAAGCCACGGAAACCAACACCATTGTTCCGTTTCCGGTGGTCAGGAGATTGCATGCCATTCGCAGTGCTGCCGCCGAGCTTGAAGATCTGCACGGTGCCGAGGCGCTGCAATTCTGGCGCCGCCGCTGCCGCGCTCTAGCGGATGAGCTCTTTGCCTGCGGATGTTCGGAAGACGAAGTGCGCCATCAGGTTCTGGTTTTTCAGGACGAGGTGCAGATCGAGCTGCAGCATCGCCACCTCTCGCGTCTTTCTGCAGGCGCGATGAGCCAGTAGCCGCTGCGTCTCAAGCCACCGGCAATTCCGGATCCCAGGTAAACAGCTCCTTGGCCCTCGCGATGCCGCGCAGCGCAAAGCGGCCGAGCGAGACTGCGTGGACCCGTTCATCCGGCGGGCAGGCTTCGACGAAATCAGACGACATGATCATGTGCCGCTCGACGGAACGGCACATCGAGGAAATGCGGCTCACCTCATTGACCGCCGGGCCGACCACGGTGAAATCGAGGCGGGTCTGGCTGCCGATATTGCCATAGAAAACTTCGCCGATATGGAGCCCGAGATAGACCTCGGTGGTCGGCTTGCCTTCGGCCTGCCGGCGGGTGTCGAGTTCCGCAAGCATGCGGCGCAGCTGCCGTTCGGCGGCGATTGCGTTGGCGCAGGCGGTCCCCGGATCGTCGGCATTGAAGATCGCCAGAACACCGTCGCCGATCAGCTTCAGCACGCTGCCGCCATGGTCGTGAATGGCGGTGATCACGGTTCCTGAATAATCGTTGAGAAGCGGGATGATCTCGTCGGGTGCTGCGGTGTCGGAGATGCGCGTATAGCCGCGCAGGTCGGAAAACCACATGACCGTTTCGATGCGTTCGGCCGAACCGCGGGCAATGCTGCCTTTGACGACGCGCTGGCCGGCATCGGCGCCGAGATAAACGTCCGCAAGCGTGCTGATGATCCGCACGCATGAGCCTGCCTTCACCGCCAGCGCAAGCGTTGGCAGCAGGATACGGAGTGCTGCGATGTCATCGTCGCTGAAGCCACCGTCGTTCCGCGTCGTCCAATAGGAATAGAAACAGTCCATCTCGCCGACGCGGCCCTGGTCGGTGAAGTGGTGGATCATGCTGACGCAGTCGGTGTGGCCTTCGTCTTTCAGCTTGTCCAATATGTTGTAGGTGGTGCCCTCGTCGGAGGAAAGCCGGATGCGGCGCTCCGCGGTTCGGTCGCAAAGCATGTGGTAGAAGATCGAATTCTGCCAGTTCAGCAGCGCCTCGCCCGTGGTCGTCGAGCCGTATTGGATGACCTCCGGCGTGATCTCGCTTTCGTCGTTCCACTGGAACGCGCGCCCCTCGAATTCGGGATGCAACGTGTCGATCAACCCGAGCGCGCGGGCAAGGTCGAGACCGGCTGCCCGACATTGCTCGCAGAAGCCGGCAAACAGCTCCGGCTCGTCCAGTCCCTTCAGGCCCTGTTCGGAAAGCCAGAGCACGATATCGCGTAGCTGTTGGTCGTTCATGGCGCATCCCGCTCGGCCGAGGTCGACTGCCTGATGATGTGGTGCATCATCCATAGCCGAACCAGGGCTCAGAGCGAAAGATGCAGTTTGCCCGTTTCGCTCTCCGCCGGCACGGCGCAACAGATCAGCGCTTCGCCTTCGCCGACCGGGAAGGAGGGCTGCGAGGGGTAGGTCACCCTGCCCTCCAGCACTGGCGTCCGACAGGTGCCGCAACTGCCGTTGCGGCAGCCGTATTCCGGCTTCAGGCCACGCGCCTCCGCCAGATCAAGCAGCGTGCCTTCGCCCGGTTGCCAGCGCGCCTCCTTGCTCGACTTGGCAAAGACGACGTGAACCGGGGCGTTCGCCGCCGGTACCATCACCGGGGCAGAACCGCCGTCCGGCCTCCGGGTCAGCGACGACAGCCCGAAGGCCTCCGCATGGATGCGGGCATCGGCGATGTTGAGCGCCCGCAAGCCGTCATAGAGCGACTGGGTGAAGGCGGCCGGGCCGCAGAGATAGAAATCGTAGTCGTCGAAGGGCAGGGTGGCCTTGAGATGGGTGAGGTCGATGCGACCGGCAATGTCATAGTCCTGGCTTTCGATGGCCGTTGCCGGCTGGCTCAGCGCCCGCACCAGACGAATATTGCCCTCGCCTTCCGCGACCAGGTCGGCGATCTCCCGATCGAAGGCGCGCTCTTCCGGCGAGCGGGCGGCCTGAAAGATCCAGGTCGGGCGCGTGCGCCGCTTGCGGCGGCTTTCGGCGACAATGTGCTTGAGCATGGCAAGGATCGGCGTGATGCCGACGCCGGCGCCGATCAGCACGGCGGGCCGCCGCTCGGTTCCATCGATCGTGAAGCTGCCGGCAGGCGCCCGCGCCTCGATCCGGTCTCCAGGCTTCAGTCCGTGCAAGTGCCGGGAAGCCACGCCGTCCTTCTTGACGCTGATGCGGTAGAGACCATCCGTCGGTGCCGAGGACAGCGTATAGCTCCTGACGAGCGGTCTTTCGCCGTCTCCGACGTTGATGCGGATCGGCAGGTGCTGGCCGGCCTGATGGACCATGAGCCCGACGCCATCGTCCGGCGCGAGGTAGAGTGAGCGGATCGTCGTGCTCTCGTCCTCAACGCGGGCAATCCGGAACGGGCGCCACGCATCGGCAAGGGCCGCGGCCTCAAGCCGGACCTTCGCCTGATCCCAGTCGCCGGTGGAATTGAGACTGGGAGACCAGCCGCCCTCCTCGAAGGCCCAGCGAAGCGGCAGGCCGTCCTCGCGATAAATGACCTTCTCCGGCCGGAAGCGCCACAGGCGTTCGGCGCCCTGAAATGCCGCGACCTCCGGAGAAGACAGGATCACCTCGGCGCTGCCGGTCATCTGCAGCATGTCGCCGGTCGCAAAATCGACGAACAGCAGTCCTGCGCGCGGGTTGACCATGAAATTGCCGAGCGTGTTGAAGAACAGGTTTCCGGAGAAGTCCGGAATCGTCAGCACGCCGTCCTCGCCGATCTGTACGAAACCCGCCTTGCCGCCGCGATGCGAGACGTCGACCTGGCGCTCGCCGCTGTCGCGATCGACGTAGGACGCGACGAAGAAGGTGTCGGCCTTGGCGATGATGGCCCGGGCGCGGGCGTCGAGCACGCGACCATGCACCGGGCGCACCGAGGCCGGCTGGTGCGGGTCGCGAACGAAGGCGAACTGACGAAGCTGGATATATTGCGGGCAGTTGCCGAAGCTCTGCCGGACGCGGAGCGTGAAGCCGTCGTCGGCATCGCGCCGGATCGCGCCGTTCAACCGGTTCCTGCGCCGGGTTTCGAGCTGGATGCCGAGCATGCCGATGGAGTGCGCGTCCTCCATGCCGGCATCGGCCGGATCATCCCTGTCACGCGGCAACCGTATATCGAGGTTCCAGGCGTCCGGCGCCTGCATGAAGCCGGGGGCTGCCGCGCGCATCGTCGCCCAGACATCGCCGCTCGCGTCGACGGCCCCGAACATGGCGAAGGGCAGCATCGGGAAGAATTGCTGGTGCTGCTCCGGCATGAAGCTGCGCACGAAATTGCGCCCGGTCGCATCCATGCGCTCGGCGACGCCGAGGCTGCGCTGGATGGCGAGTTCGCCTTCGTGCCACGGCGAATCCGGCTTTTTCTGCTGTGCGTTGTCCGGCATGGTCGGGTGTCCCGGTTGGAAGGGGGCCGGGGCAGCGTTGCCGCCCCGGGGAGCTTGGATCAGGCGGCGAGGCCGACGGCGGTCTTCTCAAAGCCGACGAAGCCGGGCAGGCGCTCGATGCGCGAAAGCCAGGCACGAACATGGGCGTAGTCGGAAAGGTCGACATTGCCTTCCGGTGCTGCCGACACGTAGCTGTAGAGTGCGACGTCGGCGATGGTCGGCCTTGCGCCTACGAGGAAGTCGTGGCCGGCAAGCTCCGCATCGATCTGTGCAAGCACCCGGTGGGCCCTGGAGATCGCCCCTTCTGCATCCAGATTGGCGCCGAAGACCGTGACGAGACGCGCGGCTGCCGGACCGAAGGCGATGTCGCCGGCGGCAACCGAGAGCCATTTCTGCACCTTCGCCGCCGCGGCCGGATCTTCCGGCAGCCAGTCGATGCGGCCGAGCTTCTTGGCGAGGTAGACGAGGATGGCGTTGCTGTCGGCGATGACCGTGCCTTCGTCGTCGAGCACCGGAACCTGACCGAAGGGATTGAGCGCCAGGAATTCCGGCGCCTTGTGTGCGCGCGCCTTGAGGTCGACGTCGATCAGCTCGTGCGGCACGCCGAGCAGCGACAGGAAAAGCTGCGCCCTGTGCGAGTGGCCGGAGAGCGGATGGCGGTAGAGTTTCATGGGAGATGTCCTCGAAGAGCTTGAGAACCGTCACGGCCCTCCGGCGGTTCGGAATGAACCGCCTTCGAGATCAATCTATGACTTTCCAATTTTCGGCAGTAGAATGCGATTTCGATAGTCTGATTTCCGAATTATGGAAGGATAAAAGTGGACCGTCTCGACGCCATGGGGGTTCTGATCGCCGTCATCGAAAACGGCAGCCTGTCGGCCGCCTCCCGGCACCTCAAGGTGCCGCTGGCCACGATCAGCCGGAAGGTTTCCGAGCTTGAAGCGCATCTGGGCGCGCAACTCATCACCAGGACCAACCGTTGGATCCAGTTGACCGAGGCGGGCCGCGTCTATGTCGAGGCTGCCAAGGAGATCCTTGCCCGCGTCGAAGAGGCGGAACGGGTGGCAGCCGGCGAATACAGCACGATCAAGGGCGATCTGACGGTCTCTGCGCCCATCGTCTTCGGACGCCTGCATGTGCTTCCCGTCGTGGTCGATTTCCTCAAGGCTCATCCCGAGGTCGATATGCGGCTCGCCTTGGGCGACCGGTTCGCCAATCTCGTCGACGATCACATCGACGTGGCGCTGAGGATCGGCAACCTGCCCGACAGCAATCTCGTGGCGACGAAGATCGGCACGGTGCGCCGGGTGGTCTATGCAAGCCCCGATTATGTCGCGCGGCATGGCGTGCTCCGGCACCCGAGCGAACTTGCCGATCACGATTGCATCACCTTCGAAAACGTCACGGCCGCCCATGTCTGGCGTTTCCTCGACGGCGGGCGCGAGCTGGCCGCGCCGATCCGGTCGCGGCTTATCGTCAATACCGCGGAATCCGCCGTCGACGCGGCGATATCCGGTCTTGGATTGACGCGGGTGCTTTCCTATCAGGTGGCGCGCCAAGTGGCGGACGGCCTGCTCGTGCCGCTGCTGGAAGACTTTGAGCACCCGGCGCTGCCGGTCCAGCTCGTCTATCTTCCGCAGGGGCTGGTGCCGATGAAGCTGCGGGCCTTCGTCGACTTCGCCGCCCCGCGGCTGCGCGCGGTCCTGCGATAGTGGGCGGCGGCTAGTCCGGCTGGCTGCGTTCGCCGGTCGTCGGGCGGATGTGTCGGGCGTAGGTTCGGCCGACGCGGATCTCGCTGCCGTCGGAGAGAAGGGCGATGAGCGCGGCGAAGGGGGCCTGCTTCAGCCCCATGATACAGTCCCGGCGCAC
The DNA here is from genome assembly GCF_001427045.1 of Ensifer sp. Root558. Taxonomy (NCBI): domain Bacteria; kingdom Pseudomonadati; phylum Pseudomonadota; class Alphaproteobacteria; order Hyphomicrobiales; family Rhizobiaceae; genus Ensifer; species Ensifer sp. Root558. The sequence continues at coordinate 27,541 of NZ_LMGC01000009.1, read as the reverse complement.
GATCGAGCTGCGATGCAGCCTGAGGAATTCTGCGGGATCGAGGCGACGCTCGAGCGAGGCGAGGCTTTCGTGGTGCAGATAGGACCGGCCCTCGACGTGAATGCGGACATAGTCGCGTTCCGCCTGAAAGCGCACGACCCGGTCGAGCGCGATCCGCACGAATTCTCCCCGGGCCTTGATCCAAAGGTCGCCGGTCTGGGTTTCGTGCTTGCGCAGCGCCTTGCGCAGCGCCGTCACGGTTTCGTTGAGTTCGAGCACCCGCTCGGCGCTCGTGCGTGCGGCGATTGCGAGGCGGGCTCGCTCGATCGCGGTGCGCAGGCGGCTGGATTCGATCGGCTTGGTGACATAGTCGACCGCGGCGGCTTCGAAGGCGCGCAGCGCATAGTGGTCGAAGGCGGTCACGAAAACGACTGCGGGTGCGTGGTCGCCCAGCCGTTCCAGGACATCGAAGCCGGTGCCGCCCGGCATCTGGATGTCGAGCAGGATCGCGTCCGGCGAAAGCTCGGCAACCATGGAGCAGGCTTGCTGCACGTTGCCGGCCGTTCCCACCACCTCAACGGCGGGCATGGCGCCGAGCAGGCGCAGAAGGCGCCGCCGCGCCAGCGGCTCGTCGTCGATGACGAGGATCGAAAGCGGAACAGTCTGGATTTCATTCATGCAAGCCTCAGCGGCATTGTGATTGCAGCTCTGAAACGACCGGGCGTGACGAGACCCGAAACGCAGGCGCCGACGCCGGGAAAACGAGCCTGGACGCGATCGGCTACATTCTTGAGTCCGATCCCCGTGCCCGGCCTCCGCTCGGTTTCGGGTGCTGCCGCAATGTCGTTTTCGACGGAGATTTCCAGCGCATGGCCCACTTTGGCGGCGCTGATGACGATTTCCACCTGATCCGGCGAGCGGCTGACCCCGTGCTTGACGGCATTTTCGATCAGCGGCTGCAGGATGAGGCTTGGCACCAAGGCCTCCTCGAGACCGGTGTCGATGTCCATTCGGAGCCTCATGCGGTCGCAATAGCGCTCGCCCTCGATATGCAGGTAACCGGCCTGGAGCGCGAGTTCGTCGGCAAGCCGCACGTCGTGCAGCGGGTCAAGCTCCAGCGTCGTGCGCAGAAAGTTGGACAGCGACATCACCATGCGCGTCGCGGCAAGGGGCTGCCCCTCCTCGATCAGGCCGGTGATGGAGTTCAGTGTGTTGAACAGGAAATGCGGGTTGACCTGGTAGCGCAGCGCCCGCATCTGTGCGGCGAGTGCCTCCTCGCGCGTGATCGCCAGGCGTCGCTCGCGCTCGCGCAGTTCGAAGCTGTAGAGCAATGCCACGAAGAAGAAGGACCAGCCGACGAAGGTCGCCATGCTGTAGACCAGCGTGTAGCCGATGCTGGTCCAATCGGGCGTGATCGGGTCGGGACGCACGATGAAAAGATAGAGAAGAAAGTCGACGCCGGTGTTGGCGATCGCAGCCATCAGAGCGGTCGTAAAGCCGACGACGATCTTCAGCGCGATGTGTTGATGGCGGACGCCGAACATCGCAGCGGCGATGCCATAGGAAAAGACCATGCCGCAGGACATCAACAGGAGCTTGCCTGGCGCGGACATGATCGGGTCGATCCCGAGGATCGCCCAAAGAATGCTGCTGATGAGGAATTCCACGAACCAGTAGAGAAAACCGAGCCAGAGCGTCGCGCGCCGCACGCTGGCGATGTAAGCGCTCTCGTCCACCGATCTTGCGTCGTCCTCAGGTTTCATGGCCATTTTTATCCTTCAACCGGCCGCCGATGTCGATTGCCGTTCGTCGGCCAAATCGAGCGGTTTGCAGAAAGGCCCGGACTTTCGACCTTTGCCGGCCGTCGTTGGCCGGAGAGCGGCGATCAGACCAGCCGCAGCGGCATGGTGATCGCTGCCCGAAAACGGTGCGGTGCCACGAGGCCGGATATGAAGGCTCCGACCTCGGGGAACCGGGCCTTGATGCGGTCGGCGACAATCCTCAGTCCGGTGCCGGTCCCGGCAGGTTTATTCGCCGGGCGGGGCGGCTCGTTCGCCATGTCGTTTTCTACGGAAAGCTCCAGCGTCTCGCCTTGCCTTGCCTTGCCGCCCGGATCACGATCTCGACCACGCCGATCGAACCGCCGACGCCGTGCTTGATCGCATTTTCGATCAATGGCTGAAGGATGAGGCTCGGGACCAGCGCCTGCTCCAGGCCCGGTGCAATGTCGAGCTTGACCCGCATGCGGTCGGAGAAGCGTTCGCCCTCGATGTTGAGATAGCCGAGCTGCAAGGCCAGCTCGTCGGCAAGGCAAACGTCCTGCATCGGATCCAGCTCGAGCGTCGTGCGCAGGAAGGAGGAGAGCGAGAGCACCATGCGGCGGGCGGTCGTCGATGCGCCCTCTTCGATCAGCCCGGCAATCGAGTTCAAGGTGTTGAACAGGAAGTGCGGATTGACCTGGTAGCGCAGCGCCCGCATCTGCGCCGTCAGCGCTTCCTCCCGTGTCACGGCAAGCCGGCGTTCCCGCTCGCGCAGTTCGTAATTGGCGAGAAGGGCGATGTAGAGAAACGCCCATCCGTGAAACAGCGCCATGCAATAGATGAGGGTGTAGCCGACATTGGTCCAGTTGATTGGGCCCGGATCGCCATGCTCGATCAGGCCGTGACTGAGGAGATCGACGCTGGCATTGATCGCTGCGGCGACGAGCGCCAGGGCGGAGCCGAGCAGAAGCTTGAAGAGGATGGACCTGCCCCGGAAGCGAAAGAGTGCCACTGCCATCGCATAGGACATGAGTGTCCCGTTCAGCATCAGGATCAGGGTGATCGGCGCGATCGCAATCGGGTCATATCCAAGGAAAGCCCAGAGCGTACTGCTGATGACGAACTGCATGAACTGGTAGAGGAGCCCGAGGAAGAGCGTCGCCCGCCGAACGCTTGCGGCATATCCAGCCTCGTCAGGCAAAACCGTCTCATGTCCTCGCGCCATGCGAGGTTTTATCCTTCAAGTCCATATGGTTGTCGACCGCCGTTCGTCGCCGAAAACAAGCCGTTTGCAGAAAGCCACAGCCCTTCGACGCCGCAATCTGCCGTTTGCAGAAAGCCGAATTCTCGCTTTTTGCGGGCTTGCTATAGCCGCCCCATGACCCGTGCTTTCCCGGCGAATCCGTTCGCCTGGGATTTGTACGCCCACGAATGAAAAGGAAAAGGGGCAGACATTGAATACCTGTGCGAAGGCGGACGTTTTGAGGATCAACCTTCTGAGTTCGACGGCGCTCGGTCGCGCCGGCCTGCTCTCGCTGGCTCTGGCCGCCGTGCCACTCGTGCCGTCGCCCGCAAAGGCGGCCGGATTGTTGGTTCCAAACGACACAACGTGGTCCAGCGACCATACGATCAACGGCAATCTCGTTATCCGCGGCGGGCCGGGTGGCGCGACACTGACGATCAACAATGGCGCCAAGGTTGAAAGTACCGATGGTTACATAGCAGACAGTCGCGGCAGCGTCGGCACGGTCGTCGTCTCCGGGCCGGGCTCGACCTGGGACATCGTCGATGCCAATCCCAACGGCGACCGCATGCTCTTTGTTGGCGGCTTCGAAGGCGGTATCTATGGCGGCAAGGGCACGCTGATCGTCGAGAACGGCGGCAAGGTTTCGGCTAAGGAGACCTATGTCGGCGCCCTGCAGGAGGGCGACGGAACGCTCGTGGTGCGCGGCGCGGGTTCCATGCTAAACACCGAGTTCCTGGGGGTCGCTTACGGTGCACTGACGCTCAACACCGCTACAGTTCGGATCGAGGACGGCGGCCTCGTCAACACCAACAAGACCTACTTCGAAAACGGCACGGTGCTCGTCACCGGCGACAATACGCGCTGGGTCAACACCGGTGAATTCACGATCGGCGACAGCTTTACCGTCGAGAAGGGCGCTGTCGTTTCCACCAACACCGCGATCCTGCGTGAGGACGAGAGCACCGACACCATCCAGGCCGTTATCGACGGCGCCGGCAGCGAACTCAAGGTCGCCGACAGGTTGCTGATCGGCGAGGCTGGTCGGGCGAACCTTTCGATCGCCAACGGCGGCAAGCTCTCGGTTGGCGGTGACATCGTGCTCTCCGCCGTCGGCGGCATCAACAACGAGGGCATTGGCAACCTGACGATTGGCGGCAAGGTCAATCTCAACAACATCGCTGAACCGATCGCCGAACAGGCGCAGGCGGCAGGCACGGTCAATTCCTCGGCGAAGATCGATTTCGGACCGCGCAAGGGCTACGTCAACTTCAACCATACGAACACGGGCTACGAGTTCGCCAACACGATGGTCGGCAAGGGCACGATCACCAACTTCTCCGGCGAGACCATCGTTGGCGGCGACCTGTCGAAGTTCTACGGCAAGGTGAATGTCTCCGGCGGCAAGCTGGTCCTGAAGGGCAATATCGACACGATCGACAACGACCCGGACAACGGTCCCGTGGACTTCAGCGAGACCCGCTTCGAAGTGAGCGGCGGCACCCTGATCGTCGATGGCGAAACGGGACGTGTTGAGGGCGATCGTTTCTATACCAATGAAGTGAATGTGCTCGGCGAGTTGAACCGCATTCGCAATCCGAACTCGACCGCTTTCGGCAGGCTCGGCGGCTCCGGCACGGTCGGCGACACGTTTATCGACAAGAATGCGATCATCTCGCCCGGCAACAATTCGACCGGAACGCTGACGATCATGGGCCGGCTGGATATGGCCTCTGGCTCGATCTATGAGGCCGATATCGCCGGCGACGGCCGCTCCGACCGGATCGTTGTCAAGAGCATAGGCACCAACGACAACACCGGTATCGCCAAGATCGGAACCGGTACCAATGTCCAGGTGACGGCACTCGACGCCAACACCAGCTACAAGACCGGTCAGACCTACACGATCCTGACCGCCGATCGTGCGATCGAAGGCAAGTTCGCCGAGGCGATTTCGAAATCGGCGTTCCTCGAAATCTCGCTCGACCAGAAGGAAAAGCAGGTCGATCTGACGATCAAGGTCAAGAACGGCGGCAAGCCGGGCGGCGAAGAGCCGGGTAAGCCGGGTGAGCCGGGTGGAGAGCCGAAACCGGGCGAGCCGGGCGGAGAGCCCAAGCCTGGTGTCTTCGAAGGCGAGGCTGCCACCGGCAACCAACGGCAGACGGCACTGGCGCTGAACACTCTTGCCCAGAGCGGCCCGTCGGTCGGCCTCTACAATGCATTGACACTGCTCGACGGCGCCGGGGCACGCCGTGCCTTCGATCAGCTCTCCGGCGAAGTCCATGCGTCGGCCCAGACCGCGTTGATCAACGACAGCAGCCTGTTGCGCCACGCGGCGAACGACCGCATCCGCGATGCTTTCGGCGACGTCGGCGCTGCAAACGTCCCGGTTCTGGCCTACGGTCCGGAGGACAAGATCACGACAGGCGCAGTCGCGGCGGTCAACTCTGTCCCGGTGGCGCCGCCGGCCATGGTCGGCTGGGGACAGGTGTTCGGGTCCTGGACCAACACCGACGGCAACGGCAACGCCGGTGCGCTCGATCAGTCGACCGGCGGTTTCGTTACCGGTTTCGATGCGGCTATCTCGGACAATGCGCTCGTCGGTATCATGGCCGGCTACAGCCGGACCAACTTCGACGTCGACAGCCGCTCGGCGAGCGGCAACAGCGACAATTACCACCTTGGTGTCTATAGCGGCAGCCGGTGGGGCGACGTCGCACTGCGCTCGGGCCTTGCCTATACCTGGCATTCGATCAACACGTCGCGCAATGTCGCCTTCCCGGGCTTCAGCGATCAGTTGAAGGCCGATTATGACGCCGGTACCTTCCAGGCCTTCGGTGAAGTCGGCTACCGCATCGACCTGCCGAGTGTCGCGCTCGAGCCGTTCGCCAACCTCGCCTATGTCAGCCTGCACACCGACGGCTTCACCGAGCGCGGTGGTGCGGCGGCCCTTTCGAGCCGGAGCAACACGACGGATACGACCTTCACGACGCTCGGTCTTCGCGCTTCGGCTCCGCTCAGCCTCGGCACGACCGAAGCGAAGCTGCGCGGCATGCTCGGCTGGCAGCATGCCTTCGGCGATACGACCCCGTTCTCGTCGATGGCGTTCGGCACGGGCAGCGCCTTCTCGGTCGCCGGTACGCCGATCGCCGAGGATGCGGCGATCATCGAAGCCGGCATCGACTTCGCGCTGACCGGCAATGCGAGCCTCGGCATCACCTATACCGGCCAGTTCGGCTCCGGCACGACGCAGAACGCGGTCGACGCCAAGCTCGATGTGCGCTTCTGATGCGCAGGTTCGTCTGGCTCTCGACAATGCTGATGGCGACGTTCGTCGCCATCACGCCGCTTCATGGCGAAGACGCCGCCGGCAAACCCGCGGCGCCCTCCCAGCTTTCGGAGACCTACGAGGACTGGAGCGTCGCCTGCGCCGAGATCGAGGGAAAGAAACATTGCCTCCTCTCGCAGCGCCAGTTCCACAAGAGCGGTCAGCATGTCCTGACGATCGAGCTTCGCACGGCGGCCGAAGCCGGGCTTGAGGGGAGCCTCGCGCTCCCCTTCGGTCTTTATCTGGACAAGGGCGTGACGCTTGGCGTCGACGACGCGACCGGCGGCAAGCCGACCCGCTTCCGCACCTGCTTGCCGCTCGGCTGCATCGTGCCTTTGACCTTCACCGAAGCGACGGTTGCGCTGCTTCGTAGCGGCACGGCATTGAAGATCGGCGCGTTCGCCAGCGACAGCCAAAAGGACGTGGCGTTCGCTGTCTCGCTCAAGGGCTTCGCTGCAGCACTCGACCGGGTGATCGCCCTGTCCGGAAAGAGCTGAGGCAACGTCACGGCCTTCGCTTCACCGCCAGGCTTTTGGCCGGTTTTTTTAAGGTGCGTAGCCTCCCGGGGCGGGCCCGGTCGTGCGAAAGAGCGCGGCCGGGTCTTCTCCATGGGGGGAACCGAGTGTCGCCATCCGGACGCGCCACCGTTGGTGGGCGCTTTCGGCCTATCGGGAGGACACGTCGATCGCATCGCCGATGGCGTAGAAATGCCCGCCCGCCACATAGTGCAGGCTGCGCAAGGCCGGATCGGCCGTCTCGAACATCCAATGCCCGTCGCGAAACACGCGATCGTCGGCCCAGGCCGCGAAGACTTCGCCGATGAACAGGTCGTAGCGGCTCTCGATCGACGGCTCGCTGATCAGCCGGCAGGCGAGCCAGGCGGAGCAACCGGTAACAAGCGGAAGATCATAGTCCGGCATGTCGAACAGTTTGACGCCGGCGTTGCGAAGTTTGTCGGGATCGTCGTGAAGGCTCGTGGTGCCCACCGCATGGGTCAGCAGCGCCTGGGCGGCGGTCGGCACCTGGATGACGAACACGCCCGCTTCCTCCGCGAGGCTGCGGGTACGGGTGGCGCTGTCGAGCACGACCGTCAGCTTGGGCGGATCGTAATCGAGCGCGCAGGCCCAGGCTGCCGCCATCACATCCTGAACGCCGCCATGGCGGGCGGAAACCAGGACTGTCGGGCCATGGTTCAGCAGCCGGTATGCCTTTTCGAGAGGAACGGCACGAATATGCGAAACCATCAGACTACCTCACCGCCATTGGCGGACATTGACCGATCATGCCTCTTCTATAGGGGCGCTGCATTTCGCCAACAAGCGCAACCTTTCGCGGTGCCGGAGGGGCGGTACGGCAGCGGCTAAGGCACTTGAAAGGGATGCGGGCCGACGAAACATAAGCATTTGACAAACGCATACCCGTTTGGCTATACGTTATTTCATAGCCAAACGGGTATGAGATATGACTGAGTTACAGGACGCGGTTTTTCGGGCGCTCGCCGATCCCACACGCCGTGGGCTCTTCGAACACCTTTGCCGCCAGGGGGATACCACGGTCGTCGGCTTGTTGGCCGATGCCGGGGTTTCGCAGCCGGTCGTGTCCAAGCATCTCAAGATCCTGAAGGCTGCAGGGCTCGTGCACGACCGGCATGAGGGCCGCTACACCTATTACAGCGCCCGGCGCGAAGCGCTCGCGACGCTGGTTGACTGGACGACGGAGATGGCCGGCTTCTGGCAGGACCGCTTCGACGATCTCGATGATCTCCTGAAGAGAATGGACCAATGATCGAAACAACGGAAACCACCCGCTCTGTCGTCGTCGAACGCGACTTTCCCTATCCGCCGGAGAAGATCTGGCGCGCGCTGACGCAGCCGCATCTGATTGCCGAATGGCTGATGCGCAACGATTTCATTCCCGAAGTCGGCCGTCGCTTTACCCTTTCCGCCGATTGGGGCCAGGTCGATTGCGAGGTTCAGACGATCGAGGCGAACCGCTCGCTCGCCTATCGCTGGGACACCAAGGACTTGACCAGTGTCGTCACCTGGACGCTCGCGCCCGCCAGGGGCGGCACGAGCCTGCGCATGGAACAGCGCGGCTTCAGAGCCGACCAAAAGGCCTATTTCCAGGGCGCGACGGTCGGATGGCCACGCTTCTTCACCCAGCTGGAAGACGTCGTCGCGAAACTCGACTGATCGCAGCCATTGACGACCGTTGCTCAAACCCAAGGTGCCAGAATGACCGCCCTGATCCGGAAAATCCATCGCTGGACGTCGCTGCTCTTCTCCCTGGCCGTTGCCGCGATCTTTGCCGGCATGCCAGTAATGACGCTCCCCGAATGGGTCTACTACCTGCCCCTGCCGCCGTTGGCGGTGCTGCTACCGACCGGCATTTACCTTTTCGTGCTGCCCTATCTGGGCAAGCCCGAGGGCAGGATGCAGGCGGCGGAGTAGGGAATAGCGCCAGCCCGGCTCAATCCGCGGACAGAGCCGGGCTGGCAAAGCGCTTGCGATATTCGGCCGGCGTGACGCCGACATGGCGCATGAAGGCGCGCCGGAGCGTATCGGCATCGGCAAAGCCGCAGCGGGCGGCGACCTGCTTGGGGGCGTCCTGCCCCTGCTCGAGCAGGCGCCTGGCCGCCGCGACACGTGCTTCTACGATCGGCCCAACATCGGGCATAAGCGACCAGCGAAACAGATAGGGCGCAAAATCGCTGCTGATTGTCATACTGCGGATCCGCTGATTGCGCGCGGTGGCACCACGGCCACGGCGCGAACTGACGAGCGCTTCCCTCAGGCCTGCTCCACGAGGCAGTCGATCAATGCTCGGGTCGCAGCCGGTAGGTTTCTGTGCGGCGGATAAATGAGGGAGAAGGGGCGCGACCGGCCACCGAATTCCGGCAGAAGCTCGACCAGGCTGCCGCGCGCCAGGCGGTCGCGCGCGATGAAATCATAGGTTTGGCAGATCCCGAGGCCTGCCTCCGTCAACGAGACGGTGCCGAGCACGTCGTCCTCCACCTGGATCGGGCCATGGGGTATCCAGTCGAGGTCGGCTCCGGCGACGCGCAACAGCCATGGGGCCGGACGCCCGCTGCTCGGCATGATGAAGGGCAGGCAGGTATGTGCTGCGAGCTCGTCGACAGAACGCGGCATGCCACGCCGCGCGACGTAATCGGGCGAGGCGACCAGCCTCAACGGCGCATCTTCGAGCCTTCTGCCGATCATGCCGCTGTCGGGGAGCTGGCCGAGGCGTATGGCAAGGTCGTAGCCCTCGGCGACCAGATCGACATTGCGGTTGGCAATCGACAGCTCGACGGTGACGGATGGATGCCTCGTCGCGAAGCGGGTCAGCTTTTCCGGCAGCTGGAAATGGCCATAGGTCGTGGGCGCACTGAGCCGAACGCGTCCGGCAACAACGCCGTCGCCTTGAATGGCGCGTTCGGCCTGATCGATTGTCTCGAAGGCTGCTCGCACCTGATCGAGGTAGACCCGCCCGGCGTCGGTGAGGCTGATGCGCCGCGTCGTCCGCCGCACCAGCTGCGTGCCGAGTTTCGTCTCGAGCCTGGTGATGGCGCGGCTCAGCACGGAAGGCGTCGTGGCCAGCGCGACGGCTCCTGCGGTCATCGACCCCTTGTCCATGACGGTGATGAAAGCCTCGACATCGGCGAGGTGATCGAAGCGACGCATTTTTGCCTCTGAAGACCAGATCATTTCCTGCGCGGCGCATTTATCGCCGCAGATGGAAGCAATAAATAAGCAGCATCAATTGAGAGCCGCAATGTCAGGCTCGCTTCAACCAGGAGAAAATGATGCCAGAGACGACATCCGTTCCGAAAAAGCCTGTGCTCTTTGTGCTCACCAGCCATGGCACTAAGGGGGAGGGCGGCCAACCCACCGGCTTCTATCTTGGAGAGGTCACCCACCCGCTTGCCGTGCTCGAGGCGGCCGGCATTGCCGTCGAGTTTGCTTCGATCAAGGGCGGCGAGCCGCCGGTCGACGGGCTCGACCTCAATGACGGGACCAATGTCCGCTACTGGAACGACGAAGGGTTCCGTGCCGCAATCCGCACGACGGTTCGGCTCGATGATATCGATCCCGCCCGCTACGCGGCCATTTTCTTCGCCGGCGGTCATGGCGCCATGTGGGACCTGCCACAAAGCCGCGCCGTCGACCGGGTGACGCGTTCGGTGTTCGAGGCCGGCGGTGCTGTCGCGGCGGTCTGCCACGGACCGGCAGCCCTCGTAAACGTCAAGCTTTCCGACGGCCGCTATCTGGTTGCTGGCCGCAACGTCAGCGCCTTCACCGATTCCGAAGAGCGCGCCGTCGGCCTCGACAAGACGGTCCCGTTCCTGCTCGCAAGCACGCTTGTCGAGCGCGGTGCGACGCACCATCCGGCCGCGGACTGGACATCGAAGGTGGTTGTCGATGGCAGGCTGATCACCGGCCAGAACCCGCAGTCGGCGACTGGGGTCGGCGAGGCGCTTCGCGATATCCTGAGTGCCTGATCCCGCGTAGCCGGGCACTTGGAAAGGTTCGGCAAGTCTGTCCCGATCGTGCTGCCGGCGATGCGTCGCCGACAGCGTGAGGCGAACCGGACAGGTGGGGCGCTCGACTGCCATTGCGTTGGCCATGGCGGGAAACCGGAAAAACCGCCATGTTCACCATCCCTGTCGCGTCCGGTTGACACGGCCCGCACACCATTGGGTAAGCCGTCTCGGGCCGGAAAGTTCCGTCGGAGCGGAGGCTTCAGCCGCGCCGCGCCGCCTCGATCGCAGCGACGTCGATCTTGCCCATGGTCATCATCGCTTCGAAGGCGCGCTTTGCTTCGCCGCCGCCGGCCGCCAGGGCATCGGTCAGGACCCTTGGCGTGATCTGCCAGGAAATGCCCCATTTGTCCTTACACCAGCCGCAGGCGCTCTCCTGTCCGCCATTGCCGACAATGGCGTTCCAGTAGCGGTCGGTCTCCTCCTGTCGTCGGTGGCGACCTGGAACGAAAAGGCCTCGTTGTGCTTGAACATCGGCCCGCCGTTGAGGCCGAGGCAGGGAATTCCGGCGACCGTAAACTCCACCGTCAGCACGTCTCCCGCCTTGCCCGACGGAAAGTCGCCGGGCGCGCGGTGCACGGCACTGACCCGGCTATCGGGAAAGATCTCGGCGTAGAAGCGAGCGGCTGTCTCGGCCTCCTTGTCGTACCAGAGGCAGATCGTATTCTTGGCCATGACGCGTCCTTTCGTTTTGAAGCCGGAGGGGCCGTTTCCTTCGCCACCTGCTCTGCGAGATAGGTCGGTGCCCCCGTTTCTCCACCCTGAAATCTTCCCGCACTTGCCTTTGCCCGACGGAACGCGCGTCGAAGGCATGTGCGCCGGGTCGTCGCATCCGGCGCTTTCCCGTTGGAAGTTCAACCGCTGATACCTAATTGTGCAGCCTCGATACGCGCGCGAGGCTTCTCTTCGCGCGCTCCTAGGGGATGCGGATGATACAACTGAATGGAACTGTTGCGGTGGTAACAGGTGCTGGTCGCGGCCTCGGAGCGGCCCTGGCCTATGCATTGGCCGAAGCGGGCTGCGCTCTCGTGTTGTGCGGGCGCAGCCAGAGCGCGCTCACGGACGTGGCCGAACCGATTGTCCGTGCTTTCGGGCGACGGGTACAAACCGTTGCGCTCGATCTTGCGGATGCGAAAAGCGTGGCTGCGGCAGTCGAGGGCATCAAGGCCGAGAACGGACGCATCGATATCCTCGTGAACAACGGCGCCATGTGGCTCGAGGACAGTGACGAGGATCATCCTGATGACGCGGTGCTCGGCGTCGTCAACGCGGCGGTTACCGGGACCTTCCTGTTCACCCAGGGGCTGCTGCCTTTGTTCGCTCACTCGCCCCGGCCGGATATCGTCACGATCGGCTCGATCAGCGGCCTGCCTAATGCCGCACTCCAGACCGTGTCCGTGCCCTTTTATGCTGCCAAGCGGGCGCAGGCCGCCCTGGCCGATGGCCTGCGCCAGAAGCTTGCAGGTACCCCCGTCCGTTCGATCGTCGTCCACCCGCCATACATTGAGGACATCTCGCCGCTTGATGGCGCATGGGAGGCGGCCGGCAGTCGACGGAAGGGCGAGGCGGCGACGAACCGGGACATCGCCGAGGCAGTGCTGTTCGCGCTGACGCGGCCGCGGCATGTAACCTTGTCGATCACCGTCGATGCCGACGAAGGCGGCCTCTATCCGTCTCCGGCTCGCTCCGCCTAGCGGCGGGGGCCTGTCAGAGACCGATCCGATACATTGCCGAACGCCCCAATGGCGTTCGGCGAAAATCAGGCATCGTTCGCCGAGATCCTTCAATCTCGATCGTCCACATATGCAGACGATAAGTCCAATTTAGGCCGACTACAGAGGCGCCGTCCACGTCGATATATCCATGACATCAACAATGGAGAAACGACATCATGCACAGTGTCTCTGAACCGATCTTCACCTCAGGCTTTCCACTCGGAAGTTCCGCCGGCCTGGTCACCGCCTTGGAATGGCTCGGCCAGCCCTATCGCCTCACCCGCGTCGACATGCTCGGGGAAATGCGCACCGACGCCTATGAGCGCTTCAACGGTCGGGTCGAAACGCCCGCTCTCGTGACCGACAAGGGCGACGTGCTGACCGAGACCATGGCGATCGCCTTATGGCTGGAGGGGCGCGATCAGGAGCGTCGCATCAGCTTCGCCCCGGGCACTTTCGAGGCGGACCGCATGCACCAGTTCATCGCCTTCCTCAACACCGGCTTTACCGGCGCGTTCTTCTCGATGTGGGTGGCGCTGGAATCCGAAGGCGCCACGGAGGAATACCGCGAAACCTTGCGCGCCTTCGGCCGCGAATTCGTCGCCAAGCGTCACAAGCAGCTCGAAGCGATGATGGGCGACAGCGATTACCTCATCGGCGACCGGCCGACGCTTGCCGATGCGGTCTTTGCCGGCGTGGCCCGCTGGGTCGATTTCCATGAGGCGATCGATCCGAAGGACTATGCGCGCAACTATCCGCGCATCCATGCGCTGCGCCAGCGCATCGAGGCCGATCCGGCCTTCCGCTTCGCAGTGGCGATCGAGGATGGCGAGCCTGTTACCGGCAGCGGTGCGATGAAGGGCCTCGTCCCGCTCGAGGATGTGTTGCGGATGACGGGCGCACTCCGCGCGTGATTTAAGAAAGTGAGGTGGCGCACCGGCAGGCGGTGCGCCACCTCAAACAGTTGGAGCGGCCAGCCGCCGCCGACATCACACCTCGAATACGTCGACGAACGATTCCGGGAAGCTTTGCCGGGCAACCTTCTCGTTGATGACGAGCAATGCTTCGTAGGACACGGGATCGAAATCCTTGTCGACCGGCAGCACCTCGCGTCCGAACAGGAGGTTCAGCCGGGCGGCATCGAGATTGCCGCGCTCGAATGGTTCCGCGCCGAAATGATGCCAGAGGGCGTGGAGGAAGGCCGCATCGATGCGGTGCGCCCCCGAGCCGGGCCGGGCATGGCGGGGCAACGCCTTGATCGGCGTTGCTCCCTTGGGGTTGGCCCGACGGATGACGAACTGGATGCCCGTGCCCGGCATGGCGTAGGGAAAACCCCGGTGTTTCGTCATATCAGCCAGCTTGGCCATTCTATTCTCCTTAGGCGGTCTGCTTCTCGACGATCTTGTCCTCAGTCTTCGTATCGAAGTCGGAAGCGTCGTGACGCTCATGCAATTGTTCGGACGGGTTGCCGCTCAAGCGGTTGACCATGCGGCCACGCTTGACGGCCGGCCGGGCGGCGATCTCGGCCGTCCAGCGCTGGACGTGCTCGTAGCTCTGAACCTCGAGGAAAGTACCGGCATCGCCATATACCTGCCCGAGCGCCAGATTGCCATACCAGGGCCAGGTGGCCATGTCGGCAATGGTGTATTCCGAGCCGGCGAGGAAGCGGTTCTCCGCGAGATGGCGATCGAGCACGTCGAGCTGGCGCTTCACCTCCATCGCGTAGCGGTCGATGGCGTATTTGATCTTCATCGGCGCATAGGCATAGAAATGGCCGAAGCCGCCGCCGAGGAACGGTGCCGAGCCCATCTGCCAGAACAGCCAGTTCAAGGTCTCTGTGCGGGCGCGAAGCTCGCTCGGCAAGAAGGCGCCGAATTTCTCGGCGAGATAGGTGAGGATCGAGGCCGATTCGAACACGCGCACCGGCGCGCCGCCGCCCTTGGGCGCATGGTCCATCAGCGCCGGGATCTTGGAGTTCGGGTTGACGTCGACGAAGCCAGAACCGAACTGGTCGCCGTCTCCGATCCGGATCGGCCAGGCATCGTATTCGGCGTCCTTATGGCCGGCCGCCAGCAGCTCTTCGAGCATGATCGTGACTTTCACGCCGTTCGGCGTCGCCAGCGAGTAAAGCTGCAACGGATGCTTGCCGACGGGCAGATCCTGATCGCGCGTCGCGCCGGCGGTCGGACGGTTAATGCTGGCAAACGCGCCGCCATTGCCCTTGTCCCAGGTCCAGACCTTGGGAACGTCATAGCCGGCGGGGAAATTGTCAGCGGGGGATTTTTCGGTCATCAAATCTGTCCTTGTCTTGGCGGAAACCTCGAACGTCGTGTTCGCTTATATAGGAAGTTTATCAAGCCACCACATCGACTTGGCTGCGAGGACGACCATGCTCAAAGGCCAGACGCTGGAGAATTTTTTTATCGAAGTTGGATGAGACCGGCATCCGTCGGCACGAAACCGCACCGGTCGACGTAGAATTCGCGCAGATGCGGGTCGAAGTCTACATGCAGCCATTCGCAGCCCGAGGCCTTGGCGTGCGTTACGGCCTCTTCGACGAGCAGCGTGGCGTAACCCTTACGCCTCAACGGTAGCGTCACCATCGTATCGAGCAGGAAAGCATGCACGCCACCGTCCCAGGCGACATTAACGAAGCCTGTCAGTGCGCCCGAGATCCGCATGGTGACCCAGCCGAGGCTGAAGCGGTTGACCTGGCTCCACCAGTCGTCATCGGTCAAGGCGTGCTCGAAGCATTCGGCGTGCAGGGTATTCAGTTCCTTGTTTTCAAATGCGCCGCGCCAGGCGAACGCGGGTACTTCAGTCGGATTCTCTACCGTCACGGTTCAACCTCAGAGTTTGCCGGGATCGATTTTGACCACCAGGGCTCGGCTGCCAGCAAGCGCGGCCGAGTTCTTGAAAAAAATCATGGGCCTCCCTTGATACCGGAAAACCGAGCTCCTATCTGCCGCCTAACCCGCTGGTCCGGGCCCCTCTGGCGAGAGCTTCGGCACTCTTGCGATGTCGGACCTTATTCCGACAGCATGTGCCGATTGGGGACCCGTCTGTGGACTTTTCCTTCATGTCTGTAGTGTGGCTGGGAACGCCACTGTGGCTGTGGGCGAGCTTTTTCGCCCTCGTGATCGCTATCCTGTCGTTCGACCTTGGTATTCTCCATAAGGAGAACAAGGAGATCAACGTTGCCGAAAGCGTCAAGCTTTCCGCCTTCTATATCGCCCTCGGCCTGAGCTTCGGCGGCTTCGTCTGGTGGTATCTCGGTGCCGAGTCCGGCCTTGCCTATATGACCGGCTTCGTCGTCGAAAAGACCCTGGCGCTCGACAACGTCTTCGTCATCGCCCTCATCTTCTCCTTCTTCGCCGTCCCGCGCATCTACCAGCACCGCGTGCTCTTCTGGGGTATCCTTGGCGTTATCGTGCTGCGCGCGATCATGATCGGCGTCGGCGCGACGCTCGTCGCCGAATTCTCCTGGGTTCTCTATATTTTCGCTGCGTTCCTGGTCTTTACCGGCATCAAGATGCTGGTGATGAAGGAGGCCGAGCCCAACGTTTCGGACAACGCGCTCGTGCGCTTCATGCGCAGCCGTTTCAACGTCACCGAGGAACATCACGGCGAGCGCTTCTTCGTGAAGCTCGTCAACCCGAAGACCGGCAAGATGACCTGGTTCATCACGCCCCTTTTCATGGCGCTGGTCATGGTCGAGGTGGCCGACGTGATCTTCGCCGTCGACTCGGTTCCCGCGATCTTCGCGATCACCACGGACCCGTTCATCGTCTACACCTCGAACATCTTCGCTATCCTCGGCCTGCGCGCCCTCTACTTCGCGCTCGCTGCCATGATCCATCGCTTCCGCTACCTGAAGCCGGCGCTGGCCGTCGTCCTGATCTTCATCGGTTCGAAGATCTTCGTCGCCGATCTCCTGGGGCTAGAGAAGTTCCCCGCGGCCCTGTCGCTCGGTGTCACCTTCGCGATCATCGCTTCGGGTGTTGTCTGGAGCCTGGTCAAGACCAAGGAAGAGCAACTGCCGGCATAACGCCCGGGCTCATCCGACCGTGACGAGAAACGCGGCGGCCTTCGAAAGGGGGCCGCCGCGATCTTTTTGGCCTTGCCGAGCGTGGGGTTGACCCTCGCCCGGACGACCCGTCGGGTCGAGCCGTCCGGGCGAGGCATCACCCGATGATCGCCTTCGGTTCGAGGAAGGCGTCGAGGCCGAAGGGACCGAATTCGCGGCCGATGCCGGATTGCTTGAACCCGCCGAAGGGCGCTTGAGCGTCGGCCGGGGTTTCGTTGATCACCACGCGCCCCGCCTCCAATTGTCGGGCGATGCTGCGCATACGTTCGGCGTCGGTGCCAAGAACGTAGGACTGCAATCCGTATTCCGTGTCGTTGGCAATCGCGATCGCTTCCGCTTCCGTTTCGTAGGAAAGAACGCTGAGCACGGGGCCGAAGACTTCCTCGCGCGCAATCCGCATGTCGTTGGTCACACCGGAAAAGACGGTCGGGCGGACGAACCATCCCCGTTGCAGCCCTTCCGGCCGGCCTTCGCCGCCGACAAGAAGCGTCGCACCCTCTTCCTGCCCCAGGCGGATATAGGCCTGGACACGCTCCCACTGCCGGGCGCTCACCATCGGGCCGATGTCGGAGGCCGGATCGCTCGAAGGTCCGGGTCGCAGCGCGGAAACGGCGTGCGCAAGGCGCGATATCACCTCCGTATGTCTTCGCTTCGGAACAAGAAGCCGGGTTCCGGCGATGCAGGCCTGCCCGCTGTTGCGGAAGGCCGATGCCAGAACATGCGGGATCGCCCGGTCGAGGTCCGCGTCATCGAGCAGGATCTGCGGCCCTTTTCCGCCCAGTTCGAGCGTCACGCGCTTGAAGCTTTCCGCTGCATTGCGCAGGATCTCCCGACCGGTCGTGGTGGAGCCAGTGAAGGTGATCTTGGCGATGTCGGGATGCCGGCTGAGTTCCGCGCCGACCACGTGGCCGTAGCCGTTGACGACATTGAGGACGCCATCGGGCAGTCGCGCTTCGTGCAAGACTTCGAGCAGCACCTGGGTCTGGATAGCGCTCATCTCCGACGGCTTGATCACGATGGTCGTGCCGGCCGCGATCGCCGTGGCGAGTTTGGTGCAGATGAAGCCGATGTTGCTGTTCCAGGGTGTGATTGCCGCGGCCACGCCCACGGGTTCCATCACCACCTCCGCATTGCCGATACGACGGGTAAAGGCGTAGTCGGCCACGGTCCTTGCCGCGACGTCGAACACGTTCGCGGCGTGCGGCACGGAGAATGCGAGGAACGACTGCGGCGCGCCGTATTCGATGGTCATGGCCGCACGAAGCGCATCGGCGTTGGCGGCGACAGCCTTCGCCAGCGTTTGCAGCATGGCGATGCGTTCGGCCGGTGTCGTTTGCCGCATGGCCGGGAAGGCCCGTTTCGCGGCAGCAATGGCCGCGTGCGCATCCCGATTGTCGCCCAGCCGGACCTCGCCGATCTTTTCCTCCGTGGCGGGATTGAAAAGCGCGAAGCGCTCGTCGCCGTGAGGCGCAACGAAAGCGCCATCGACATATATCTGCTCAATGATCTTCATCGTCCGATTTCCTGTTGCGATGAAAAGGATATGCATCGGAACGATCGTCAGGATAAGATCATCAATCACAGACACTCTGATGAGGAAAATAGCGCAATGAAGGCGAGCCTGTCCGAACTGGAGGCGGTGGCGGCAATCGCGCGGCTCGGCGGCTTTCGGGCCGCTGCCCGGGAACTCGGGGTTTCGTCCTCGTCGTTGAGCCATGCGGTCCTGGCGCTGGAGGCGCGCCTCAATGTGCGCCTGTTCAACCGCACGACGCGATCGGTGGCGCTGACGACGGCAGGCGAGGCTTTCGTTGCCGAGATCCTGCCGGCTCTTGCCGCCATCGACGGCGCCGTCGAGCGGGCGACGGAGTCTCAGGCACGACCGAGCGGCATGCTGCGGCTCAACACCTCCCCGGGAGCGGCGAAGATGGTTTTGCGGCCGCTACTGATCGAGTATCTGAGGCGATATCCAGAGATGGCGCTGGAGGTTGCGACCGACAATGCGCTGGTGGATATCGTAGCGCTCGGTTTCGACGCCGGGTTTCGTCTCGCCGAGGCGGTTCCTCCGGATATGGTCGCCGTTCCGGTCGTGCCTCAGTCGAGCATGATCGTCGTGGGTTCGCCGGACTATTTTCGCGAAAGAGCGGTGCCGCTGCTGCCGGGCGATCTGAGGCAGCACGCCTGCATCCGGGCGCGCATGGCAAGCGGCAGGATCTATCACTGGGAGTTTTCCCGGCGCGGGGAAAGCGTCGAAATCGATGCGCCGGGACCGCTCATCCTCGACGACAGCGAACTCATGCTTCAGGCGGCTCTCGGCGGGGTGGGACTGGCCTATCTCTCCGATCATCACGTCCGCGACGACGTCGAGGCCGGGCGTCTGGTTCCGGTGCTGGAAGAGTGGACGCCGCCCTACGATGGGCTATGTCTCTATTTTCCTGGCCGCCGGCACGTACCGGCGAAATTGCGTGCCCTGATCGATCTGGTCCGGGAACTGCGTTCCGGCGGCCCCCGCGCGCCCGCTCACACCCCGCATTCGCCAGCCTTGAAATTTTAACATGAGTATTACAGACAAGTTTATTTCTGCGTGCTAAGAGACACGGCGCTCGATTGGTCCCTTGGCCATAGATCGCCTCTCGGCAGGGGTGCGCACGCCGCGCCAAATCGAAATTATATGATCGGATCAGACACAGTGGTCGACATCGATACGCGCCATCAGGTCTATTTCGCCAACCGTACTGCCCTGGTCGCCTATGCCACGCGGATCGTCGGATCGCGGGAAACGGCCGAAGATATCGTGCAGGAGGCCTTCATTCGATTTGCGCCGGCAAACACCGGCAATCCGCCTTCTGCCGGACCGTCCGGGCTTTCGCTCGCGTATCTCTACAAGATCGTCCGCAACCTGTCCCTCGACCTCTTGAAGCGCCGCAAGATCGAAGCGCGGGAAGAGCAGAGCGAGCCGCCGTTCTGGTCGATGCCGATCGAGGTGCCGACGCCCGAGGACATCATTCTCGTCAGCGACGAAATCAGACGCATCTCCGGCATTCTCGAAGACCTTCCCGAGGAAGTGCGGGTCGCGCTCGAGATGCACCGTTTCGGCGGCTACACCCTCGAAGAGATCGCCGCCCATCTCGACATCTCCGTCGCGACGGCGCACCGCCACGTGCGCGCCGCCATGATGCGGGTTGCGACAACGCTTGCGGGTGGGGCCTCCTAGAATTTCAGGGGTCCCCGTGTGAAAAAAAATCGGGTGCTGGTCGTCTTTATGACAGAGCGAAAGTACCACGGAAGCGTCCCGCTTCCCGGTGACGCCGCTTGACGGGGTTGGGGGCTACAGAAACAAAGTGCTAGGGCGTCGAACATCCAAGCGGCAGGCAGGGCTTTGACCAAGGACAACCACATATCGGAGGCGCTGCTCGAAGAGGCCATGGATTGGTTCCTCGAGTTGAAGGCGCGCCCGAACTGTCGCGACACGCAAGCCCGGTTCCGCGCCTGGCTGGGCCAGTCGGAATTGCATGGCCAAGCCTGGCAGACGGCGTTGCGGACCTGGCAGCTGCTCGGTGAGGTGCCGCCGGTGCACGAGCATCTATGGCGTGGGGCAAGGCCGTCCGTTTTCGTCGAGCCACCGGTCCGCCAACGTCGCCGGATGGGAACGGGCGGCTTGGTCGCCGGCGTGGCGCTGGCGCTTGCTGCCTGCCTCGTCCTCTTCGTCTCCCTGCCGTCGCTTCTCGTGTGGTGGCAGGCCGATCACGTGACCGAGACGGCGCAAAACAGGACGATTACGCTTGCGGACGGGACGATCATCGAAATGGGCGGCGGCAGCGCCATCGCCACCGACATCAGCGCCGGCACCCGCCATGTCAGGCTGCTGAAGGGCGAAGCCTATTTCAACGTCGCCCGCGATCCCTCGCGTCCCTTTGTCGTTGAGGCGGGTGGCGTCGAGGTGTCCGTGCTGGGGACTGCGTTTGATGTGCAGCTGGCGAGCACGGAGACGACCGTCGAGCTGGCGCACGGCACGGTGGCCGTCTCCTATAGTGCAAACGCGCACAAGCAGAATTTCGAACTGGCCCCGGGAGAAATGGCGACGGTGAGCCATGCGACCGGCGCAGTCTTGCGAAGCGCGATCGCGGCGGATGATATCGGCGCCTGGCGAAGCGGCAGGATGTTCGTCAATGATGTCACGGTCGCCGCTGCCGCCGAGCGGCTGCAGCGCTACCATTCTGCCTGGATTTCCATTCCGCAGCCGGATCTGGCAGGGCGGCGTGTAACCGGCGTCTACGATCTGAAGGATCCGGATCGGGCGCTCCAGGCGCTGGTGCAGCCTTTCGGCGGCAAGGTACGCGAGGTGACCCCCTATGGCCGCATCCTGACGCGGTTTTAATTGGAGTAAAAAAATCAGGAAAAAATCGCGCGCCGGTGAAAAAAAATCCGGGGCCGGTCGTCTTTGGTTGGAAACGCGCGCCCGCAAGGCCGCGTGGAATGCCGAGACGGGGGTAAAATGCGTTCGCCGAAATGCCGCAAGGGACATCTGAAATTCGATACGGGACGTCGCCGTGAAAGACGGCGCCTGCTGACGACGACGGCGATCGCCGCGTTTTCCTCGCTCGCGCTGATGCCCGTTTCCACGGCCTCCGCCCAGCAGACCACGTCGCGCGTCAGCAACGCCCGCAGCTTCGACATCCCGTCGCAGCCGCTTTCCACCGCGCTCAACGCCTTCGGGCGGCAGTCCGGCCTGCAGGTGACCCTGGCGGCTTCCACCTCGCAGGGGCTTCGCTCGGCGACGGTCAGCGGAACGATGACGGCGGACCAGGCGCTTGCCCGGCTTTTGTCGGGCACCGGCATTTCCTACAGGATATCGGGCGGCACCGCGCTGGTCGGCTCGGCCGTGTCGGCGGGTGGCAGCGCTGCTGTCGCTGCGGACGGAGCAACGGTCCTCGATCCGATTTCGGCCTTCGGTGCCGGGCCGCTCGGCGCCGGCGAGATCGTCATCTCGTCGGAAGACCTGAAGCGCAAGAACCCCGCCAACATTGCCGACGTGTTTTCCGGCGAGCCCGGCATTTCGGTCGGCAGCTCGTTGCCGATGTCGCAGAAGGTCTACGTCCACGGCATCGAGGAAACCAGCCTCGCTGTCACGATGGATGGCGGCCGACAGAACAACAAGGTCTTCCACCACAACGGCACCAACCTCATTGACCCCGGCCTGCTGAAGGCCGTCAACGTCGATGCCGGCGTTGCGCCGGCCGATGCCGGTCCCGGGGCGCTTGCCGGCGCGATCGCTTACGAGACGATCGACGCGCGCGATCTGCTCGATGGCGACGGCTTCGGCGGCTTTGTCACGTCGAGCTACAATTTCAACAGCGACACGGTGACGACCGGGATCTCCGCATACGGCATGCGCGACGGGCTCGAGTTCCTCGGCTACTTCAATTTCGGCAACGGCAACGATTTCACCGCCGGCAATGGGCAGGACGTGGAAGGCACCTCGACAGACGTGTTGAGCGGGCTTGGCAAGCTTGCCTACGAGTTCGACAGCGGCGACCGTTTCGAGATCAGCCACGACCGCATTCGCGACGACGCGCCGCGTCCGTTTCGCGCTAATATCGGCTTTATCGACGGACGCCCACCATGGGAGCCGCGCGTGCGCGACTACATGCTCGACCGGCAGAACACGGTGTTTACCTATACCGACAGCACGCCGGAGGGCTGGTGGGATCCAACGCTGATGCTCGCCTACTCCAGGACGGAGGTCGAAATTCCGATCATCCTGCCGCCGCGCCTCAACATTCCGCCCTATCCCGCCACCGGCACCACGAGCAGCTTCAACGGCAAGTTCGAGAACAAGTTCTCGTTCGACATGGGTAACGTCATTGCCGGCGTTGACTTTTATGACGACAAGGCTGACCTCGACGACATGTTCGATGCCAGCACCGAGAAGGCGCGCAATGTCGGCATCTATGCCCAGGCCCGGCTCGAGCCCTGGGAGAGAACGCGCCTCTCCTTCGGTGCGCGCGGCGACACGCAGCAGTTTACCGGGACGACGGGAGAAGAGTGGAACAATTCGGGCCTCAGCGGCAACGTCTCGGGCGAGTACGACCTCATCGAGGACCTGCTGACCGCCAAGGCGGGCTATTCGCACGTCTGGGCAGGCATTCCGCTCGCCGAAAACTTCATCATGAATCCCAACTGGAACTATGGCAGCGGTCCGAAGCCGGTGACGGCGGACAACTATATCCTGGGCCTGGAGGCGAACTACAACGACTTCACCGTCGAGGGCAGCGTCTTCCAAACCGATATCGATGACGCGCGCACGCCGCGTTATGCGGTCACGCGCGGGATCGAAGCGCATGACGTCCGCTCGCGCGGCTTCGAGATCGGCGCCGGCTACAGCTGGGGCGATGGTTTTTTCAAGGTGAAATACGCCAATATCGACGTGGAGATCGACGGCAAGCCTGCCGATTCTGATCTCGGCACCTATCTGGCCGCGCCGGCCGGCCAGATCATCACGCTGCAAGCGGTCCACACGCTGACGGACTGGGGCGTCACTTTCGGGGCCGACGCGGAAATTGCGCTCGACTACGACGACGTTGCCGACGGCAGCAAGCCCTTCGAGGGCTACCAAGTCTTCAACGCCTTTGTCGAATACGTGCCGCCGGAGCGGCCGAACCTGTCGCTGCGCGCCGAACTGAAGAACATTTTCGACGAAACCTATTCGGATCGGGCGACCTACGGTCAGGAGTTCGGAACGGTGACGCCACTCTACGAGCCGGGCCGTTCCTTCATCCTGACCGCCAAGGCGACTTTCTAGGGCGTCCGCGACCGCAACGGCCGCCGCCTCCAGGTGGCCGTTGCCTCAACAAGCGGAGGCGGCCACCCAAGCGCCGCCCACGCAAGCGAAAGCCGAAACGGGAGTTCCAGATGCAAGAAGCCACCACCCATTTTGCGACGGAAGACGGCCAGAAATACCTGACGCAGCTCTGCAAGCATTTCGCCCACAAGGTCGACGTCGAACAGGAGGGCCCGCGCGCCGAGCTCAGGTTTTCCTGCGGCACCGGCTACCTCCATGCCACATCAGAAGGCTTGAGCATCCGCGCCCGCTCACCCGATGACGCCAACCTTGCGGACACGAAATCGGTGATCGAAAGCCATCTTCTGCGCTTCGCGTTCCGGGAAGAGCCCGATCCGCTTGCCTGGCAGCCCGCCGGCTAAGCGAACCGCTCGCAAGCTAGTTCCGACAAGAAAATTCAATGTGTTGGTCGAAAGCGCCCAACGCAATTGCGCGGCTATGCGTGTCGCGTGCCGAGGATCAGGATGCAATCGTCTAGGCAAATAGCAGAAATCGCCACCTTTCAAAGCTTCGCAAACTGCTACCTGCGCGAAGTCAATCCGGGCATCCGGGCCATGCATCGCGCCGCAGGCGGCGCCGTCGACTGCGTGGAATGGTCTCTGCCCAGGCAGCAGATGATCCTGCGCGCCGAGGTGACATCGCCGTCGCTCTGCGGCCCACACCATTTCGGCAGGGTCTGGGGCAGGGGCGTGTCCGACGCCACCTGGCGCCATATCGAACTGATTTCGGCGCTCCATATCCTGGTGCACGAATGCTACCGCCAGGTCGACGAGGCCAAGGCCGACGTTTTGCGCGGCTTCGAGCTCGAACTCTTGATGCGCGTGCTCGAAAGTTACCAGCAAACGGCACTCTATATCGACAGGGCCGCGCCGGAGCCGGCGGACGGCGGTCATTTCATCGAAGCGGAGCAGTCGCTCGTCTTTGGCCATTGGCAGCACCCGACGCCGAAGAGCCGCCAGGGCATGACCTATTGGCAGCAGGAGAGCTACGCGCCGGAACTGCGCGGCCAGTTCAAACTGCACTACTTCGCGGCAAAACGCGGCGATATCAGGCACGATTGCGCGCGCGCGGTTGCAGCGCCCGAGATCGTGCGGTCCCTCGTCGGGTCGGATGCTAACGGCATCGCGCTCGGAGACGACGAGTATCTGTTGCCGATGCATCCGCTTCAGGCTGAAGCCCTGCTGCTTGATCCCGATATCCGCGGCATGCTGGGGGACGGGCGGCTGCGGCATCTCGGCCCCGCCGGCCCGGCCTTTACCGCGACCTCGTCGGTGCGCACGGTTTACGGCGCCGATGCCGGCTGGATGCTTAAATTTTCCCTGCCCGTGCGCATCACCAACTCTGTGCGTCTCAATCGTCGTCAGGAGCTCGAAGCGGGTGTCGCAATGGCGAAGCTGATTGACCGGATCGGTTTTGCCGAACGCTCGCGAAACTTCCGCATCATTCAAGACCCCGCCTATATCACGCTCGAGCTGCCCGGACGCAGCGAGAGCGGCTTTGAAGTCATCCTGCGGGAGAACCCATTTGCGGACGGCGGTGGGCGGGGCGTCGTCACCGTCGCGGCCCTGACGGCCGATCCGCTACCGGGGCAGGTTTCGCGCCTCGAACGGCTGGTTCGGACGGTCGCCGCCCGTACGGGCGAGAGCCTGCTCGATGCGACGCACCTCTGGTTTCGCCGGTATCTCGATTGCGCCGTCGAGCCGCTGATCCGCCTCTATGACGATTATGGTATAGCGCTCGAAGCCCACCAGCAAAACAGCCTGCTGGACGTCGGCACCGGCTATCCGTCCGTCAGCTACTATCGGGACAATCAGGGCTTCTATCTCTCGGAGCGGTACCGCAGCCTGATTGCCGGCCATGTGCCCGAGACGCAAACGATCGCGTCCCTCTATTTTGCCGAGAGCGAGATTCGGGATCGCTTCGCCTATTACCTGATCGTCAATCAGGTCTTCTCGGTGATAAGCCGCATGGGCCATGACGGGCTCTGCGATGAGAGCCTGCTCCTGCGCGAACTGCGCGGGCATCTCGAGCGCTATGCCAGCCGAATGAGTGGCGCCGGGCGTGACTTTGCCCGTCACGTGCTCGACCTGCCGACGATCGTCTCCAAGGCCAACCTGACGACGCGTCTCTACGACGTCGACGAACTGCAATCCAGCAACGCGCCGTCCCTTTATCGCCCCGTGCCGAACCCGCTGAGGGCGCCGGCTGTTCTGACTGCGCCGAGGACCGACCATGCCATTGCCTCTTGATCTCAAGGGCCGCCCGGACGAGCGGGTGCTTCGCCAGCTCGTTGCCGCGCTGCTGTTCGAAGGTATCGTTGAGGCCAGCGAGCACACGGACGGGGATGTCACCACCTTCCACTGGTCGATCGGCGGCCGGCAGTTCCGCTGCCACGGCGCCATCGGCCCCTTTGGCCGGCTCCGGCTGGCTGCCGGATCGGTAGAGATGCGCGATGATGCGGACGGCTGGGTCGTGCCGCCGCTGGCGCAGCTGGTATCCGTCCTGCCGGGCAGCGGACCGACGCGCGGAAAGCTGCTCAACGAACTCACGCAGACGATCGCCTTCAGCGCCTGGAACGAGCGTCAGGTACCGGCGCGGCTGCGCCGCGCTTTGTCATTTGCGGAGTTGGAGGGAGCGCTTGAGGAGGGCCATCCCTATCATCCCTGCTACAAGGCGCGTACCGGCTTTTCCGTCGCCGACCATGCAGCCTATGGGCCCGAAATGGGAGGAGCGTTCCAGCTCGTCTGGCTTCTGGTGGCGCGCAAGCATCTTCGCTGCGCGATCCCCGGTGACGAGGATGCCTTCTGGGAAGCGGAACTGGGGGAGGAAACCTGGTCCGAACTCCGGGCGAAGCGGCAAGAGCGCGGTGTTTCGCCTGATGCGTTCGGTCTCGTACCGCTGCATCCCTGGCAATGGCGCGAACTCCGTGAGAGACAGCTTTCTGGCTGGATCGCCGCGGGCGAAGCCCTTTGCCTCGGCCCGGCGGGGGACCGATACACGGCGACGCAGTCGGTCCGATCCCTGTTGAACCGGGACCGACCGTTGGCCGCGAGCGTCAAGCTGCCGCTCAACATCGTCAACACCTCGTCGCGCCGTACCCTTGAGCCGCATTCGGTCTGCACGGCGCCGGTGATCTCGCGCTGGATCGCCGAGATGGTTGCCGGAGATCCGGCCTTTCGCGACCGCTATCCGCTCACCGTCCTGCAGGAATATGCCGGCATCATAGCCGACAGGGACGGCCCTTTGGCCGGACAGGTCGCAGCCATCTGGCGCGAGAACGCGGAAGCGACGCTTGGCTCCGGCGAGGCCGTCATTCCCTTCAACGCGCTGATGATGGTCGAAGCGGACGGGCGTGCCTTCGCCGACGACTGGATCCAGCGCTTCGGCTTGATGCCCTGGATCAACCGCCTGATTGAAGTCGCGGTCCTGCCTGTCTGGCACCTGCTGGTGCACCATGGGCTTGCGGTAGAAGCGCACGGGCAGAACATGCTGCTCGTCCATCGCGATGGCTGGCCGGCCCGGCTGATCCTGCGCGATTTTCACGAGAGCATCGAGTTTTCGCCGGGCTTTCTGCGCGCGCCGGAAAAGGCGCCGGATTTCCTGTCGCTCGAGCCGATCTACCGGGAGGCGGAGCCCGACCAGTTCTATTGGACGGACAACCTGGATTCGCTGCGCGAATTGGTGATGGACACGCTGTTCGTCTACAATTTGAGTGAGATCTCCCACCTTCTCGACCACTGCTACAACCTGCCGGAAACGCTCTTCTGGCAGCGCGTTCAAACCGTGCTTGCCGCCTACGAGGCGGAGCACGGCGCGACGGAGCGGCTGGCGCAGCTCGGCTGCGACCAACCCCGCATCCTGACCGAATCCCTGATGACGAGGAAGCTGCTCGCGCTCAAGCCGGAATACCACCACGAGGTGGCAAACGCCTTGGCCGCAAGGATGCTTCAACGAAGGAGGTGGCATGAAAGAGACCGCGTCCGCTGAGAGAACGGATCACTGAGATGCAGGTGATGATTGAGGGACAGCCACGCTTCCGGCCTTTCGGCTT